>CAWWAG010000010.1:0-80920 GCA_963934845.1 uncultured Halioglobus sp. | reverse complement strand
GCAGGTGGTGACACCTGTCGCAGATGAATGATCGTCCACGACAGAACCCGGCTTATCGACCGACTCGTCTTTTAAAAGAAAAAAGGGGGCAGACCCCACTTCCTGTTTAAGCGCTAAAGGGAAGTGGGGTCTGCCTCCTTTTTGCTTTATGTTTCAATTATAAGCTCGCTCATTATAATAATGTGGCCTATAAATTATATTTTTTAGAACTATAAAGCCTTTAACTTAAAGTGAATCCTTAGGTAGTGACTTTACCGGTCTGTTTTAAAGGATTATTCTCAGCACTACTACCCAAAGTACCCGTGCTCCAACCCTCTCAAGTCACGCTAATTAACTGAAATCACAACGTTTTTTCTAGCGAGCTCACTTGACACCCTCTCGATGGCAGACCTATAGTGTCGAAAAGTGGAAGTATGTGGGATTTTTTGGATTTTTGTGGGTAAAAAGTCAAATTTAAGCGGGGAAAGCCAGAGTGTTTCGCGGAGTGCAACATATCAATATGGACGCCAAGGGGCGATTGGCTATGCCAACCCGTCAGCGCGAGCCGTTGCGTGAGCAATCCGAGGGTCAGGTTGTTGTAACGATCGATACGCAAGTGGCATGCCTTGTGATTTACCCACTGCCCGAGTGGGAACGAATTGAAAAAGATATCCAGAACCTACCAGCACTTAAGCCTGCGGTAAAACGTTTTCAGCGACTGGTGTTGGGTTACGCCACAGATCTGGAAATGGACGGTAGCGGTCGCCTGCTGCTGCCGCAATCACTGCGTGACTATGCGCAGCTTTATAAAAGTGTGGTGCTGGTGGGTCAGGGTAAAAAATTGGAGTTGTGGTCAGAGCCATTGTGGCTGGCCGAAAGAGACCAGGCGCTGCTGGATTCTGGTCCAGAAGTCGAATTGCCCGATGAACTGATGTCGCTCACGCTCTAGGGGGCCGCTATGCATCAAACTGTTCTGTTGTGCGAGGCTGTAGAGGCTCTGGTCACGCTACCCGGCGGGTTTTATGTGGATGGCACCTTTGGCCGCGGTGGACACAGTCGTTCCCTGTTGCAGAATCTGAACGGCGACGGCCGTGTGCTGGGCGTGGATAAGGACCTTGCCGCCCAGACGGTGGCGCATGAGTTGGCAGAGAAAGATCCCAGGTTTGAGTTCTTCCACGGGTCCTTCGCTGCGCTTCCCCATCAACTGCGTGGGATGGGGATTAACGCCGTTCATGGCATTTTATTGGATCTGGGTGTTTCCAGTCCGCAGCTTGACGAGGGTGAGCGCGGTTTCAGCTTCATGAAGGATGGCCCTCTGGATATGCGCATGGACACCAGTCGCGGAGAAACAGCGGCGCAATGGTTGTCTTATGCCGCTCTTCAGGATATTTCCGGTGTGTTGAAGGAGTACGGCGAGGAGCGTTTTGCACGCCGTATCGCTACCGCGATTATCGCCGCGCGGGAGGAGTCCCCGATTGAGACCACGGCGCAGTTGGCCAAAATAGTCAGCGACGCGCACCCGCGATGGGAAAAACATAAACATCCAGCTACCCGCTCTTTTCAGGCGATTCGCATCAAAGTGAATCGCGAGCTGGAGGATCTGGAGCGGTTTCTGTCGGTCGCTCTGGATTTGTTGCGAGTGGGTGGTCGCCTGGTGGTGATTAGTTTCCACTCGCTGGAAGATCGTTTAGTCAAACGCTATATGCGCGACATGGCGCGCGGGGATTCACTGCCACGCGGTGTGCCGGTGACCGAGAGTGCGCTCAATCGGCGCATGCGTCTGGTGGCGAAAGCGGCTCGGGCGAGTGATGAGGAAGTGGCTGGCAATGTTCGAGCGCGCAGTGCAGTGATGCGTGTTGCCGAAAAAATAAGTTAAGCGGAGATTGGGTAAATTACAGTGTTAGACACCAGCGTAATACGCACCAGCGAGAGACAGCGCCCACAGAGAGGCAGTCGCGAACTGCTCGTCTGCAATGCTGTGCTGCTGATGCTGACTTTGGTGTCTGCTTTTGCCACGATCTACTCTACCCACGCCTGCCGCGCCCTTTACACGCAACTTCAGGTGCTGGAGTCATCGCAGTGGTATCTGCAGGAAGATTACGGGCGCCTGTTGTTGGAGCAAAGTACCTGGGCTTCGCACTACCGGGTGGAAAAAGTCGCGCGCGGTGATCTGGGAATGGCGGCGCCGGACCTTGCGCTATTCAAGGTAATTCCACAATGAGGCGGGTGGTCAGTCAGCCGCTGCCGCTGTGGCGCTTCTACGCGGTAGTTGGCGTGTTAGGGCTCCTTTTGTTCCTGTTGGTATGGCGAGTGTTATCCCTGCAGATACTCGATCTGGAGCACGGCCACGAATTCCTGCAGGACCAGGGCGCCATGCGCTCGGTGCGCATGGCGGAGATACCGGCCTATCGCGGGGTGATCACGGATCGCCGTGGCGAGCCGCTGGCGGTGAGTACGCCGGTGGTGTCGATCTGGGCAAATCCGCAGTTGCTGAAGGATTCAACGCGTCTGGAAGAGTTGGCGCAGGCCCTTGATATGGAATTGCCAACGCTGCAGGAAAAGCTGGCCCACTACGATGGTAAACAGTTCATGTACCTGCTGCGCCACCAAGTGCCGGGGCAGGCCCGAACAATTCTGGACAAGAAGATTTCGGGTGTTTTTGGGGAGCGTGAATACCGCCGTTTCTATCCTGCCGGCGAGGTTGCTGCGCAGTTGGTTGGGTTCACCAATGTTGATGGTCAGGGGATTGCGGGGCTGGAGTTGACCTACAACAAGCGGTTGCAAGGTGTGCCGGGTAGGAAAAAGTATATCAAGGACCTGCATGGCGAGGTGGTGCGCGATATCGGTGTGCTGCAGCCTGCACAACAGGGAAAAGACATACGCTTGAGCATCGACTTGCGCCTGCAGTATGTGCAGCATCGCGAACTGCAGCGTGCGGTCACCGCACTGGGTGCTGAGTCGGGTACCGTTGTGACGTTGGACAGTCATACCGGCGAAGTGCTGGCCATGGTCAACTATCCGGTCTACAACCCGAATGGACAGAAGTCCGGGGGTTCGGAAGGCATGCGTAATCGCGCGATTACCGATGTCTATGAGCCCGGTTCCACTATGAAGTCCCTGACCATGGTTGCGGCGTTGGAGAGTGGTCGATTTACACCCGAAACAATGATTGATACCTCACCTGGCCGTATTCGTGTGGGGCCCAAGGTCTATCCGGACCCGCGCAACTACGGCCTGATCAGTATGACGCGGGTACTGCAAAAATCGAGTCAGGTCGGCGTTACCAAGATTGCGTTGGACCTCGGTCACGAGCCCATCTGGGAAGTCTTTCACCGGTTTGGAATTGGGCAGCCGCCGGGCACCGGGTTCCCCGGAGAAAGCGTTGGCAATCTGCCAAATCGACCTCGCTGGTACGCCACTGAAAAAGTGTCGCTGGCCTTTGGTTACGGCATCAGCGCCACACCACTGCAACTCGCCAGCGCTTACTCAGTGTTCGCCAATGGCGGCGTGCAGCAGCCGGTATCGCTGTTGGCACTGGATGAGGTGCCGGCGGGTAAACGTGTGATTACGTCCAAAACGGCTGCACAGATTATGACCATGCTGCATGCCGTAACCGATGAAGAAGGCACTGCGCGTAAAGCGCGCGTCCCGGGTTACCAGGTCGGTGGCAAGACCGGCACAGTGCACAAGGTCGGGCCTGGCGGTTACGAGAAAAATAAATATGTCGCGTTGTTTGCAGGGGTGGCGCCGGTTGATAACCCGCGCATTGTGACAG
This sequence comes from uncultured Halioglobus sp., assembly GCA_963934845.1. Taxonomy (GTDB): domain Bacteria; phylum Pseudomonadota; class Gammaproteobacteria; order Pseudomonadales; family Halieaceae; genus Marimicrobium. The sequence goes on along the minus strand of CAWWAG010000010.1, from coordinate 77,166 downwards.
TGGTTGTTATCAACGACCCAAAAGGCGCGCTGTACGGCGGTGGCGCAGTCGCGGCGCCGGTCTTTTCAGAGATGACCGGCGCGACCATGCGTCTTCTCAATGTGCCACCTTCGGACATTAGTACGGTGGGCGCGACACCCACCAAAACAGCGGGCGGTAGTACCTGATGCTGGCCACGCAACCCTTTTTGGTAGAGCCGATGTCACTGCCACAACTGCTGGGCAGTGCTAACGGGGCGTTTGCCGACACCATGATCAGTGGTATGCAGTTGGACAGTCGCAAAGTGCGGCCCGGGGACTTGTTTGTGGCGTTGCGGGGGGGGATGTATGACGGCCGCCAGTTTATTCAGCAGGCAGTTGCCAACGGCGCTGCCGCAGTAGTGGCCGAGGCGCCGGTTGCAGGTTTTGTTGAGGCCATTCCAGTGCCATTGGTAGAGCTGCCGGAGCTGCACTTTGAAGCGGGTGTGCTCGCCGCTCGATTTTATCGCAAGCCCAGCCATGCGATGCATGTGATGGGTGTTACCGGCACCAATGGCAAAACTACGACTAGCCGCATAATCGCGCAACTCACGCGGGCTTTAGGCAAACCTTGCGGCGTCATCGGTACGTTGGGCGCTACACTTGCAGATGATGTTCAGGATGCGGCCAACACCACGCCAGATGCATTGTCACTGCAGTTGCAACTGGCACAGTGGCTGGCACAGGATGTGGTGGCGGTTAGCATGGAAGTATCCTCGCATGCGCTGGAACAGGGGCGGGTGAACGGCGTTGAATTCTCGACCGCTATCTACACCAACTTGTCGCACGATCACCTCGACTATCACGGCAGCATGGATGCCTACGGCCGCGCCAAGTTGCGCCTGTTTGCCAGCGATGGTTTGCGCTACGCGGTGATTAACGCCGACGATCCCTTCGCCGCTCGAGTGCGCTTGGCTGTGGCCGAGGGTGTTCAGATTGTCTCCTATTCAGCCAGTGGTGCAGCCGCTGATGTGCGTGTTACAAATGCTCGGTTTCAAACCGATGGTGTGTATGCAGAGCTGCATAGCCCGTGGGGAATTGCGGAATTCTTCAGCCCTCTGCCAGGTGATTTTAATCTTGCCAATCTGGCCGCGGCAATCGCGGCTGTGGTGTTGGGCGGTGAAGACCTGCCAGCCGCACTGGATGCGGTGGCCCGCCTGCAGCCTGTTCGTGGTCGCATGGCACTTATTCCCAATACACTGGGTCTGCAGGTGATTGTGGATTACGCGCATACGCCAGACGCGCTGGAGCAGGTGCTCAAAGCGCTGCGTCCGCACGTCAGTGGTGCCCTCGTCACCGTGTTTGGTTGTGGCGGCGACAGGGACCGGGAAAAACGCCAGGTGATGGGGCGTGTTGCATGTGCGCTGTCGGATCGTGTGATGGTAACCAGTGACAATCCACGCAGTGAGGAGCCGCTGAAAATCATGCGTGAAATCGAAACCGGATGTACGGGTGATTACCGACTGGTGGCCGATCGCGCGGAGGCTATTGCGCTTGCGGTGGCCGCAGCCGAGGCGGGTGATTGTGTGGTTATTGCGGGTAAAGGTCACGAGGACTACCAGCTGGTTGACGGTGTGCGTCTACCCTTCAGCGATGAGACGCATGCACGCGCCGCATTGGCCGGGAGAGCGACATCGTGATGCGTAATATGACGTTATCAGAACTGCTGCAGCCGCTGGCCGCAAAATTGCTTGGTGTCGACCAGGCATTTACCGGGGTCTCCACAGACAGCCGCTCTGTGCGAGCTGGTGATTTGTTCGTGGCGCTGCGCGGGGACAACTTTGACGGCCATGACTATGCGTTGCAGGTGCAGAGTGACGGCGCTGCAGCAGCGTTGGTAACAGTGCCGGTTGCCGGCACACTGCCCCAGTTACAGGTGGCGAATACGCTGCAAGCATTGGGACAGCTGGGCGCCTACAACCGCCAGTTGTTTAGCGGCCCGTTGGTGGCCATTACCGGTAGCAGCGGTAAAACCACCGTCAAGAATATGGTGTATGCGGTGCTGTCGCAGCGCGGAGAAACACTGGCGACTGAAGGTAATTTCAACAATGAAATCGGCGTACCGCTGACCCTGCTGCGGTTGCGCCCTGGGGTTGAATTCGCAGTTGTTGAAATGGGCGCGGCCAAGGCGGGGGATATCGATTGCTTGTGCGAAATGGCGCGGCCCACTGTTGCACTACTGCTCAATGCCATGCCCGCACACCTGCAGGGCTTCGGCAGTATCGATGGCGTAGCGGCGGCCAAGGGTGAGATTTTCGATCGCCTGGGTACGAGCGACCTCGCCGTGATCAATGCTGATCAGCCGTGGGCCAAGGCGTGGCGCAAGCGCGCGGGCGCAGCCAGCGTGATCGATTTTGGCGTGCAGCAACCGGCTGCTATCAGCGCTCGGGATGTACAAAGTCGGGGCGCAGAGGGCGTCAGTTTTACGGTGTCTACGCCGGTGGGTGATATGGCGATGCGGCTAAATTTGCCTGGTGTGCACAACGTCTCCAACGCCTTGGCGGCGGTTGCAGTGGGTATGGCGTGTGATGTTGGGCTGACGGACATTCGTGACGGATTGGAATCTCTGCAGCCCGTGGGTGGTCGCTTGCGTTCACTGCGTTCGTCACAGGGCGCCGTCGTAATCGATGATTGTTACAACGCCAATCCGGGTTCGGTGCGCGCGGCTATCGATGTGTTGGCGGCCTGCTCCGGTCGCCGCACGCTGGTGCTGGGTGCGATGAGAGAGTTGGGCGAAAACAGCAGTGAAATGCATCGCGAGATAGGCGCCTACGCCCGCGCGGCGGGCATCGATCAGCTGTGGGGTGTGGGGCCGGAACTTGAGGTGTGCGTAAACGCGTTTGGTGCCAGTGGCCGATACTTCGAGGATCGCGCTGTAGCACTGGTTGCACTGGAGAGGCGGTTTGGTGAGGGCGACACTGTTCTGATCAAGGGATCGCGCGGCGCGGGTATGGAACAACTGCTGCATGTGTTGCTGCCAGAATTGACGGCTGGGGGGCACTGATCATGTTATTGCTGCTGGCGGAATACCTCATCCAATACCAGAGCGCGTTTCGCGTGTTTCAGTACTTGACACTGCGCGGCATACTCGCGGCGGGTACAGCCCTCACTATCTCGTTGATGGTAGGTCCACTGATGATTCGCCGGCTTAAATTTTACCAGATGGGCCAATCCGTACGCGACGATGGTCCGCAGAGTCACCTGAGTAAGGCGGGGACACCGACCATGGGTGGTGCGCTGCTGCTAGTGGCCATCGCAGTGTCCTCTTTGCTGTGGGGAGATTTGAGCAACGCCTACCTGTGGTTGGCACTGCTGGTAACGGCGGGGTTCGGCGTGGTGGGTTGGGTTGATGACTCTCGCAAGGTCGTAGAGAAGAATTCGCGTGGTCTGCCGGCACGCTGGAAATATTTGTGGCAGTCGCTGATCGGGCTGACGGCTGCGCTCTATCTCTACTTCGCCTTCGATACGCCAGTGACCACTGAGCTATACATTCCGTTCTTCAAGGATTTCGTTTGGAGCATGGGGCCGCTGTTCATTCTGCTGACGTATTTCGTGATTGTCGGTGCGAGTAATGCAGTGAATCTGACCGACGGTTTGGACGGCCTTGCCATTCTGCCGACTGTGCTGGTCGGGACTGCGCTGGGAATCATAGCTTACCTCACCGGGCGCGTGGATTTTGCCAACTACCTGCACATTCCCTATGTGGCTGGTAGCGGCGAGCTGGCCGTGTTTTGCGGCAGTATCGCCGGTGCCGGGCTTGGCTTTCTGTGGTTCAACACCTACCCCGCCCAGGTCTTTATGGGCGACGTTGGAGCGCTGGCGCTCGGTGCTGCACTGGGTATTGTAGCGGTGATCACTCGCCACGAAATCGTCTTTTTTATTATGGGCGGCATCTTTGTCGTAGAGACGGTGTCGGTGATTGTGCAAGTGGCGTCTTTCAAGCTCACGGGCAAGCGTGTATTTCGCATGGCGCCTATCCACCACCACTTTGAATTAAAAGGGTGGCCGGAGCCACGCGTGATCGTGCGTTTCTGGATTATTACCGTGATGCTGGTCCTGTTTGGGCTGGCCACGTTGAAGTTGCGCTAGGTGACAGTAAAAGTGGCCTCACAAAAAGTAGCGAACACTGAGTACCGGGTAGTGGTTGGTTTGGGTACCACCGGGCTGTCATGCGCGCGTTTTTTGCTGCAGCGTGGCCTGCACTTTGCAGTGGTGGATACGCGTGCACAGCCGCCAAGACTGGCCGAGCTGCGGCGCGAGATGCCCGGGATAGAAGTGTATGCTGGTGATTATCCGCAGGAACTTATCAACGGTGCAGTCGAGTTGATTGTCAGCCCCGGCGTTGCCATGGATGCGAGCATTGTGGTGGACGCGGTGCTTGCAGGCGTCGAGGTGATCGGCGATATAGACCTGTTTGTGCGCGAGGCGACTGCGCCCGTGGTCGGAATCACAGGTTCAAACGCCAAGTCCACCGTGACGGAATTGCTGGGCCAGATGGCGCGAGACGCCAAGCTGAACGTGGGTGTAGGTGGCAATCTTGGCACGCCTGCACTGGAACTACTGGCGCCTGAGCGGGAATTGTATGTGCTGGAGTTGTCCAGCTTCCAACTGGAGCGCGCACATCGCCTGGGACTGGAGGTGGCGACTGTACTCAATGTCAGCGCAGACCATCTGGACCGGCACGGCACGATGCCGCGCTATCGCAAGGCTAAACACCGCATTTTCAATGGCTGCAAAAAGGCGGTCGTCAATCGGGATGATCCGCTCACGATCCCTGTATTCAGCGCTGATGTGGATGTGGTGAGCTGGCGCATGGGTGAGCCCGAGACGCGTGGTTTCGGACTGCGCGAGGATACCGGGGTGGAATACCTTTGCCACGGCGATGATCTGCTGATACCCGTGGCCGAGTTGAGTCTGGCGGGGCGCCATAATGTGGCCAATGCTCTCGCAGCGATAGCGCTGGGGTATAGCGTCGGCCTGCCACCAGCCAGTATGACAGACACTCTGCGAACGTTCAGATGCTTGCCACATCGCTGTGAACTGGTGGCTGAGGTTGACGGCGTTCGCTATGTCAACGATTCAAAGGGTACCAATGTAGGCGCTACTGAAGCCGCTCTGTATGGCCTGGGCGGCGAACGCAATATCCTGCTGATTGCCGGTGGCCAGGGCAAGGGTGCAGATTTTGGCCAGCTGCAAACGGCTGTTGCGCGACACTGCAAACTGCTGCTGTTGCTGGGTGAAGACGCCTCGTTGCTTGAACGGGCGCTGTCCCGTTCTGTGCCGGTACTGCGGGTGGCTTCGTTGGAGGCAGCCGTAGCCGCAGCGGCAAGTCGGGCCGCGCGTGGCGATGTAGTGCTGTTGTCGCCTGCCTGTGCCAGCTTCGATATGTTCAGTGGTTACGTCGAACGCGGCAATACGTTTGCCGCACGGGTCAGGGTTCTGGCGGAGGAGCCACTATGAGGCTATCCAGAAACTCGCTCTTCGCCATTGGTGCGCCTGACGCAACACTTGTCCTGCTGGGATTGGCTCTGTTGCTGGTCGGTTTGGTGGCGATTACCTCTGCGTCTATCGAGTATGCCGAATGGCATTTCCAGAACGCCTGGTATCACAGCCAGCGGCATTCTGTGTACCTGCTGGCGGGTATTGTTGCAGCGGCCGCATGCTACTGCGTGAAGACGGAGTTTTGGCAGGTGAGTAGCTGGTGGTGGCTGTTCGGCGCGCTGGCGCTGTTGATTCTGGTGCTCATTCCTGGTGTTGGTCGTGAGGTCAACGGCAGTCAGCGTTGGTTGCCGCTGGGGTCGTTTACGCTGCAGCCTTCGGAGTTTGCCAAACTCGCCGTGGTGGTCTATCTGGCCGCGTACATGGTGCGTCGCGAACACGAGATGCGAAATCAGTGGCAGGGCTTTCTCAAACCGATGACGGTGTTGTTCGCGACCACTTTACTGCTGATGATAGAACCGGATTTTGGCGCCACCGTTATTGTGGCGGCGACAGCCTTCGGCATGTTGTTCCTGGCCGGGGTCAAGGTAGGCCACTTTATGGTGGTCGTACTGGGTGCGCTTGGTGCCCTGTTGGTGCTAGTGGTGGCAGAGCCCTACCGGGTAAAACGTTTGACCGCTTACACAGATCCCTGGGCGGACCCTTATGATACCGGTTTTCAGTTGACGCAATCGCTGATCGCCTTTGGACGTGGCCAATGGACTGGCGTTGGTCTTGGCAACAGTGTGCAGAAGCTCTTCTACTTGCCCGAGGCGCATACCGATTTTGTTTTTTCCATCTGGGCTGAAGAAACCGGTTTCCTCGGCGCGGTTGCTATCATCGCTTTGTTTGCTGCCCTTATCGGTAGAATTATGTGGACAGGCCTGCGCGCGATACGCACAGGCAAGGCATTTGGCGCCTACATATGCTACGGCGTCGCGCTGGTGTTTTCGGGTCAGGCGTTCGTCAATATGGGCGTGAGTTCTGGTCTGCTGCCAACCAAAGGCCTGACGCTGCCATTCGTCAGCTATGGCGGTACCAGCCTGGTAGTGTGCTGCGCGATGCTGGGTCTGGTACTGCGTATCGATCGCGATATCCGTATGCCGCCACCGCCGCGGAGGCAGGCGTCATGACGGCCTCGAAACCTCTCGTGCTGATGATGGCCGGAGGCACGGGCGGCCACGTCTACCCCGCACTGGCGGTGGCCACAGAATTGTTGTCGCGCGGTTACCGTGTGGAGTGGGTGGGCACAGCGCGCGGTCTTGAGTATCGCGTGGCGTTAGCGGCTGGTATCGAGTTGCACTGTCTTTCGGTGCGCGGTGTGCGTGGTAAAAGCATATTGCACAAATTGTTGGCGCTGTTGTTTCTGATGGGCGCTTCATTACAGGCGTTGTGGTTGGTGTTTCGCCGCGCGCCCAAGTGCGTGGTGGGCATGGGTGGTTATGTCGCCGGTCCGGCTGGTGTCGCTGCCTGGGTGTTGCGTAAACCACTGCTGATTCACGAGCAGAATGCGGTGGCAGGTACCGCCAATCGAATATTGGCCCCGCTGGCGACAAAAATCGTGGCAGGCTTTCCCGGAGCGTTCCGCGACGACGTTAGCTTCAGCGTGCTGGGTAATCCCGTGCGTCGGGAGCTGTTGCAGGCGCGGGCGAAAAGTCATTACGGTTTCGATGGACAGCGACCATTACAGTTGCTGGTGCTCGGCGGCAGTCTGGGCGCGCGAGCTATCAACGAGGTGGTGCCAGCGGCCGTTCAGGCTTTGGTGGAAACGCAGGGCGCGGTGATAAAAGTGCATCATCAGAGCGGCGCTGGACACGACGGTGATGTGCGGCAGCGCTACGGTAAATTGCTGGATCAGGGTGTGCAGGTTGTACCGTTTATAGAAGATATGGCCGTGGCCTATGCGTGGGCGGATCTCGTAGTGTGCCGCTGCGGTGCCCTGACCATTGCCGAGCTTTGCGTGATGGGTCGCCCGGCGATTCTGGTACCACTGCCACAAGCGATCGATGATCACCAGAGCGCCAACGCTCGCGCGCTGACAGATTGTGATGGTGGCATCTTATTGCCCCAGAGTGAGATGACTGCAGAGTCGGTGTACGAGCTCCTGAGAGAGTTATACGGTAATCCACAGCGCCTGTCTGTAATGGCCGCGGCTGCTTTTGCTGCAGCGACGCCGGATGCGGCGGCGCGTGTCAGTGACTGCTGCGAGGAGTTGATGTATGCCTGATAACGGCAGCGCCTTCCGCCAACCTGCGATGCGCCGCATTCGCCGCATTCATATGATTGGTATTGGGGGTTCCGGCATGAGCGGTATCGCCGAGGTGTTGGTTAACCTGGGCTATAACGTTGCCGGGTCCGACCTGCTCACCAGCGTTGTCACCGAGCGTCTGGAGGCGCGTGGCGTCGAGATTTTTGTCGGGCATGCCGCAGAAAATATTGGCTGCGCCGACGTGGTGGTCTCCTCAAGTGCTGTCGATGAAGAGAATCCCGAGGTAATTGCTGCGCGCGCTGCCAGAATTCCGGTCGTACCGCGTGCGGAAATGTTAGCCGAGTTAATGCGCTACCGTCATGGTATTGCTGTGGCCGGCACGCATGGAAAGACGACTACCACCAGCCTGATTGCCGCTGTGTTTGGCGAGGCTGGCCTCGATCCCACGTTTGTCATCGGTGGGCTGGTCAATAGCGTTGGCAGCAATGCACAGCTTGGCGCAGGTCGTATCCTGATTGCCGAAGCTGACGAGAGCGACGCGTCTTTCATGCACCTGCAGCCGATGGTCACGGTGGTGACCAATATCGAAGCGGATCACATGGAAACCTATGATGGCGACTTTGCGATCCTGCGACGCACCTTTCTGGAGTTTTTGCACAACCTGCCGTTTTATGGGGTCGCTGTATTGTGCGTCGACGATCCAGTAGTACGTGAGATGTTGCCGGAAATTACCCGGCATGTGATCACCTACGGTTTTGCTGACGATGCCGATTACCGCATTACAGATATGCAGCGCAATGGATTGACCACGGCTTTCACTGTACAGCGACCGGGTGATGCTGCACCGCTGGCGATCAATCTGAACATGCCGGGCGCACACAATGTATTGAACGCTACTGCGGCGGTGGTCGTGGCCTGTGATGAAGGTTTGGCCGATACCGCTATTCAACAGGGCTTGGTGGGATTCGCGGGGGTCGGTCGACGCTTCACTCGTCTGGGTGAACTCACTTTCCTGGGTGGCACTGCGGAACTGGTTGACGATTATGGTCATCACCCTACAGAAGTTCGCGCGACACTCGAGTCGGTTCGTCAGGCGTGGCCGAATCGCCGGGTGGTGATGATCTATCAGCCGCATCGCTACACCCGTACGCGCGATCTGTATGAAGATTTTGTGGCGGTGCTGTCAGCTTGTGATGTGTTGGTGTTGTTGGACGTCTATGCCGCGGGTGAAGCGGCCATCCCCGGTGCCGACAGCCGCAGTCTGACGCGAAGCATACGCCTGCGCGGGCAGGTGGAACCCATCTTCGCCGAGCGTATAGAAGACGTTCCCGAATTATTAAGCACCATCGTTCAGGATGGCGACGTGGTTGTCACTCAGGGCGCTGGCAACGTTTCGCGCCTGGCGCAGGATCTGGCTACCCTGTATGTCAAACAGGGAGCGCTGCTATGAGTCTGGATCAATTGCGCGATGGCAAGATTGCCGTTTTATTGGGCGGTAACTCGGCCGAGCGCGAGGTGTCACTCAACAGCGGCAAGACTGTGAGTGAAGCCCTGCAATCGCTGGGCTTGGACGTAGTCGAGGTAGACCCGTCCCAGCCGAACTGGGCGGCGCAACTCGATGGCGTGAGTGTGGCGTTTATTATCCTGCACGGTCCGGGTGGGGAAGACGGCAGTATGCAGGGTGCGTTACAGACGTTGGGTATTCCCTATACCGGTTCAGGTGTGCTGGGCTCGGCACTGGCCATGGATAAGACGCGCACCAAACAATTGTGGCAGGGCATTGATCTGCCAACTGCCGGCTTCGTGACACTGGATAAGGATACCGACTGGCAGGGTGTGATTGACCGTCTCGGCAAGGTGTTCGTCAAGCCCGCGTGCGAAGGTTCCAGCATTGGCATGACTACGGCCAGCAGTGCGAGCGCGTTGCGCGAGTCGTTCGAGCTGGCGAGCCGCTATGCAGGCGAGGTGCTGGCAGAGCAGTTTATTGACGGCCCCGAGTATACCGTAGCCATTTTGGGTGGCCAGGCCCTGCCGTCGATACGGCTGGAGACGGACAACGAATTTTATGATTACGAGGCCAAGTACGTCTCCAACAACACGCGCTACCACTGCCCCAGCGGCTTGACGGACAGTGAAGAGGCTGAAATTGCAGCGCTGTCGCTGCGCGCTTTTCGCTCTCTGGGTTGCGCCGTATGGGGTCGTGTGGATCTGATGCGCGACGCCTTTGGCTGTTTTTTTGTATTGGAAGTCAACACTGTTCCAGGCATGACCTCCCACAGCCTTGTGCCGATGGCGGCCGCTGCCACGGGTATGACAATACCTGAGTTGGTGCAGCGTATCGTGGATTTGAGCCTGCAGGAGGGACACTGACTATGGCTGGATTATTTCGCAGAACCGGGACAGGTGAACGCCCCAAAATGGATCGCAGGGATGCGCGCCGTGCGCCGCAAAAAAAGCTGGTCAAAGCACGAGGTCAACGGGCACCGCAGGGTGCGACGCGCAAAACCGTGGTGGCGGAGAAATCAGCGGGCAAGGCGGATGGACAGTCTTCAGTCTGGTTGAACCGGCTGTTGATTTTGCTTGGGGCTGCGATGGTGCTCACGGCTGCGATCAAGGCCTTTGTCACTGTGCAGAGTCTGCCCGTGCAGCGTGTCAGTGTTACTGGCGAGTTAGAGCATACCCAGGCACAGGCGGTGCAGGATATGGTGCAGCCGGGTCTGGTCGGTGGTTTCCTCAGTGCTGATCTGCAGCAGATACAGCGGCAACTGGAGGGGCTGCCCTGGATTTACGAGGCCAGCGTGCGCCGCAAATGGCCCAATGCGTTGGAAATTCACGTAGTGGAGGAATTGCCGATAGCGCGGTGGGGTCAGGACGGTTTTCTCAATCATGAGGGCGGCTTGTTCCACTCTGATAAAGACGGTGATTGGGAGTCGCTGCCAAAACTTCATGGGCCGAAGGGCTCCGCCAAGGCATTGGTAGAAAAGTATCAACGGCTCGCAGAAATTCTCGCACCGCTGAATCTGGCGGTGGAGCAGCTCGCCATGGATGAGCGCGAACAGCTGGAGGCGGTGCTGGAGGGTGGGATGCAAGTGAGCCTCGGCAGCTCTGATTTTCTCGAGCGAATGCACCGTTTTAATGAGATTTATCGTACCGAGTTGTCTGCCAGGCAGGGCGAAGTTGCGCGGGTGGATCTGCGTTACGAAAGCGGTATAGCAGTAGCGTTCAAAGAGCCCACAGTGGCGGACCCGTCGCATGTGGCGGGACTATAAGAATACAGTTAATAGTACATGGGAGACACTGCCATGGGCAGCGCGCAGGATAAAAGTTTGATTGTGGGTCTGGATATCGGTACCTCCAAGGTGGTGGCTATTGTCGGTGAGATTGGCCTGGATGGCAGTATTGAAATTGTGGGTATCGGGTCCAATCCCTCCAAGGGTATGAAGAAGGGGGTGGTGGTCAATATTGAGTCTACCGTGCTGTCCATTCAGCGAGCGGTAGAAGAGGCCGAACTGATGGCGGGTTGCCAGATTCACTCGGTCTATGTGGGCATTGCCGGCAGCCATATTCGCAGCCTGAATTCTCACGGCATCGTGGCGATCAAGGATAAGGAAGTGTACCGCGCGGATCTAGAACGGGTCATTGAGGCCGCTCAGGCCGTGGCAATTCCTGCTGACCAGAAGGTCCTCCATATCCTGCCGCAGGAATACATTATCGACAACCAGGAGGGTATCAAGGAGCCCCTGGGAATGTCTGGTGTGCGCCTGGAGGCCAAGGTTCATTTGGTGACCTGTGCGGTGAATGCCGCACAGAATATCGAGAAATGTATTCGTCGCTGCGGCCTGGAGGTTGAGGAAATTATTCTGGAGCAGCTTGCGTCCAGCTACTCCGTGTTGACCGATGATGAACGGGAATTAGGTGTGTGCCTGGTGGATATTGGTGGTGGCACCACCGATATCGCTATCTTTACCGAGGGATCGATTCGCCACACTGGCGTGATTCCCATCGCGGGTGATCAGGTCACCAACGATATCGCCATGGCGCTGCGTACTCCGACCCAGCACGCGGAAGAAATCAAGATCAAGTACGCCTGTGCGCTCACACAGCTGGCTGGCGCGGACGACACCATCAAGGTACCCAGTGTCGGTGACCGCCCGCCCAGAGATTTGTCCCGTCAGTCGCTGGCGGAAGTTGTAGAGCCGCGGTATGACGAGTTGTTCACACTGGTACAGGCGGAATTGCGGCGCAGCGGTTATGAGGACATGGTGCCAGCGGGTGTCGTGTTGACCGGCGGTACCGCCAAAATGGAAGGGGTGGTAGAGCTGGCTGAAGAAATTTTTCACATGCCGGTACGCGTGGGTTATCCACAATCTGTGCGTGGTCTGAACGATATTGTGCGTAATCCAATCTATGCCACCAGCGTGGGTTTGCTGCAGTACGGGTTGGCGCACAGGCCTGACAATGGCTCGGGTTCATCGGCCAAATCCGGCAGCTCGTCGGACAGTGCCTGGGGTAGAACCAAGGCGTGGTTCCTAAGCAATTTTTAGTGGGTTAGTGGCTGTTATGTTGTTGTAAAGGGGTTGCGTGAAGGCGCGGCGCGTTAAATAAAAGGGGAGTAAGACTATGTTTGAGTTAATCGATACTGTTCCATCAAATGCAGTTATCAAAGTGATCGGTGTGGGCGGCGGTGGAGGCAATGCTGTAAAACATATGATCGAAAATAACGTTGAAGGGGTGGATTTTATCTGCGCCAACACCGACGCCCAGGCGCTGTCTGATGTCGCATCCAAGACAGTGCTGCAACTGGGCGGTGATATCACCAAGGGTTTGGGGGCAGGTGCCAACCCGGAAATTGGTCGCGCTGCAGCGATGGAAGATCGTGAGCGTATAGCCGATGCACTGCGTGGCGCTGATATGGTGTTTATCACTGCTGGCATGGGTGGTGGTACCGGTACCGGTGGTGCTCCGGTAGTCGCTGAAGTGGCGCGGGAACTGGGTATTTTGACCGTTGCGGTGGTCACCCGGCCATTCTCTTTCGAGGGAAAAAAGCGTTTGAGTATCGCTCAGGCAGGTTTGGCTGAACTGGAACAGCATGTTGATTCCCTGATTACCATTCCCAACGAAAAGTTGCTTGAGGTGCTGGGTCAGAACACCAGTTTGTTGGACGCGTTCCGCGAGGCTAACGATGTTCTGTTGGGTGCGGTGCAGGGGATTGCGGATCTGATTATTCGTCCCGGCATGATCAACGTTGATTTCGCGGATGTGCGCACGGTGATGTCCGAGATGGGTATGGCAATGATGGGTACGGGATATGCCAAAGGTGAAAACCGGGCGCGCATGGCGGCCGAGAAGGCGATCAGTAGCCCGCTGCTGGACGATATCGATCTGTCTGGAGCCCGTGGCATTCTCGTCAACATCACTGCCGGTTTCGATCTGTCACTGGGTGAGTTCTCCGAAGTCGGTGAAACCATTGAGGAATTCGCATCCGAGGAAGCGACAGTTGTGGTGGGAACCGTTATCGACCCTAGCATGAAGGAAGAGATCAAAGTGACAGTGGTCGCGACTGGCCTGGGTGGCGGCAAGGTGCGTACTCCCCTGCAAATTGTAGAGGGCGCGACTAAAACGGCTGCGATTGATGTCGCCGGAGAGACCGACTATAGCAAGTACGACCGCCCCGCAGCCCTGCGCAAAGCGCACCGGTCGGCAGATGGTTCTGGTGCAACTTCGGTAGACAGTGGAAGTGAGGAATACTTTGATATTCCTGCGTTCCTGCGTCGTCAGGCCGACTAGCAGGCATTCGCTACCCTTTCTGTTCCCGTACTGGCAGTACGCCAGGGACGACAATACGGGAACAGCGTTGGGCGGTGTATTTATCAGGAACTCGCCAGCGACGCCCCTATTGCGCTGATGGTGGTCTATCCGCGAATTCGCTACTGCCGCGCCTATCTGGTAAATGGCCGCGAATTCTGGCATAGTCTCGCGTAAATTCCACGATTGATCGCCCTGTCAGTGAAGAATTAATGAAAGTCATTTTTGTTAGTCGAAAACACGGTGGCTCGCGTTCCATTGAACTTAGCCGTTGGTCACGAGCACTACTGTCACTGTGTTGTTTGGGCTTGCCGCTCGGTTTGGCGGCGTCCGGCTACATCGCAGGGCAGGAGAGCGGTGCGCGCGAGCAGCGCGGTGAAGCTCTGGATGTGCCTCAGCACGGCTTAAAACACCAGTCGGGGCCTGTCAGCGACCAGGTGCGCCTGAGCCAGCGACAGCTGCAGGCCATGACGCTCAATCTGGCCGAGCTCGAGGCCAGAATGACGCGGCTAGATGCGCTGGGCCAGCACCTCACCACGATGGCCAATCTGGAGGAGGGGGAATTCGATTTCAGCCAGCCCCCCGCCCTGGGTGGCCCCGTGTTGAGTGCCTACAATGGCGACTTTTCCTCGCTGCAGTTCGACGGTGAGCTGGGGCGGTTTGAATCGTATCTGGACAACCGTGAACAACAGCTGGAAATGCTCGAATCGCTGCTGACCAATAGCAAGTGGCAGTCGCAGGCGTCGCTTTCAGGCTGGCCGGTCAAAAGCGGGTATATGTCATCCCGGTACGGGTGGCGTATCGATCCTACCAGTGGCAAACGTTCCATGCATACCGGCCTTGACTTTGCCGGAAAGGCAGGTTCGGATGTAGTGACTGTCGCCTCCGGTGTGGTCACCTGGACCGGCAGGGATGGTGCCTACGGGAATACGGTAGAAGTGTTCCACGGCGATGATTACGTCACACGCTACGCGCACAACAAGGAAATTCTGGTTGGGCCCGGCGACGTCGTGCGCAAAGGTGACACCATTGCGCTAATGGGCTCCACCGGGCGCGCTACCGGCTCCCACGTGCACTATGAAGTGTATAAGAACGGGCGCTCAGTCGACCCTTCCAGCTACGTCGCTCGCACCGAACCCTGAACTACCGCTGTTTCATCTCTGCGCCCCCAGCCGGACGATTGCGGCAGGACTCCTCTATATTCCCAATACGATGAATCATCATGTTAAGTAAAACACTGAAGAACGTTTTTGGCACGCGCAACAGTCGCGAGCTGAAGCGAATGGGTAAAGTCGTCAAGCAGATCAACGCCCTGGCCGACGATATCAAGGCGCTGAATGATACGCAGCTGGTGGCCAAAACCGACGAGTTCAAGGCACGTCTGGCGAAAGGCGACAAACTGGACGCTATTCTGCCTGAAGCCTTTGCGGTGGTCCGTGAGGCGGGAGAGCGGGTGCTTGGCCTGCGCCATTTTGATGTGCAGCTTATCGGCGGTATGGCGCTGCATGAGGGCAAGATTGCCGAGATGCGCACCGGCGAGGGCAAGACCCTGGTGGCGACCCTGCCGGCTTATCTCAACGCGCTCAGCGGTGAAAGCGTGCACCTGATTACGGTAAACGATTACCTGGCAAACCGCGACGCGCACTGGATGGGGCCACTGTACAACTTTCTCGGCGTGTCCTTTGGTGTGATCCGCTCGGGCCAGACGCCCGAGGAAAAACGCGCCGCCTACAGCGCAGATATTCTCTACGGAACCAATAACGAGTTCGGATTCGACTACCTGCGCGACAATATGGCGTTTGCATTGGAAGAGCGCATGTCGCGCGGCCTGGGTCTGGCCATCATCGATGAAGTCGACTCTATATTGATCGATGAGGCACGTACACCGTTGATCATATCCGGCGCTTCCGAGGACAGTTCGGAGCTCTACCGCCGAATCAATCGCATGATACCGTTGCTGCGCCTGGATACCGAGGGCGAAGCAGGGCACTACACTATCGACGAAAAACAGCGTCAGATAGAGCTCACCGAAATCGGTCACGAGTTTGTCGAGGAGTTGATGATAAGCGAGGGCCTGTTGGACGAAGGGGACAACCTGTACGGGGCCACCAATCTCAATTTGTTGCACCACGTTTATTCCGGCATGCGCGCGCATGCGCTCTACCACAAGGACGTAGAGTATATTGTGCAAAACGGGCAAGTGGTGCTGATCGATGAGCACACCGGTCGTACGATGGCAGGACGACGTTTGTCCGAGGGCCTGCACCAGGCCATCGAGGCCAAGGAAGGAGTCTCTATCCAGAGTGAGAGCCAGACACTGGCCTCCACGACTTTCCAGAATTATTTCCGCCTGTACAACAAACTCTCGGGTATGACGGGTACGGCCGATACGGAGGCGTTTGAATTTCGTCAGATCTATGGCCTGGACGTGTTGATGATTCCAACCAATGTGCCTCAGCAGCGCGTCGACCTGAATGACCTGGTCTATATGAGTATGGAAGAAAAGTTCGATGCTATCGTGGCCGACGTCAAAGAGTGCATGAGCAAGGGTGCGCCGGTATTGGTCGGTACGGCATCCGTGGAGACATCCGAGGCGATGTCGACGCGTTTTACCAAAGCCAAGGTAGAGCACAAGGTACTCAACGCCAAATATCACGAACAGGAGGCGGATATTATCGCCCAGGCGGGACGTCCTGGGGTGGTCACCATCGCTACCAATATGGCGGGGCGGGGCACTGATATTGTGCTGGGCGGTAGCCTGGAGTCCGAATTACAGGCGCTGGGTGAAATGGACCCGGCCACAGAAGCAGCGGTGCGCGAGACCTGGAAGATACGGCATGAGGAGGTGCTTGCGGCGGGTGGCCTGCATATTCTGGGCACCGAGCGCCACGAGTCCCGTCGTATCGATAACCAGCTGCGTGGTCGCGCGGGGCGGCAGGGCGATCCCGGCGTCTCCCGCTTCTACCTCTCCATGGAAGATAATCTGATGCGCATCTTTGCCTCCGACAGGGTGAAGGGTTTTATGCAGGCGTTAGGGATGGAGAAGGGCGAGGCAATTGAGCACCGCATGGTGAGCAATGCCATTGAGAAAGCGCAGCGAAAAGTCGAGGGTCGGAACTTTGATATTCGCAAGCAGCTGCTGGAGTATGATGACGTTGCCAATGATCAGCGCCAGATTATCTACCAACAGCGTGACGATCTGCTGACCGAGGCAGATATCTCAGAGACCATCACTACCATCCGGCGCGATGTCGTGATGGACGCGATAGATACTTACATCCCCCCTATGAGCGTGGAGGAGCAGTGGAACGTGCCCGGGCTGGAAAAGCAGCTGGAGGTAGAGTTTGGTGTCACATTGCCTTTGCAACAGTGGCTGGATGAAAACGACAAGCTGCATGAAGAGGCGCTGCGCGAGCAAATAATCGACGCAGTGCAGGCCGCCTATGACGCCAAGAGTGCTGCTGTAGGTCCCGATATGCAGCGTATCGAAAAGCAGATCATGCTGCAGATTCTTGATACGCTGTGGAAAGAGCATTTGTCCACTATGGACCATTTACGCCAGGGTATTCACCTGCGTGCCTACGCCCAGAAAAACCCCAAACAAGAGTACAAACGGGAATCTTTCCAGTTGTTCGAGCAGTTGCTTGTCAACCTCAAGTACGAGGTGGTTAAGTTTCTTAGCCATGTGCAGATACAGCGTCCGGATGAGGCTGCGATTATCGAGCAGCGGCGCCGTGAAGCGGCGGCCCGTGAACAGCTGGCATTCCAGCACGCTGATGCCCCCTCCCTGCAGGGCGAACCACAGGAGGAGCGATCCAGCGAGCCGGAAGTGCCCCAGACCTATACCCGAGAGCAGCCCAAGGTCGGACGCAATGAGCCCTGCCCCTGTGGCAGTGGCAAGAAATATAAACAGTGTCACGGCAAGCTGTGAGCGCCGGTTTGCACAGAGTAGAGCAATAAGATGGCAGTCGGCGAAGGCAGTGTGGGGCTATTGCGCGCTGTGCCGGGCGTGCGCTTGGGCACCGTTTCGGCAGGCATCAAGACGCCCGGTCGCAAGGATCTGGTGCTGATAGAAGTCGCGGGCAACACGCACTGTGCAGCCGTGTTCACCCGCAATGCTTTTTGTGCCGCACCGGTGACAGTGGCGCGTGACAATTTACATGCTAGCGCCCGGCAACCGCGATACCTGTTAATTAATACCGGCAACGCGAATGCTGGAACAGGGGCTGCAGGGATCGCGGCAGCCCTGGCCTGTTCGCAGGCCGTGGCATCGTTTGCCGGCGTCAACGCCGACACTGTATTACCCTTTTCTACTGGTGTGATCGGTGAACCTCTGCCCGTGCAGAAGCTGGAGCAGGCCATTCCTGCCGCCTTTGCTGCGCTCTCGCAAGACGGCTGGTTGGCTGCTGCTGAAGGCATACTTACTACGGATACCCGGCCCAAGGCGCTCTCGGTCAGTTTTGACTGCGATGGCCACAATTATGTGGTGACCGGTATCGCCAAAGGTGCCGGCATGATCCGCCCCAATATGGCGACTATGCTCGCGTATATCGCCACCGATGCGGCGGTGGAGCAAACGCTGTTGCAGGCGATGCTCGCGGAGTTGACCGAGGTGTCCTTCAACCGTATTACGGTAGACGGTGATACCTCCACCAATGATGCCTGCCTGCTCTTGGCTACAGGTGCAGCGGGCAACCCCATCGTCAGCGACCGCGCATCGACGCTTTACCAGGCCTTGCGCGATGCAGTGGAGGAAGTCTGCATCGCGCTCGCCCATGGCATCGTGCGGGATGGCGAGGGCGCCAGCAAATTTGTGACAGTGCAGATCAACGGTGGTCGCAGCGAGGCGGAGTGTCTGGATGTGGCGTTTACCATTGCTCACTCACCACTGATCAAAACAGCATTGTTTGCCAGCGACCCCAACTGGGGCCGATTGCTGGCAGCTATTGGCCGCTCCGGCGTGCCCGAGTTGGACGTTGAGCAGGTGGGGCTCTATCTCAATGATGTGCTGATCGCCGAGGGTGGTTGTCGCGCGCAGTCCTACACAGAAGCGCAGGGCGTCGCCGCGATGGCACCCGAAGAAATTACTATCCGTGTCGAGCTCCATCGCGGTGACGCCTCGGTTGCGGTATGGACCACAGACTTTTCCTACGACTATGTGCGTATCAATGCCGAATACCGCTCCTGAATGTCGATAGTGCACGTAGCTGTGGGTGTTATCCTCGATGCGCAGCGCAACATCCTGATTACCCGGCGCGCGCCAGATGCACATCAGGGCGATTTGTGGGAGTTTCCCGGTGGCAAGCTCGAGGCGGGTGAATCTCTGGCTGAGGCGTTGGCGCGGGAGTTACTTGAAGAACTCGGGATCACCATTGGCCGCACCAGTGCACTGCTCCAGATATGCCACGATTACGGTGATAAAACAGTATTGCTGGATGTACATGTGGTCTGGGAATTCAGCGGCGAGCCGCGGCCGTTGGAGGATCAGCCCATGGTCTGGGTGACGCCTTCAGAACTGTGTGAGTACGCGTTTCCCGTCGCCAATACGCCGATCGTCACAGCGCTCGGAAAATTGCTCGCATCTTGAGCCGTGCCGGTTAACGGCTGGTTTCGGCACGCTGTAAAAACTCTTTGTGTAACTCATCCACCAGAAGATTGAGCTCGTCCAGCGAGCCGCTATTATCGATTACGATGTCGGCCCGCTCCAGCCGCTCATCGCGTCCCAGTTGCGTGGCCATGATCCGTTTGACCTGTGCCTCGTCATTGCTATCGCGTTTTACGGTACGCTGTAACTGCAATACTTCCGGCGCGTCCACAACGACCACAATATCGACCAGTGCTTTCTGGCTGGTATCCAGCAACAGTGGAGAACTGAGCACAGTGTAGGGACTGCGCGAGGCGCTGAGCTGGTCGATAATTTCCTGGCTAATCAGCGGATGGGTCAGCCGTTCCAGCCAGCGGCGTTCGGATTCGTTTGAGAAAACACGGCTACGCAGTGCCGCCCGGTCCAGCGTGTCGTCGGCCTGAAGTATGTCGGCACCAAAATGTTTGGCAATCGCCGCCAGCGCGGGTTTGCCCGGTTCCACAATGATGCGGGCGACGACGTCCGCGTCCACTACCGTAATATGGTGCTGCTCAAGGCGACGTGTGAGCGCCGACTTGCCGCTGCCGATGCCGCCAGTAACGCCTACTACCAGCGTCATATCAGGTGAATCCCGAAGTGCGCGAACACCGAACCGTAGGTGCCATCACCAAACAGGAATGCCAGCCAGCCTGCGACCGCGAGATAGGGACCAAATGGAATGGGAATCTCCTTGCCGCGTCGTTTGACCAACATCAGCGTAATACCGCAGATGGCACCCACCAGAGAGGACAGCAGAATAATTTCTGGCAACATCTGCCAGCCCACCCAGGCGCCCAGTGCTGCCAGCAGTTTAAAGTCACCATAGCCCATACCTTCTTTGCCGGTCAGCAATTTGAAGATCCAGTAGATCGTCCAGAGAAAAAGGTAGCCTGCTATGGCACCGATCACCGCATCGCTCAGGCTGACGTAGGTTGCCTGCAGGTTGAATAACAACCCCAGCCACATCAGCGGCAGCGTGATGTCATCCGGTAGCAGTTGGTGGTCGACATCTATCATGGTCAGCGCAATTAACGACCAGGTGAGGAGCGCTGCGCCCAGCAGGGCCACGGAGAAGTCGAAAAAGCCCGCCAGCGCCAACGTCATCAAGCCCGTGGCCAGTTCAACGATGGGATAGCGTAGAGAGATTGGCGCTGAGCAGTTGCTGCACTTGCAGCCGAGCAGCAGATAGCTGATGACAGGGATATTCTGCCAGGGTTTAATCGCCGCTTTACAGTGTGGGCAGTGCGAGTTCGGGGTGGCCAGATTGAGCGGCGTATCCAGTTTCTCCTGCTCGACTTCCAGCAGTTCGCAGCAATCGCGTCGCCACCGTGTTTCCATCATCACCGGCAAACGGTAGATGACCACATTGAGGAAACTGCCTATTAGCAAACCCAGGCACAACAGACCCGCATAAAGCAGGCCCATGGGCACGACTGTTTCTGGCATGAAGGAATCGCCCTTGAAATTTAGTAAGCCTAGATTACCGATCCCAGCATGAAGATGGGCAGGTACATGGCTATCATCAAACCACCTACCAGTACCCCAAGAACGGACATAATCAGCGGTTCCATCAGGGAGCTTAGACTGTCCACCTGGTTGTCCACTGCTTCCTCATAGTGGGTCGCGACTTTATCCAACATCTCATCCAGCGCGCCTGATTCCTCGCCGATGGACACCATTTGCAATAGCATGTTGGGGAACAGTCCCGTCACTTTGATGGAGTTATACAGCGTGGTGCCGGTGGTGACATCGTCGCGAATACGGCGTATCGCTTTGGCGTAAACGGAGTTGCCGGCAGCGCCGGCAGTGGAGTTCAGAGCGTCTACCAGCGGCACACCGGCAGCAAAGGTAGTGGCCAGGGTGCGCGAAAAACGCGCGATGACGGAATCGTGCACGATCCCGCCAACCACCGGTAGTCGCAATGCCAGGCGATCCAGCCACTCCGAAAACGCGACCGTGCGCAATTTTAACTCCCGGAAGGCGAAAACAGTGCCTATGATGCCGAGGAGCATCACAAACCACCAGGCGATAACAAAGTCCGAGATATCCATCACGAACTGGGTGAATGCCGGTAGCTCGGAACCGAAACTCTGGAAGGTGTTGGCGAATACCGGTACAACCTTGATCAACAGGATGGCGCACACTATCAGCGCGACGCACACTACGGCTATGGGGTATGTCATGGCTTTTTTGATCTTGGCCTTTAACTGCTCGGTCTTTTCTTTATAGGTCGCCACGCGGTCGAGCATCACTTCGAGTGTGCCAGAATCTTCACCTGAACCGACCAGGCTGCAGAACAGGTCGTCGAAGTGACGTGGGTGCTTGGCCAGAGAGGGCGCCAATCCACTGCCGGACGCCACGTCATTCTTGACGCTTCTGATTAACTCCCGCATACGGGGCTTTTCCAGTCCATCCTCAACGATTTCGAAGCCTTGCACCAGCGGCACACCCGCCTTCAGCATGGTGGCGAGTTGGCGCGTGAAGATGGCGATATCGGCAGCCTTAATCGCTTTACCTTGCCCACCGAACAGCGGTTTGGCTTTTTTACGCACGCTTTTGGGTTTGATACCCTGCTGTCGCAATTGCGCCTTGGCCATGGCCTGACTGGCGGCTTCGATTTCTCCCTTGCTGCTGTGGCCAGATTTGTCCGTGCCGCTCCAGGTGAAGATATTGTTCTTGGTTGCGCTTGTTGCCATGGTTATGCCCGTCCTGTTTCTTAGTCTCTAGGTCGCTTCTGTCGCCCAATCAGTCTACGGTAATCCGGTTGGCCTCTTCCAGACTTGTCACGCCTTGTGCTACTTTTTTCAGCGCGGCCATGCGTAAATCGTGAAACCCTTCAGCCCTCGCCTGCGCACCAATTTGCAGCGAGTTGCCCTCTTCCATAATTATTTTGGCGATAGCGGGCGTAATTTTTACCACTTCGTAGATGCCCACCCGGCCCTTGTAGCCATTGTTGCAATCCTTGCAGCCAACGGCGTGCATAATAGTGGCAGATTCTAGCATTTCGTCGCTAAAGCCCTCCGCGCGGAGAGTGGCGTGCGGTATGTCATCAGCTGGTACACGGCAGGTCTTGCAAAGGCGGCGCGCCAGTCGCTGGGCGATGATCAGGTTGACGGAAGACGCCACGTTAAATGCGGGGACGCCCATGTTGAGCAGGCGGGTAATGGTTTCCGAGGCACTGTTGGTGTGCAGGGTCGATAACACAAGGTGGCCGGTCTGGGCTGCTTTAATGGCGATCTCGGCCGTTTCCAAATCGCGAATCTCCCCCACCATGATAACGTCGGGATCCTGACGCAGGAACGAGCGCAGCGCCTCCGCGAAGTTCAAACCCACCTTGGCGTTTACATGAACCTGGTTGACGCCCTCAAGGTTGATCTCCACTGGATCTTCCGCAGTGGAAATATTGCGTTCGGCGGTGTTGAGAATATTGAGGCCGGTATACAGCGAAACCGTTTTTCCCGAGCCGGTGGGGCCGGTGACCAGAATCATGCCCTGGGGCTGATTCAGGATCTTCATGTACATTTCTTTTTGTTCCGGCTCGTAGCCCAATGCGTCGATTCCCATCTGCGCGCTGCTGGGATCCAGAATTCGCAGCACGATCTTCTCGCCGTACAGGGTGGGCAGCGTGTTGACCCGAAAATCGATAGCCCGGTTGCGCGACAGCTTCATCTGGATACGACCGTCCTGCGGCAGGCGTCTCTCGGAAATATCCATCTGCGACATCACCTTCAAGCGCGCTGCGAGACGCGGGGCCAAGTTGCGGGGTGGCTTGACCACCACCTGCAAAATACCGTCGGTACGAAAGCGCACCCGGTAGCTCTTCTCGTAGGGTTCAAAATGTATGTCTGAGGCACCCTGTTTGATCGCATCGATAAGGACTTTGTTGATAAAACGAACAATCGGCGTCTCATCGACTGCTTCGCTACTGGCGCTGGCGTCAGGTGTCTCGCCGCCCATGGTGATGTCGACATCGTCGAGATCGGAGGCGTCTAGCCCGTCTAACCCGTCGGTGAGACTGTCCTGTGATTCGCTCCACTTGGCCAGCGCCTTGCACAGAGCGCTCTCTTCAACCAATATCGCATCGGTGTTGATACCGGTATGAAATTTGATTTCATCCAGGGCGGACAAGTTAGTTGGATCTGAGACGGCGATAAAGAGACGATTGCCGCGGCGAAATAAGGGTAGGGCGTGGTGCTTGATGACGAGTTTCGGTTCAACCAATCCAATGGGCAGCGAGTCCGGGTTGATGGCCGTGATATCGAACAGTGGTACGCCGAATTCATGCGAGGCCACTTCCGCGACACGCCAGCCGTCGACGTCTTTTCGCTCGACCAGATACTGCACGAAGTGCATGCGCTCGAGGGCGCATTCTTTTTGTGCCTCGACGGCGAGTTGAGTAGTGATCAGCGACTCGGCCACAAGGCGTCCAGCCAATCCGCTGAGTTGCCCAATTGCTTTATCGTTCATTGAACTACGGCTCCTGTCTCAGTTGAGACGTTTGCGATCACACAGTGTTTACTCGTTGGTGGCGTGATTATAACCGCCGATGGGCCTGCAGGCAGCCTGTGATTACGGGCAAATTATACCAATCTGCCGCACATGCTCCATAGCAGTGGATTGAAGGCCTGTGAATTGGCCGTTAGCCGCGACAGTTGGGCGGTACCTGATTGACCTCAATGCCATTGTCTTTTGGCGGCATGCAAGTCCAGGTCACCAATCCGTCTCTGGTAGATGGAATGAGTTGCAGTTCTTTATTGTCGGCGGTGCTGCCGGGTATTTTGAAAGTGATAGTGATGATGCCATATGGCTCAGTTGAGGACACGTCCAGTCTGCGGATGAAGTCGTATTTATTATAGGCCTCTGCATCTGGTAGGCCGGCCTGATAGTTGCTTGTTGGCAGCTTTTGCATATTATAAAAATAATCGGTGACAGCAGTTTTGGCTTCAGAGGCAAACACTATGCCTTCGCTCACTTTACTGCGCACCAAATAGTCCGAGTAGGTGGTCATCGAAACCACCGCCAGAATGCTGACGATGGAGACCGCCGCCATCAGCTCAATTAGGGTAAATCCCTGATTATTGCTCATTGTATTATCCATCGTTTCCAGTCGCCCGTTGCTGCTGTTCTAGCTTTTCTGTTCGCTGGTGAATCGTGACACCTCGGCGGCCAATTTTTCTACCAACGGGCCGACATCTGAGCCTGTAGCCTGTGCCGTTTGCAACTGGGCTGATAGGTCTTTGATCGTTGCCATGCGGGTGCGCAGTGCCGAGAAGCTGTTATTCATTTGCTGCGCTTCCGTCTGGAACATATCGCTGTCCCGCAGTACAATCGCGGCGTTCAGGTCGCCTGTGCCCAATCGGGCAACTTCACGCGAGAACACAAACACCGGCCCCGCGATGCGATGGCTGGCCTTGAGGCTGCTATACCAGATGGCGGCAATGAGGAGCAGCTCCACCAGCGCGAGCGCTGTGGCCGTGGGCGAGGTCATGTCCAGAGGGTTGTCTCCCGGAAACACCATACGCACGATGATGAAGCCATTGACCAGCAACACGGCCAACGCAACAATCAACAGCGAGTATTGATACTGGAACTTTTTGTTGATAACGATAGTGGTACGACGATTGTCCATGTCCCGGCCCCAATAAAGCGATTCTGGATGGAGACTAAACTACTGGCTCACGAGCGGCAACAATGCTGCCATTATTACGTGCGCTAACACGTAGATATGTGACCCAGTGCGCGCTAGGGTGGCTGCAGGGTACCTTGCCAACAGCGTTTACCTTTGTTGGATACGCTAGCAAGTTGCTGCAGATAGATGTGCCACAATAGGCAACGCGTCTGGTGAAAGGAAAGAACCCACTGTTTAGAATAGCGTATTGTGACAAAAATCGTCACAAATTTACCCTTTGCGGCAATGCGATACTGGGGCTTAAAGTCGGCCCATGTCTTTCGCCTGGAAATTTACTCGCTGTAACCCTATGATATAAAAGTAGTAAATAGAATAATTTTTGTATTTTCAGTTTTTTGGCACGCAACCTGCGTCCACTTTTCCAGCAAATGGCTTGCTCCGGAGGTAAAATCAATTCACCGGCGCATGTTTTAACTTAGAGTGGAGAAGTATCGTGGCTATACAGAAAAAAGCTCAACAGGGTTTTACCCTTATCGAACTGATGATCGTCATCGCGATCGTCGGTATTTTGGCGGCCATCGCGCTGCCGGCTTATCAGGACTACATTGTTCGTTCCAAAATGACTGAGCCGATGGCTGCTCTGGCGGAAGCGAAAACCACGGTAGCGGAGTATGTGGCCGCTAATGGAGGATTTCCTCCATCAGCAACATCGTTTGGTATTAATACCAAAGAGCGTGTTAATAGCGATATCCTCAAAGAACTGTCAATTGCAGATATAAGTGGAACAGTAGTCCGAATTGTAGCAAACGTTCGTGATAACGTATGGAACGGTGGCGCTCAAAGCGCTACAACCTTAGCGTTTCAATTGTCGGGTTCGAAAAATACAGATGGTTCAATGACCTGGAGTTGCCTCCCCGGTGATGATGGCGGTCGAACTAGCAATCCAATTGAAACCAAGTATCTGCCAGCCAACTGCCGGGGGTAATACCACCTAACCTTGCAGTGAGATTTGAAAGCCCGATATACAGGGCTTTTTTTCGTTTTGTTAACCTGATTTTTTAATAACTAATTTGGCGAATCGGCATGGAAGACACTGGAGTGCTCGCCTCGCAACCCAGTACACAAGGCAGTATTTTGCCTTACCTTTTTGGGGCACTCGTTTTGCTGGCGTGCCTAATCGCATACGGGGTCGCGCTGAACGGCCCACTCTTCTTCGACGACGAACCTAATTTACTCGCCAATCAACAGGTACAAATTGACGGCGTCACCTATGATGACTGGCGCGCCGCTGCCTTAAGCTCCTATTCCAGTATTTTGTATCGCCCCATTGCGATGCTGAGCTTCGCACTTAATCATGCAGCAGCTGGTGCTTTCACGCCGTTCAGCCTGAAAGCGACCAACGTGGCCATACACGTGGTTATCGGAGCACTTGTATTCCTGTTTGCGCTGGCATTGTTGCAAACTTCAGTATTGCGCGCGCACTGGTTGAGCCATTATCAGTGTAAGCTTGTGGCATTGATCGCTGCAGCCATCTGGCTGTTGCACCCCATTCACGTCTCAACAGTGTTGTATGCAGTGCAGCGTATGGCACAGCTGTCGACTTTGTTTATGCTCGCTGGTCTGTTGGTCTTTACACGCTACCGTCTGCGCTGGGCCAGGTCGGGTGCCGGTGCGGGGGAGGTGCTGGCGGCGTTGCTCTGGATAGCGCTGCTCAGCATGTTCTCACTGCTATCGAAAGAAAATGGCGCGCTACTGCCGTGGTTAATCGTGGTGATTGAGGTGACGTTGTTCCGCGGAGTCTGGTGTGGTCATTCGCGAAAACTGCTGGTCTGGCTGGGATGGTTTGCGCTGGTTTTGCCGGTATTACTTGTGCTTGCGCTATATCTTGTGGCACCCGAGTTGCTCTTTGGTCGTTATGGGGGGCGTGAATTTACGCTGCCTGAACGCCTGCTAACCCAGGGCAGGGTATTATGGCAGTATCTGAGCTGGATGTTGGTTCCCAACATCATGAGTATGGGTTTCTTTCATGATGATATTGTGGTTTCCCGAGGCTTGTGGTGGCCTCTCACGACTTTTCTGTCACTGCTCGGCTGGGCGATTGTGCTTAGTGCTGCCATAGTGTGGCACAAGCGCTATCCCCTGATAGCCTTCGCATTCTTCTTTTATCTGGTTGCACACAGTATGGAGTCTACTGTGCTCCCCCTGGAGATGGTATTTGAGCACCGTAATTACCTGCCGGGTGTGGGCTTTGCGTTGCTGGCGGCGCTGGGGCTTTTCAAAGGCGTGGCGCGGCTTGAACGACTGCGTCTTCGCACGGCTGTGGGTGGCGTGCTCTGCTTACTGGCTGTGCTATTGTTTGTTCGGACAACCGCCTGGAGTGACGAGGTCAGTTTGGCCCGATTTAATGTGATCAATCACCCGCACTCTCCCCGCGCTAATTTTTTCTACGCGAACTCATTGTTCAAGCGTTTCCAGCAAGCTCAGGCGTTCGGGTTGGATGAGGAAGAGCAGCGTGCGCTGGCTGTTACATCGCGTGGCTATTTCGAAAAAATGCGTAATATGGACGAGCGCAACTTCCCCGCACTGGTGATGCTGTATCAGCTTGATACGCTCTATTTTCCCGGTCTTGCGCAGAAAAATAACTGGTTGGGTACGATGACAGAATTGGCCAAAACACAGCGTTTGCAATCGTCGGATCGCACAGCATTGGGTGCACTGGTTAATTTCTCTCTGACGCCAGCGGCAGAACCTGATCGTGATCAGGTGGCAGAACTATTGGCTCTGCTTGTTGCACGCTATCCCTACAATCTAAGTATCGTTGGTCTGCAGTACCGTTTCGTCATGGCGACAGCACCCGCGCAGAAAGCCACCTTACTTCCCCTGCTGGAGCGTGCGGCACAGAAGAATACAGCAAGTCCCCATGTGTCCGCTTACCTTGTTCAGTACTATGGTGGCGACGACGTCGCCAATACCTATGAGGCTGTTCGAGAGTGGCTGCGACGCGATCAATTGCGACGCGATCTACCTGTTGTGCGAGCGCTGTTCGACCAGTGATAGGCTTATCGACAAAGCTAGCCGAGCGTTTCAGGCTAGGCACAGTAGGCGCGCTGATGTTTGCGGGCCTGATACTTCTGATTGGCCTCTGGAGTTACTGGCCAGGTATTCACGGTCCGGTATTGTTGGATGACCGCTCCAGTGTGATGGTGATCGGCGATCTGAAAAATCGACCGGAACTGGCGTTCGATTATATTTTCGGTGATAAATCTGGAGCCCTTGGCCGGTCAGTGTCGATGACCAGCTTTGTGCTTGAAAAAATGTACCTGGACGAGGGCATCACCGGCGGTAAAAAATTCAATATTGTGCTGCACTTGCTCAATGGTGGACTGGTCATCTGGCTGTTCTGGCTACTTTTTCGCTATCTGAACGTGCCCGGTTATCGAGCCCTCGCTGTCGTCCTCGGTGCTATGTGGCTACTGCATCCATTACTGGTCAGTACTGTTCTCTATGTTGTGCAGCGTATGGCCATGCTCGCCACATTTTTTATGCTGCTGGCGAGTATAAGTTATGCGTATTGGCGATTCGGCCTGATCGCTGGCAAGACGGGTGTGTGGCGCTTCCTGCCAGTACTGGTTTTTCTGGTCCTTGCGCTGCTGTCCAAGGAAAACGCTATCGTGCTGGTACCTGTTCTATTGTTAATGGAAGTACTCTGGTTTGAGTTTGCCGGTCGTGATGGGAAAGTGATCACCTGGCTGCGTGGGCTGATTTACAGTCTTATCGCTCTTGGTGCGCTTGCGATGTCTACGATTTTGTTAGTGCGTTGGGACCATCTGGCGGCACGCTTCCGTGGTCGAGCGTACTCACTGGAAGAGCGGTTATTCAGTCAGACTCGTATCCTGTGGGATTACGTCCTGCAATGGGTCCACCCACAAGTCGCGAGAATGGGGCTGTATCACGACGACGTTGTATTGTCTCGCGGTCTGTTTGAGCCTGCTGCGACACTCTATGCGGTTATTGCCTGGGTACTGGTGGTCGCCGTCTGCTGCGTTTTGTTGCGTTACCAGGCAGGCCGTTGGATCGTCTTTGGTATTGCCTGGTTTCTGCTAGGGCACAGTGTGGAGTCCACTGTCCTGCCGCTTGAGCTGTATTTTGAGCACCGCAATTATTTTCCTGCGATAGGGCTGGTATTGACATTGGGAGGTATGTTCGCAGCGATTGTAAAGAAATGGCCAGAGCCCAGACCACCGCTGTTGATTTGTATCGGGCTTTGTGCGTTGCTTTTGTCAATGCTGGCCAGCTCACAGGTACAGATCTGGTCGAACCGCTCTTTACTGCTGCTGAGTCAGCTCAACGCCCACCCCCAATCGTCCCGCGCTAATATTGATATGGCGATAGAGATGGCTGAATTGGGCCAAGTGGAGGCCGCGCATCACTATTCGAGGATCGCATTTGAGGCGAGCGCCAACGCAGCGGGCTCGCAGGAGCTTAGCGGAGACTACGAGATTCGCACCCTTGCCCTAAGTTGTATCGCCAATAAGCCCGTACTACCCGCGATGATCGATGAACTGGGCATGAAAGATCCTGATCGACCATTGAGTTCCGTTACCACCTTGCTCACAATGGTGCGCCTGTTGCAGGATAATCGCTGCCCACAATTCGATCGCGTTCGTTTTGCCGATCGAGTGGCCCAACTCTTCCTGGTAGACGATTTCAAACGCAGGGCATCCGCCAACATCTACTCCAATCTGGCGGTGCTGGAGAACGCGCTGCACAGGTATGATAATGCCTACGCCTATGCAGAGCGGTTTCTTGCGCTGTCGCCAAATAGCTCGCGTGGGTTACTGATGAAATTGCATTTCGCCACGGCGTTGAACAAGGTGGAGGCGGCTCAGGCGGTGATCACGACTTTGCAACAAATGGATCAGCAGGGTAAATTGACGGTCGCTGAACAACAGACTCTGGCATTGTACCTGGAGAACTAGGCACCTGGAGAACAAGTCCTTGAAAGTATCCATTATCATTCCGGCCAAGAACGAAGAACTCGGTCTTGCCGGCTTGCTTCCCGAATTGATAGCGCTCTACCCCGAGGTCGAAATTATCGTCGTGAACGACGGTTCTACCGACAACACAGAGCAGATTTGTAAAGACGCGGGGGTGAGTGTGATCACCCATCCGTATTCCAAGGGCAATGGCGCAGCGGTCAAAGCGGGCGCGCGCGCGGCCAAAGGGGATTACCTGGTGTTTATGGACGGTGATGGTCAGCACAGCGCAGCCGACGTCGCCAGGTTGTTGAGCAAAATCGAACAGGGTTATGATCTGGTGGTGGGCGCGCGCAGTGGTCGAGATTCACAGGCCAGTGTCGCTCGCTGGAGTGCCAATGCGTTTTACAATAGTTTCGCCAGTTGGATGGTCAATCGCAAGATTGACGACCTCACCTCAGGTTTTCGCTGTGCCGATCGCAGAAAGTTTCTGGGCTTTTTGTACCTGTTGCCTAACGGCTTTAGCTATCCCACGACGTCAACGATGGCCTTTTTTCGTGCGGGTTATTCTGTGGGTTTTGTGCCCATCATCGCGTCAAAACGATCGGGCAAAAGCCACATCAGTATGGTGAAGGACGGCGTCCGTTTTTTCCTCATTATTTTCAAAGTGGGAACGCTATACTCACCATTAAAAATCTACTTTCCTACAGCGGTGTTTGTTTCTGGTTTGGGTTTTCTGAATTACTTTCTGACCGTAATGAGTGGTGATTGGCGATTTACCAACATGAGCACGCTTCTGCTCCTCACCGGCATGGTGATTTTCCTCATTGGACTGCTCTCCGAACAGTTGACCAACCTGCAATTCAAGGACTCCTCCAGTCCCGATGACAGACGCGCCGGATAGTCAATCCGGCGCAGCACGTCTCAGGGTTACAGACACGCACCGGAAGGCTGGTGCGATGGCGGCTGGACGCGAGCGCTAAGCCTGGCGCGCCTTCGCCTCCCTGCGCCGGGCGTGTAAAACCGGCTCGGTGTAACCGTTGGGCTGCTCCTCACCGAGAAACACCAGATCGCAGGCTGCCTGAAACGCGATACTGTCACTAAAGTTCGGCGCCATATTGCGGTAAGCTGGGTCACTCGCATTCTGTGTATCCACCACCGCCGCCATGCGCTCTAGCGTCGCCTGCACCTGCTCTTTGGTGCACACGCCGTGTTGGAGCCAATTGGCGATGTGCTGGCTGGAGATACGGAGTGTGGCGCGATCCTCCATCAGGCCAACCTGGTGAATGTCGGGTACCTTGGAGCACCCTACACCCTGATCAATCCAACGCACCACGTAGCCGAGTATGCCCTGAGCGTTGTTGTCCAGCTCCTGTTGTATATCGTCTTCACTCAGACCAGCAGCGCCTTTTAGCGGAATACAAAGTATGTCGTCCAAGGCCACGTGGCTTTGTCCTCTCAGTGCTTCCTGACGCTCGGCGACATTCACCTTGTGATAGTGAATGGCGTGTAATGTCGCCGCAGTGGGTGAGGGCACCCAAGCGGTGCTGGCGCCAGCCTGCGGGTGGCCGATTTTGTTCTTCATCATGTCGGCCATCAGATCCGGCATCGCCCACATACCCTTGCCAATCTGGGCTTTGCCCAATAGGCCGCAGCGCAGACCCATATACACGTTCCAGTCCTCGTAGGCGCTGATCCAGGGCTCCTGCTTCATCGCCCCCTTGGGCGTCATCGCGCCGGCTTTCATGCTGGTGTGTATCTCATCGCCGGTGCGATCCAGGAATCCCGTATTGATAAACACCAGACGATCTTTCGCAGCGCGAATGCACTCTTTGAGATTAATCGTGGTGCGGCGTTCCTCGTCCATGATGCCGACTTTCAGCGTGTTGCGCGCCAGGCCCAGGATATCCTCGATGCGATCAAAAAGCTCACAGGTAAAGGCAACTTCCTCTGGCCCGTGCATTTTTGGCTTCACGATGTAGACACTGCCCTGACGTGAGTTGCGGCTTTCAATGGCTGTTTTTTTCAGGTCGTGCAGCGCGATCATGCCGGAGAACAGGCCATCCATGATACCTTCGGGAATTTCTGCGCCGTTCGCATCCAGAATGGCCGGCGTGGTCATCAGGTGACCGACGTTGCGGATGAACATCAGGCTGCGTCCGGGTAAGACCACCTCACCGCCGTCGGGCGCGGTAAAGCGTCGATCGGCGTTCAGACGACGGGTGACGGTTTGGCCTCCCTTGGCAAAGCTGTCGCTGAGGTCGCCACGCATCAGCCCCAGCCAATTAGCGTAGGCCACGGTTTTGTCCTCGGCATCGACCGCGGCCACTGAATCTTCACAATCCTGAATTGTGGTGAGCGCCGCCTCCAGCACCACGTCTTTTACTCCGGCGGCATCCGTTGCACCAATGGCACTGGCTGCATCAATCTGGATCTCGATATGCAGGCCGTTATGGCGCAGCAGAACGCTGGTGGGTGCTGCGGCGTCGCCGTTGTAGCCGCGCAGTTGTTCGGGCACTTGCAACGTCGTTTTGGTTCCATTTTTGAGCGATACCTGTAGAGCGCCACTGGCGATGGCATAGGCTGTGGCATCGGCATAGCTGCCCGCCTGCAGCGGGCAGTGGCTGTCCAGAAAGCGCTTGGCGTAGGCGATTACCTTGTCTCCGCGCACTGGGTTGTAAGCGCCCGCGCGCTCTGCGCCGTCGTTCTCGGGAATGACATCGGTGCCATAGAGGGCATCGTAGAGGCTGCCCCAGCGTGCATTGGCGGCGTTCAGTGCATAGCGCGCATTCATCACCGGCACAACAAGTTGTGGTCCTGCGAGGATGGCAACTTCCGCGTCGACCGCTGTTGTGGTGATCTGGAAATCCGGGCCCTCGGGAAGCAAATAGCCAATTTCTTCGAGAAACGCCTTGTAGGCAGCACGATCATAATCCGTACCCGAGTTAGCCAGGTGCCATGCGTCGATCTGCGCCTGCAGCTGGTCACGCCGTTGCAGCAGCTCCCGGTTGCGCGGGCCCAATGTCTTCACCAGTGACGCCAGTCCGCGCCAAAAATGTTCGGGCGAAACGCCAGTGCCCGGAGCGATATCCTCCTCCAGAAGTTGGTGGAGAACCGGGGCAATCTGTAAGTCACCCTGTTGTATGCGATCTGTCATGGTGAAACCTCTTTGTTGACGACAAGCACGGCCAAGCCCGTGACGCTGGCGTGATTTTAGGGGGCCGACTTGAAATTAGCGAATCAATCACTTTTATCACCGGCATTAGAACGGTGAATGCCGCTACGGAGTGGCCTCCAGCCCGTCGAGTTCTCGGGCGGTGTCGGCGATCAATTTGCGCAGCCATTTGTTGCCCGGATTGTGTTGCAGCAACGGGCTCCAGGCCATTTTCAGTTCCAGTGGTGGAATCTCCAGTGGTGGATCACGCAAGACGACGCGCGGATTCTCCAGCTTGAGTTGTGCTGCCCGTGTGGGGAGTGTCACGATCAGGTCATTTTGCTCGGCCAGCGTCATGGCCGCCTGATAGTGCCGCGTAAAGACGCGAATCTGGCGTTTCTTGCCGAGTTTGTTCAATGCCAGATCCACCCAGCCCAGTCGCTGCACGTCATCAGGGTCCACGCCCACGCCCACGCCCATGCCGGTCTTACTCACCCAAACATGGTCGGCCTTCAGGTAATTCTCCAGCGTGAAATCCTTCAGCACCGGATTGTTCGGGCTGAGGACACAGGTAAAACTGTCGTTCCACAGGTGAATCTGGTGGAAAGACTGCGGCATGGAGTCGAACCGGTTGATGACCATGTCCACCTTGCCACGTTCCACATCGAGGAAGCTGACGTCGGAGGGCGTCATAATATCCAGTGTGAGTCCCGGTGCTTGTGTGCGCAATTTTCCCAATACGCTGGGCAGCAGGGTAGATTCTGCGTAATCGCTGGCCATGATGCGAAACACGCGGTGTGCTTCGGTAGGCTCAAAATTTCCTCGTGGCTGTACCGCGTGGTCAATTTTTCCCAGCACTTCCCGCACTATGGGCTCCAGTTCCAGCGCGCGCTCCGTGGGTGTCATTCCCTCGCTGGTTCTGACCAGCAGCGGATCATTGAACAGCTCGCGCAGGCGACGCAGGCCGTTACTCATGGCTGGTTGTGACAGGTTTAATTGATTAGCTGCCTGCGTGACATTACGTTCGCGCAGCAGGGCGTCCAGATAGACCAGCAGGTTAAGATCAATACGATTCACTTTCACGAGCCACTCCGCATTCACTTAGTGAATGATAATTTTCAATGGTATTGGTCGAAAGAATTATACTCACAATATTGCGCTTGCCAATACTGGGGGCGGCCCCTGCGTCACAAAGTCCAGTTTGTGCAAGTACTGCCGTATAATGCGCTGGACGCCGATCATCAGGAGTTTTTATGACCGCAATATCCACCCCCAACTTATCCGATGCAGCCCCCGAAGTCTGTGCCCTTGAGCTTCCCTGGGTAAATTATGGCCAAACCCGTCAATTTGGTGGACCGGTTGTCACCATTAAATGCCACGAGGACAACTCGCTGATTAAACAATGTGTGGAAGAGGCCGGCCTCGGTCGCGTTATCGTGGTGGATGGCGGCGGGTCGCGACGACGGGCGCTGCTGGGCGATATGCTGGCGGAAAAAGCTGCGGCCAATGGCTGGGCGGGCCTGGTCGTAAACGGTGCCATCCGCGATGTGGATGAAATTGGCCGCACGCCACTGGGTGTGCAGGCGCTGGGGTGTTGTCCGATCAAGACAGAGAAACTGGGCGTGGGGCAGCGCGATATTGACATTCATATCGGCGGTGTGGCTATCGCCCCCGGCGACTATGTCTATGCTGACAATAACGGCGTTATCGTCAGCAAGCGTGCGCTGCTGTAGCAACTGTCCGGTCGCTGAACCCGGTGACTAGAGCAGGCGCATCGACAGATCGAGTGCTCTGCAGTCCTTGGTAAGGGCACCGATTGAAATAAAGTCCACGCCGGTTTGCGCGATGGCCAACAGAGTATCCTCGGTGATATTGCCGGAGGCTTCCAGTTCGATGTGTCCGCCCGCCAGTGCCACGGCGGTGACAGTGTGTTCCAGCGAAAAATTATCCAGCATGACCCGGTCGCAGGCGGCTACGAGCGCTTCTTCCAGTTCCGCCAGACTTTCTACCTCTACTTCTATAGGCTTTCCGGGTGCATTTTTACGGGCAGTTTCCACCGCCGCTTTGATACTGCCGCAGGCAGAAATGTGGTTTTCCTTGATCAGGAATGCATCGTACAAGCCGATACGATGGTTGTGGCAGCCACCCGTGCGCACCGCGTATTTTTGCGCGTCGCGCAATCCCGGAATGGTTTTACGTGTATCCAGCAAGCGTACGCCGGTGCCGGATACGAGATTGGCGTAACGCAGACAGGTGGTGGCGGTGCCCGATAATAATTGCAGGAAGTTCAGGGCGCAGCGCTCCCCTGTCAGCAAACTGCGCGCAGGGCCAAGGAACGAAAACAGCGTGTCGCCTGCGCTGATCACCTGCCCATCCCGGTACTGCCAATCAATGCGCACAGCGTTGTCGAGCTCGGCAAATACCGCATCCACCCAAGGTTGGCCACACAGTACGCCATCCTCTCGCGTGATCACTCGCCCTGATGCCTGCGATTCAGCTGCGATGAGCGCCGCTGTGATATCGCCGCTGCCGATATCCTCCGCCAGAGCGGCTTGGACATTGCGGCGCACAACGGCTGGATCGGGGGCGGTGACTGCAGTTTTGGATTGGTGCATAGGGACGGCGCATATGGCGATAAAGGAAGTAAGATTGTAGCAGTTTGATACCGCCGCTGTTAATCCCGGCAGCGGAAGATGCGTGCCTTCGCGGGTGGTGGCGAACACTCGTGACGTACCAGGACAGGGTAGGTAGACTGAAGTTTTTACACGCTAGCGGCTGCGGCCGCAGGAAAATTAACCAGTATGGATTACGCTATCGAGCAGGGTTGGCTATCAGGTGCGCGCAGAGTGCCGTCGCCGAACTACGGACCGCGGCCTCGGGACTGTGCTCCTGAGTTACTGGTGATACACAATATCTCCCTGCCGCCGCGCTGTTACGGCGGGGATTGTATCGAACGATTTTTTACCAATTGCCTGGATTGGGATGAGCACCCCTACTTTGAGGAAATTCGCGGTGTGGAAGTGTCGTCGCACCTGCTGATTCAGCGCACTGGCGCTGTACTGCAGTTTGTCAATTTTGACGAGCGCGCTTGGCACGCGGGCGAGTCCTGCTTTGCGGGACGCAGCAACTGCAACGATTTCAGTATCGGTATTGAACTTGAGGGCGCCGATGATGAGGCTTACACCGATGCGCAGTATGCCGTGCTGTCGCGGGTCACAACGCTATTGCTAGCGTACTATGCTGGTTTGTCGGCGCATAGAATTGTTGGCCACAGTGATATTGCACCCGGACGAAAAACCGATCCCGGGCCAGCCTTTGACTGGCAGCGCTATCGAGGGCAGCGGGAAGAATAATTTATTGCACGAGCCGCAGATGGCCCTCTCTCGCAGTTTTCTCATGAGCTGCTAAGCTTCAGTAAAATACAGATAACAATTAGCAGGTTCACGCTGGACAGGGAGCTTTATGCTGACGCCAGTCGATTCCGATCTCACACTGCCCTCTATTATTGCCTCTATGGGGAGTAATTACGGCGGGCATGAACTGGTACTCACGATTATTTTTCATCCCGACACTGCTCGTATCGGGCAGAGGACGGTAGTGCCACAACAATCGGATATCGCACCCTGGGTACTGGGCCGCCGCAGTCCCGATTTTCATGGCCCCGATGGGCAGAGCCTAGTGCCGCTCGACGATCCTCATGTCAGTCGCAGAGCACTGCAATTCACGCTGAAAGGCAAGCTGTTGATGATTCACCGGTTTGAGGCATCCAGCCGTTGTCGCCTGGGATCTGCAGAAGTGTACGACACGGTGGAGGTTGAGTGGGAGGAGTTACGCGATGGACTCCCGCTGATGTTGGGGCATAGCGTTGTCCTGTTGCTGCGAGTGGGGCGTTGCAGCGGTCCATACGCTTCAGAAGGCGTATCAGACGATCCTTTGCGCGGCAGTAGCAGCTGCATGTCCGATATCCGTAAGCAGGTTGCTCGCGCTGGCGACAGCGACCTGGATGTGCTGGTACGTGGCGAGACAGGTACCGGCAAGGAGTTGGTCGCCACGGCCATTCACCGCGCCAGTCGCCGCTCTCAATTGCCCATGGTAAGTATAAATATGGCGGCCATCCCCAGTGATCTGGCAGCGTCGGCCCTGTTTGGAAGCGCCAGAGGCGCCTTTACCGGCGCGAGCCAG
The DNA here is from genome assembly GCA_963934845.1 of uncultured Halioglobus sp. Classification (GTDB taxonomy): domain Bacteria; phylum Pseudomonadota; class Gammaproteobacteria; order Pseudomonadales; family Halieaceae; genus Marimicrobium. The sequence continues at coordinate 40,093 of CAWWAG010000010.1, read as the reverse complement.
ACAGTCGCCGGCTACTTCGAACAGGCCCAGGGTGGAACGCTGTTCCTGGACGAGATCGGTGACGCCGCCATAGAAGTGCAGCCGCAGTTGCTGCGCGCGCTACAGGAGCGGGAGATACAGGCAGTTGGCGGCCCGATACGGCAAGTTGATGTGCGTATCATTTCCGCCACGGATGCGGCGCTGGACAGTCAAAGTGGCGACTTTAAGGCGGCCTTGCGCCATCGTCTGGGTGCCTGCGAAATTTTATTGCCGCCGTTGCGTCAGCACCCGGAGGATATCGGCGAGTTGCTACTGTATTTTTTGCGTAACAGCGCGCTCGACGCGGGGCGCACCGACCTGCTGCCTGATGTGCAGAGCGCCGCGCCGGATGTCGCCGCCTGGGCGATGCTGTTTCTCGCGTTTCTGTCCTATCAGTGGCCGGGCAACGTGCGAGAACTGGCCAACTATGCCCAGCAGGTGGTGTTGGCTAGTGAGCGCACACCGGTCATGAATGACATACTACGCTCGGCGATGTTGGCGCCCGACTCGCCGTCTTCATTTTCTGGGCGTGTAAAGCGTCGAAAAATGCAGGACGTTGATGAAGAGACCTTCAATCGGGCCATGGACGCCAATGACTTTGAAGTGGCTCGCGTGGCGCAGCAACTGACGGTTTCCCGGGCCGCCGTCTACCGCCGCATTGAAGCATCTCCCCGTTATCGTCTGGCCAGTGAAATCCCACAACAGGAATTACAGCAACTGATGATGGAAGAGGCCGGTGATAGCGTAAGCGTCGCCCGCCAGTTGCGTGTGTCGCTCAATAGTTTACGCAATCGGTTGCGAAAACTACCTGTCGAGCAGCGCTGAGCGCGTCCTTTGGATAACTATGTCGGCCCGTATCGCATCCTCAGGTTGATTAATCGGGGTGGTCAGGGCAGCGTATACCTCGGTTATGACAAGCGGCTTCACCGCCGTGTCGCGATCAAGATTTACCGGCTGCCCTCTACCCGTGTCGGACGTAAGCAACTGCTGCGTGAGGCGCAGATAGTCGCTAGCATACAGAGTCCCAAGGTGGTGCAGATTCACGATGTGATTGAATCCGGCGCGCACCTGGCCATGGTTATGGAATATGTGCCCGGCTGCAGCCTGGAAGATTTTCTCGCAGCCGTGCGTCCGTCCGTAGCCAGTTTGCTGACAGTTGGTGCGGATGTCGCCGGTGCGCTGGCCCTTGCTCGGCAGAATCATATCGTGCATGGCGATGTGAAAGCCGGCAATGTGTTAATCACTGAAGCCGGTCGGGCCAAGCTTACGGATTTCGGGATTTCCCGATCGACCTCCGACGGTCAGTCCAGCCGGTGGGCTGCTGGCAGTCTTAGTGCATTGTCACCAGAGCAATTCCTTGGCACACCGTTGGACGAGCGCGCGGACCTGTTTGCTCTCGGAGCGCTGCTGTATCGGATGTTGTGCGGCGAGCAGCCCTTTTTCCGTAATGGCACACTCGATCCACAATGGCTTCTGGAACGCCCCCCGAAGCCACTGGTAGAAATTGTGACCGGGGATGTCGAGCTACCTGATCCCCTGGTAGAGATTATTGCCGCGCTGCTCGAGAAAGATCCGCACGACAGACCACCCCATACGCGTCGGGTGCGGCAGGTATTGCGTACCGTCCTGCGCAGCCTTCCTATGTCGGCCGGCAATAGCCTGTTGCGTGAGGCCCGTCCCTGCTTCCGGCACGAGTCTCCGGAAGATATACCGCCACTGATCCCCAAAGATCTTGGCCAACAGAGCCGGTCCGCCCTGGTACCAGCCGGTACACGGTGGGCCAGATTTTTGCACCGCTTGAAATCACTCCGGTGGCCGGCTCGCACTGCGCTGGCGCTGATATTGGTCACAATGGGTGGGCTACCGCTGGTAGTAGCCTTGCGTAATACGGTGACGCCCGTGCAATTCACGCAACCGCAAACCAGCTTTTCTGGAGAGGTGGTGTTACCGCGTGGCATTTCTCGTGATTGGCTGGTGGAGCAGGTAAGAGACACCTTGCTGGAACAACTCGGACATATTCGGGTTATTGGGACGATGGGTGCCTTCCCCATCACAGTGCTGTATTCAGGCGGGGAGCCACAAAACTGGAATGAAGCGCCCCGGATGGACGTTGATATGGCGCTGCACTGTGTCGAACAGCTATGCGTGTTTGCCGTTGGTCGTGAGCAAGCCGGTACGCGTTTCAGTCAACGAGGTGTGTTACTGGCTGATATGTCTGTGCAGAAATGGCGCGACATCGTACGCGACACGACGCTTGCGCTTTATCGCTGACTTACACCCACGCTAGTGAACTGGTCAATACCATTTACGATAAAAAATACAAGGGTGTTCCCTACACCCCGTTCAGTCGGGACGGGGTTGGATGAATTGCTTTCGCGCAGCGAGATGGTAGCTATGGCGGACAGCAGGGCAGGGGGTATCAGGGTCGCCAGGGGCAGGGAGTCAGTGAGCACGAGTATGTATCCTCTCCAACAGTGCGCGGTTGTGCGGGGCGCTGATGCCCTGCTGCGCGGCTACCTTCAGCAGGTAGCCGGTAATATAGTCAATCTCGGTAGGCCGCCCGCTGTCAACATCCTGCAGCATGGAGGAGCGGTTGCCAGCCGTACCGGCGATAACTGTTGCAACAGTGGATTCAAGGGTATTGGCGATATCGGCAAAGCCAGCTGCGCGGCTTATGGTGGCCACCTCATCACAGAGAATTCCCACCTGCTCGGCCAACTCACTACGCTGGGCCAGTTCGCCATTGCGACACCTGTGCAGTGCCGTCAGTGGATTGATAATGCAGTTGATGGCCAGCTTTGACCATAGCGCGCGGGCAATATGCCTGTCCCATACGCAGGGGTCGATCGCGCGTGCCCATTGCCCAAACCAATCCGGTGGTGACGTCTGTCCTTCTCGTCCGACACGGGTCTCCCCGCGACCGGCGTGGCAGATGTGCTGTACACCGATGCTGTAAGCGCCCTCGGTAGTGGTGCCACAATAAATGTCCAGGTTGGGCCACTCAGCAGCCAGTTGCTCGGACAGACCGAGACCATTGATCAGTAGTAACACCACACATTTTTCATCCAGCAGGTGGGCGATGCCCGCTACGGCTTCGCGTACATCGTAGGCTTTGGTGGTGACTAAAAGATGAGAGATACGTTCATCGCTATCCGGCGTGATGACCGATATACGCTCCTCGCTGCGCAGTTCGCCCCGTTCCACAAATACCGGCAGAGATCGCGCTTGCATGCCGCGGCGCATAACAAGCGTCGTCTGGCAGCCGCTGCTATGGAGTATGTGTGCGTAAAGGCTGCCGATCGCGCCTGCACCCAGAACGTGCCAGTGTTGTCTCTTCACTGCGGTCAGGTGCTGGCGATACGATCAGAGCGTGCCATGTCGACAGTGATGCCAGACAGGTGTGCCATCCCCGACAGTTTCTCCACGTTGCCATAGCCGTCACCGGCCAGAAAATTAGAGTTCACCCCCGGGTGTTGCTGGGCGTGTCGTAATCCATCCGCTTTCTGGTGCCCCCAACACTGCGGGATGGCCACCACGCCGGGCATCATCTCATCGGTGATACGCACCGGGATAGTGATGCTGTCGAAGTGGCTGCTGACATCCACGAAATCCAGCTCTGTAAGACCTAATCGGGTAGCATCGACTGGTGAAATGTAGGCGTAATTGGTTTTGTCCTTGACCAGTCGCGGGGAATTGGCAGAGGAGGAATTCATGCGTTTTACTTCACGCTTGCCAATTAACTTCATCCTACCCAGGTTGGCGAGTTCGTCCTCAAATAAGAGCCCGACACGATCATTGAACGTTGTAATAAAATCCAGCGGGCCGAGATCGACGAGGGCATCCGCTGTGAGCACACGGTCCGTACCGAGGAAATTACGACCTGGATTGTCCGGCAGGCGCAGGCCATGGGGATGGTTCTTCAGCATAGCCTTGAAATCGGGCTGCCCGGCCTGCTTTAACATGCCACTGATCAGTACCTTGGGCACGCTGATATAGCCGAATGGGGTGTGGGCCAGCCGCGCAGCCAGCTTGAGGAAGCCACTGAGGAACCGGTTGCCCATTAGTGTCACGCCGAATTTATCCGCGAGGCGCACGTACATCCACCATTCCTCGCGTACGCCAGGCGGTGGCTCCAGTACCTTGTCGGCCGCATACAGGTAGGGTGTGGGGGTACAGCCTACAAAGGACTGCAGCGCATACGGCATGCCGGGCCGTTCCATCCAGGTGGCTGCTGGCAGAATATAGTGGGCCAGGTTGCCTGTCTCATTGCGGAACCAGTCGATACAGACCAATAATTCGAGTTTGCTCAAGGCCTGTTCCAGACGGTTGCCGGGATTGGGAACAGCTAGTAGCGGGTTGGACGCCTCAACGAACAGCCCCTTGACCTCTCCGCCTAGAATGTCATCGGCCAGCATAGACGCTGGTTGCTGGCCCGACACAGTGGGGAGGTCATCGGTGCGGTGAAAACCCAGTTTTAACATTGGATCATCCTTGGCCTGTAGCGCGAAATCGATGATCCCTTCGCCAATCAGGTTGCCGCCCTGGCGGTCAAAATTACCCGTGATGGCGGAGATCGATTCGAGCAGCCAGTAGCACAGGGTGCCGCTGCGACCCTGATTGACACCGGTGGCCATATTCAGCGCCGCGCCATCGGCGGCGAGATAGGCATCGACCAGATCAAGCAGTGTGGCCGCTGAGATACCCGTGACCTGCGCCTGTCGCTGGGCTGTCCATGGGGCAACGGCAGTGCGCAATGACTCCAGGTTTTTCATCGTCCGCGCGACCAGTTCGTGGTCGATAGCATCGCGGCGGAAAATCTCGTTGCAAAAGGCCGCGAGGAAAAATACGTCAGTGTCCGGGCGTATAAATTGGTGCTCGCCTGTTCGGGCCGACTCAACCCGGCGTGGATTGATCCATACCACGCGACCGCCACGCGCAATAATTCCCGCAAAACGATCGCGCGAGCGAGGTAAGTGGTACAGGGTGTTGCCGGAAATATTCGGGTTAGCACCGAGGATCATCATAAAGTTGGTGTGGTCTACGTCCGGGTAAGCCAGGCGCATGGGCGAGCCATACATATCACCGTTCACCCGGAATTTGTTCATCGTGTCGCAGGTGCCGGTGCCATACATGCGGTTGGAGCCAATCCCTTTGTAAAATTCACCGCGGAAAATAGGCGACATCAGGTTGCTGCCGCCAGGGGCGCCCACAAAATTACCGAATGCCTGTGCACCGTCACGCTCGATAATCGTTTTGATCTTGTCGCCAATCTCGTCCAGCGCCTGCTTCCAGGAAATCCCTACCCAGCGGTCGCCGACGCGCTTCAGGGGTGCCGTCACGCGGTCGGGACTGTGTTGGATCGAGTCAAATTTTGTGCCCTTGACGCAGACGTAGCCTTTGGAAACGACGTGCTTTACGTCGGGACGTATGTCGGTGATGCGGTTCTCATCGACGTCTACCTCCAGACCGCAGAATGATTCACACAGAGAGCAAAATGTTCGCTTGGTTTCCGTCATGATAAGTAATCCTGACTGATTTATTGTTAACGGCTACTCTACTACAGAACAATTCTCCCGGTGCCGCGCAAACCCGGAGAAATTCAGTCCGGTTCAGGGGGTTAGGCTAATGTACCTTGCCGTGACGTATCGCAAGCAACATGACCAGTGTAGTTTGCGCCTGCTCCCACAGATTAAAGCGGTGGTTCTCTGTCAGCAATACGGCCGCGAGCATGGCACCAGGGCTCGCAATCGAGGGTACTGTCAGTGGAAAGATGGCAGTCTCGCTCTCACTGCAAGGCAACTTCAGCTCCACTTCCGGTTTGCTTTCACCGAATATCATCGACAATGCAAAGATGAATAACACGATCCCGCCCGCTATCTCAAAGGCCGCCAGCGGGATGTCCAGCGCTGTGAGAATGATCTCTCCGGCCATTACAAAGAAAATCAGCAGGACTGCCGAGATGAGCACCGCGCGAATTGCTATTCTGCGTTTGATCTGCTCTGCATAGCCATTCGTGACTGCAATGAAGACCGGTATCGTCCCAATCGGGCCGATAACCGCGAAGAAGAGGATAAAGGTGCCAATCAGGTCGTACATGGTTTCCTCCCATAAGTCGTCAGAGTATGCGCTACATTACCGCGCTGTGACTTGGCGAGAGTGATTGGATTGCGAAAGAGGACGCGTTGGCCGAGTGGCAGCAAAAACCCCAAAAACCGTGATGCGGGATTGAAAACTGCTCTCTGCGCATTACTATGTCACTTTTGTTTTCGCAAACTCCTAGGAATGCACACTATGCCATCATTTGATGTTGTTTCTGAAGTGGATCTGCACCAGCTCACCAATGCCGTGGATCAAGCCTCAAGGATTGTCGGTAATCGTTTCGATTTCAAAGGGGTTGATGCCTCATTCGAGCGCGAAGATCGCAGTGTGATAATGCGAGCAGAAGCGGAGTTTCAGGTGAACCAGATGGAAGATATGTTGCGCAGCGCGCTGATTAAATGCGATATCGACCCAGGTGCCATGGACTGTGGTGATATGCAGACCACCGGCAAGGTGGTGCGCCAGACAGTCGTGTTGCGCCACGGTCTGGACAGCGCACAGTGTCGCGCCATCATTAAGCACATTAAGGAGGCGAAGATGAAAGTCCAGACCCAGGCGCAGGACGACCAGGTGCGGGTGACAGGAAAAAAGCGTGATGATCTGCAGCAGGTAATGGCAGCGCTAAAGAAGGAAGATTTTGACGCGCCGTTGCAGTTTACTAACTTTCGAGATTAACAAGTGGCTACATCATCTGGGCGGTGTGTTCGGTTACGGCCTGCGCTAGCATGGATTCCAATGCAGCCGCTTTCTTTTCGACGGTCAGCGCATCGAGGATAGGTTGTTCCAGTGCGCTGTACCACAGCAATTCAAGGTAGCGGTAAACGCAGCTGTATCGATGCAGCATGCCGCGCTCCCAATGGTTGGGCGCACGGCCCAGGTAGGTTTTTAGCAGGATTTCCGTCTTGGGCGCGGCTAGCGCATCGCCGTTGACGATCACCGCGATGTCAAACCATGGGCTTGCCATCGCGCAGTATTCCCAATCGATGGCCCACAGTTTACCTGCGCTGTAGATGCGATTGGCGCGCAGCAGGTCGTTGTGGCACAGCACTGATTCTCCGGGACGCTCGCTGATCTTTTGCAGCATACTGGACACCGCTACACCGTACTGCTGAAATGCACTGCTCGGCGACCGATTCAGGCGTTTGAGTCGCTTTTCATAACGCAAAATGCGGTCTGTCAGATTGAGGCGATGATGCCTTGGTGGTAGCCGGTGTATTTTGTGCAGTAAGCGCGCAATGTCGGCAGCCTCCAGCGCCTGGGAGACGTCGGGAGCGAGGTAGTCGCAGACGAGGCTGCCCAGATCGGGATTGAAGTAGCACGGACGGGGAGTCAGGCCGCCTTTGTGAGCGGCCGCCAGCGTGCGCCATTCAGTCTGGCGGCACAGTCCGAATTTGGCGGGCTTGATACCGTCGATACGGACAACGAAATGCTGCTCCGATTCAACCAGGACGCTGTAATTACTGACCCCGGATGTCAGCACCTTGATGATTGTTGGGGCGCGGGTCACTACTGGGTCGCAGTTCCACTGCGGCCATTGGGCGAGCGTTTGTTCCAGCTTCAGCCGGATATTACTTGGCAGTGCTTGAAGCATGGACATTGCCCCTCAGGATTGCATCGCAAGTATAGGCCGCTTACACTCTTTGTCCAATAACAACTGGCTGCGCACAGCAATTCTGCGGGGCGTCAGGTGAGGGTTTTAATGATAGATGATATGGATTCGGGCGGCGGGCAGAGCGAAGAAATAGAGGGCGCTCCTCCTGTAATACCCCGTTCTGAGCTAACTGAAAGCAGACTCAGCGAGACGCTGACGATCAATCGTTACCTCTATCAGCAAACCCATCAGCTCGAGCTCATGGTGCTGGACGCACAGGGGCTGCAACCGCTGTTTGAAATCTTGCTGGTAAGCATGCCGCGGCATTTCTCCTTCCGGACCTCGGAATTATGGTTGTATGATCCGGACGATGTCCTGTCGAATATTCTGGTGGGCGCGGAGCGCTATGGCAACAGCCTGCAATTGCTGAGTGACGTTTTTCCGATTCAGGAGTTGTACGAGTTGGAGCCTGATATCGCGTTGATAGACGCCACCGACTCGCGTATGTTCGAGATACTCAAGTCTGAGCCTGGCGTCGAGTATGCGCTATTGATGCCCTTGATGGATTCCGGTCGTCTGATAGGAAGCCTGCACCTGGGCCTTCAGGATGATTCGCTGGTGCTGGGCGAGCAGGAAGGGCATTTGCTGGCCCATCTCTCGACTATTCTATCGGCCTGCTTCAAGGCCGCCGTCAGCCGTCAACAGGTTTCCCATCTGACACTGCTGGATCCGCTTACGGAGATCAGCAATACGCGCGGTTTTGGTCGGGACATCGCGCGGGAGATTGCGCGGGCCCGGCGCGCCGCCAAGCCACTCACCGCGCTGCTGATGGAAATAGACGATTTTGATGATCTGTACCAGCACTATGGCGTGCGCCGCGGTCAGTTTGTGATCAGGAAGGTCGCGGAGAGGCTGTCTTCAAGCCTGCGTGCTACCGATTTACTGGCGCGTCTGGGCCAGTCAAAGTTTGCTGTGCTGCTCCCCGGTGGCGGTGAGATGGTGAGTCAGGAAGTTGCGGAGCGCATGCGCAGTGATATCGAGGAGTTCTCCGTGGATGATGGCCGCGGCGCGGTGTTGCAGGTCTCTCTCAGTATTGGTCTGGTGACCTGGGAACCACAACAATTTCCCGCTGTCGATATGTCGCATTTGGCGAGGCAGATGGAAGCCGTTGGCAATAAAGCGCTGGAAAATGCTAAGGCGCGGGGTGGTAACTGTGTGATGCATTCTCGCCTCAGCACACTGGTTCTTTAAGGAAGTTTGATGACCAAGCTCAATGAACTGTTTCAAAAGAACCGGGAGTGGTCGGAAAGCGTCAAGATCAGCGATCCCCAATTCTTTACAAAACTGGCCGCCCAGCAAAATCCTGAATACCTTTGGATTGGTTGCTCCGACAGTCGTGTACCGGCGAACCAGATCATCGGTTTGATGCCCGGTGAGGTGTTCGTGCATCGCAATGTCGCTAATATGGTGGTGCACACAGATTTCAACTGTCTCACGGTGCTGCAATACGCAGTGGATGTGCTGGGAGTTAAACATATTATGGTGGTAGGGCATCATGGCTGTGGCGGTATTGCCGCAGCCTATGAAAACGCCGACAACGGCCTGATCGATAACTGGCTGCGCAATATCAAGGATGTACAACATCGACACCGCAAAAAACTGGAAGCGATTGAGAAAAAGGAAGAGCGGTTGGAGCTGCTGTGTGAGCTCAATGTGAAAACCCAGGTATCCCATGTGTGCCACACCACCATCGTACAAAACGCCTGGCAGCGCGGCCAGCCGCTGGCGGTGCATGGTTGGGTATACAGCTTGAAGGATGGCCTGCTGAAAGATCTCGATTGTACGGTAGAGCGCTCCGACCAGATTGCCGACGCCTACCGCGTCATATCCGCGCCAGATTAATAACTCGTGTCACTGGAACAGCGTCTCTCGCGACTCGAAGCGATCGAAGATATCAGACAGTTGAAAGCGCGCTACTTTCACGCCTGTGACAACAAGCAGCCCGATGTCGTGCGCGAGTGCTTTGCCGTCGGCAAGATCGATCTGCGCTATGGCCGTATTGGCAATTTCGACGACCGTGAGAAAATGCTGGCGGTCTTTACCGAGCTTGCTTGCCAACCTCATATTGTCGAAATGCATCATGGCCAGAATCCCCGGATAGAGGTGTTGGATGCGGATAACGCGACCGGTATATGGGGCCTGTACTATTACATGATCGACACCCGTCGGCAGATCGTCACGCAACTGGCAGGATTTTACGATGATGCCTACAGTCGTAGCGACGGCCAATGGCGCATCACTTGTTCCAGCTACGAGGTGACATCCACGCAGATCTTCGATCTGACCGAGGGGCTGGCGCGAATCATCTTCGCCGGCTCATTCGCACCGGTGGAACTGGATGACCCCGGCAAGCAGGCAGGATGATTCTCCAACAAGCACACACGCTTTGTTGTGCACCTTGCAATGCTACTTAGCGCCACCACAGCCGCGCAGAGACTGATCGATGAATAACTTACTATTATTGCTGTTGCTGATGTTTGGCGGCGTCGCGTTAATGGTGGTGTTGGGTGAGCGTTTTGCGAAACCGGCGAACCCGGAACAGATGCGTAAGCTGCAGCGTTGGATATACCCGCTGGTAGGTCTGTCACTGGTATTGTCTCTGCTGAAATACTATCTCTAGACATTGATGAGCAGATGAATAAGCCACTGGCAGGCGTGCGGTGACTGGATTTGACCCCTATGCCGACTGAATAAGCTCCTGAATATGACCAAGGCTGAAGTCCAGGCACTCAAGGCAGAGGGTGCGATCGCCTGATGCTGGCTCGCGTCTTTCAGGCAGGGCCACTGTCGAAGATCATAGGCACTTGAATTCAATCGGCCGCTGGATACACTATCTGCCCGTTACATAGCCGACATAGCTCAGTTGGTAGAGCAACGCATTCGTAATGCGTAGGTCCGGCGTTCGACTCGCCGTGTCGGCACCACTTCAAGAAGCCCCGCTAGGGATTCACCGTTGCGACCGCCCATCAATCAATGAGGAATAGCACCATGCCCGGTTTTGAACAACTGATGCTGTCGCTGCTGGCAGCCGTGATACTGGTGCCGCTGGCGGCGCGTCTGGGGTTGGTCACCGGTCTCTCCATGGCGCTGAGCGCGTTTGTGCAGTCCTTTGTTGTGGCAGTCACTGTTATACGATCACATTTTCTCTCACTCAAGGTCTTCGCCCGGGTACGCAATCGCAATCATGCCTATTACCTGATGAGCATAGCGGGCAGATGATTCGGCGTGAAACATTTTTATCAGCTGTCGGTATGGGCCGCTCAGTGCTGGAGAGTCTGGGGATAGATGCCAAACAAGCCAGCGAGGTGGCCCGGGCGAATGAGTAAAGGCAGGTACGATGGTGGTGCGGTAAGCGACTGCCACGCTGAAGAACCACATCGCAATCATTGGCAGATGGACGAATTCGATCTACAGATGGCAAGGCTGAAGTAAAGTGCGCAGTTCTTCCAAGCCAGTTCCTTGTTATCATGCATCGGTCGGGTTGCCAGATACGTTACTTGTTGAGGTTTTTAAGCCGTCAAAGCCGTATAGCCTCGGTTCGACTCAATGCAAGAGGTGGCTCGGGCCTGTGTGACACTCTGATGAACACCCGGATACAGCGGTTTCAACTTTCAACGGTGCACTCTATAATCGGCCCCATCAAAAGTACTGGTGAGGTATCGCTTGCTGGATATTAGGGGAGTATGTCGTGTCGGCCCAGTGGCTAAGTAATTCAAATGTATTGTCTGCGCGCGTAAACGCTGCGCTGACCGGGGCGCTTAATGCTCTCGCCCGACCCGACCACGCGCGTCGATTACGCAAGGCGGTATTGTGCCTGCTGGTTATCTGGGCCGTGCTCGCGCTAACCAAGCTCATCTGGGCCCTGGTGCCCGCTACCGAGTCGTCAGCGATGGCCGCTCTCCAAGTTATCAACCCTGTTTCTGTCGGCGGTTCCGTGCGCGATGCGGAGCCTGTGGACATCGATAGCCTGGTGGCCTGGCACCTGTTTGGTGAGGCCGGGGAGTCGGTATTGGACATCCCGTTGCCGGAGGAATCCGAGCCCGTCAGCTCCCGCGACGGGATAGAAGAGGGGGCCCAGGAAACACGGTTACAGCTCAAGCTTCGCGGTATTGTGTCATCCACCAAAGAAGGTCTTGGATATGCCATTATCGAGAGCAATAACGAGCAGGATGTGTATTCGGTAGAAGACAAGTTGCCGCTCTCAGGTGAGGTCACACTGGCCAAAGTGATGCCTATGCAGGTGGTGCTGGACAATGGCGGGACGTATGAGCTACTGGCGCTGTATGACGAGTCCAGCCTGGGCGCGGGTTCTGCAGCCCCGGCTATGCCAGCTGCCACCCAAACTTCGGCCCTCGTCGATCGACGCGAAGATGCACAGACGACCAGCCTTGCACAGAGTTACCGAGAGCGGCTTTACCAGAATCCGCAATCCCTGGTAGAGGTGGTCAGAATCAGCGCCGTGCGCGAGGGGTCGACGATGCGCGGTTACCGGGTCAGTCCGGGAACGGATGCGGAGCAATTTACGCAAATGGGATTCGAAGCCGGTGATGTGGTGACGGGGATCAATGGCGTTAGCCTTGATAACCCCACTAATACGATGGTGCTGTATAATAGCCTGCGCACCGCGGGAGAAGTTGTTTTTGAGCTAGAGCGTGGGGGTCAGCAACTTACTCTCAGCGTCAATCTGGACGGTGGTGCCTCCGAGTGAAATTTTGCAAAAGGATAGAATGTTAGTGACTGTCACGAACCGGTTTCACCCATTTCATATAGTGCCATTGCTGTTTGCGCTGCTTCTTGGCAGCGCCCCGCTCTCGGCGCAGGATTACACCGTCAACCTGAATGACACGGATATTCAGGAGTTGATTAAATTTGTCGCGGAGGCCACCGGTAAGACCATCGTGGTCGACCCTGCCGTCAAAGGGAAAGTGAAGGTTATTTCTTCCCATCCTGTGTCCGCCGACGAACTCTACCAGTTGTTTCTGTCTATTCTGGATGTACACGGTTACGCGGCTGTGCGCTCCGGTGACGTGGTGCGGGTGATACAGAACAAGGATGCGCGCTCGGCACCGGTGGATGTCAGTGACGGCAGTTCGGGCATCACCTCTGAAGAGTATGTCACGCAGGTGCTTAGATTGGACAATATCTCCGCCGCCAAGTTGATTCCCGTGCTGCGTCCCCTCGTGCCACAGCAAGCGCATATGGCCGCCTATGCCCCAAGTAACGCGATCATTATTTCTGATATTTCGTCCAATATTGACAAAATCAGAGACATTATAGATCGCATGGACAAATCTGCTGTGCAGCAGACAGATGTTATTAAGCTGCGTTACGCCGTGGCGGAAGACGTGGTGAAGATGCTGGACCAGCTCAACAAGTCCGAAGCCAAGTCTGCGGGTGGTGAGCAGGAGACGTTGCTGGTAGCCGACACGCGCACCAACAGTGTGTTGATCAGCGGCGACGAACTGGAACGCACGCGTATGCGCAAACTGATCGATCACCTCGATACCCCTCTGGAGCAGAGTGGCAACGTTAAGGTGATCTACCTGGAATATGCCGATGCGCTGTCCATTGCCGAGGTTCTGACCCGGGTGATGAAGAATATGAGCGAATTGCAACCTGCCGATGGCGTGAAAGCGGGGCGCTCCGGCAATACCTCTACCATTGAGGCGGATGAGGGCACCAATGCGCTGATTATCACTGCGGATACAGATGAAATGGCCGCGTTGGAGGCGGTGATTGCGCGTCTGGATATTCGCCGCGCGCAGGTGCTGGTAGAAGCCATCATTGTGGAGATGGAAGTCATCGATGGGCAGGACCTGGGGTTGCAGTGGCTGTTTTCCGATGACAGCGGTTTTTACGGCAGTAATATTAACTCCGGTGATGTGCGCCCGGCTAATATTGGCGCAGCGGTGCTGCCCTCCGGCTCCGCCAACAATGCAGTCGATACAGGCGCCCTGGCGGCCGCATTGGCGGGAACCGGCGGGCTGTCCCTGGGCTGGGGTCAGATTAGTGATGGTCTCTCGATGACGGTAATCCTCAATGCCCTCAAAGAAACCAAGAACGCTAATATTCTGTCTACGCCCAGTATACTGACGCTGGATAACGAGGAGGCCTACATCACCGTGGGACAAAACGTACCCTTTGTGACAGGCTCTTTTACATCAACCGCCGACAGCGCGACCAACCCCTTCCAGACTATCGAGCGCGAGAACGTGGGGATCACGCTAACAGTAACGCCTCACATCAATGAAGGTGATGCTGTTGTGTTGGATATTTCGCAGGAAGTCTCCAGCCTGAGCGGCTTGTCAGTGACAGAATCGGCGTCTGACATTATCACCAATGAACGCAAAATCGAGACCAAGGTGCTGGCAATTGACGGCCAGATTGTGGTGCTTGGCGGCCTGATCAAGGACGATGTGCAGGATGCCCAGCAGAAGGTGCCGCTGCTCGGGGATATTCCTTATCTGGGCAGGCTGTTTCGCAGCGATGCCGAGCAGGTGACCAAACAGAATTTGATGATTTTTATCCGCACCACGATTATCAGGGACAATGCGGCGCTCGCCGGGGCCTCTGCCGAGAAATACCGCTATATTCGCGACCAACAGTCACGGCGCAGGGATCAGGGCATGAGCTATCTCAACGATGCAGACCTGCCGTTGATGTCCGAGTGGGAGGACGATTTGAAGCAGTTGGAAACGATCAAGGCGGCCGAGTCTGGTTCCTACGGCCCAGGGGCGCCTGCGCCTCCGGTAGACGGTCGATGAGTGATCTCGCTGAGATAGTGCCAGCGGATGTGCCTGTAGCGAGCCCATCCATCAGGCCAAGCTTGCCGTTTACGTTTGCCCAACAGCATGGTGTTTTGCTTGATACAGCTGATGATGGTGCCACCATTGTGGTGCATATCGGGCAACCAAAAGTGCAGGTGCTGACTGAGTTGCGCCGTGTGCTCGGTGCATCTTTTGTGCTGCAGGAGGTGCCTGAGAGCGATTTCAAGCGGCGTCTGACGCTGGCCTACCAGCGCAATAACAACGAGGCCGTACAAATGGCCGAAGACATCGGCGCCGATGTCGATCTCAGTCGCCTCGCTGATGCCATTCCCGATACTGGCGACCTGATGGACACCGAGGATGATGCGCCGATCATCCGCCTGATCAATGCCATTCTGTCTCAAGCCGTGCGTGAGCAGGCATCGGATATTCATATCGAAACCTTCGAGGACCGGCTCAGTGTGCGCTACCGTATTGACGGTGTGCTGGCAGAAGTACTGTCTCCCAAACGTATGTTAGCGCCCCTGCTGGTGTCGCGCCTGAAAGTCATGGCTAGACTGGACATCGCTGAAAAGCGGGTGCCGCAGGATGGTAGAATTTCGGTCAAAATCGCCGGACACTCGGTGGATATCCGCATGTCGACCATCCCTGCCGCACATGGTGAACGGGTGGTATTGCGGCTGCTGGACACGGCGGCAGGGCAATTGCAGCTGACCCAGTTGGCGATGAATGCACAGGTGTTGACTGCCTTTAAAAAGCATCTGCACAGTCCCCACGGCATCATTCTGGTGACCGGCCCTACGGGTTCGGGTAAAACCACCACCCTGTATGCCGGGCTGGGGGAGATTAATGACACAGCCCGCAATATTCTCACCATCGAAGATCCGGTCGAGTATATGTTGCCGGGGATAGGCCAGACCCAAGTCAATGCCAAGGTCGATATGACATTTGCGCGCGGCCTGCGAGCCATCCTGCGGCAGGATCCGGACGTGGTGATGGTCGGCGAGATACGTGATCTGGAGACTGCAGAGGTCGCCGTACAGGCGTCGCTCACCGGTCACCTGGTGTTGTCCACCCTGCACACCAATACCGCCATCGGGGCAATCACTCGCCTGAAAGACATGGGTATTGAACCGTTTTTGTTGTCTTCCAGTCTGATCGCAGTGATGGCCCAGCGCCTGGTACGCCTGCTGTGTAACGAGTGTAAAGAAGAGGCCGAGCCCAATCCCGTTGAGCGTGAATTGTTGCGCCTGGGTGCGGATGATCATAGTGCTCGTGTGCATCATGCCAAGGGCTGCGAGAGCTGCAAATACACCGGCTATCGAGGCCGGACCGGTATCTATGAAATGGTCGAGATTGATGATGCGATGCGCCAGATGATCTACGAGAGCGCTAATGAACAGGATATCGTCAAGGTGGCGCGCAGTAATTATCCGGGTATTGAAAGCGATGGCCGGCGCCGGATATTGGCGGGTGAAACCAGTATTGAGGAAGTCATGCGCGTGACTTCCATCGTCTGATACCGTGTTGCCAATGCAGAAGGTTAAATCGTGACTGCGTATCGCTATCGGGCGTTAAATCCTCAGGGCAAAATCGTCAAGGGCGTGCTCGAGGGTGACTCTGAGCGACAGGTCCGCACACAGTTGCGCGGGCAGGAGCTGCGACCCGTAGAAGTTGCGCAAGCGAATAAGGCGGAATCAAGCGCGCCAGGTTTTCGTCCCGCGATACTGTTGTCCCGCGTTAGTGTCGCCGACCTGGCCCTGATTACCCGCCAGCTCGCGACGCTGGTGGAGGCCAACCTGCCGCTGGATGAAGCACTGCAGGCCGCGGCCGAGCAGAGCCGCAGTAATCGTATCAAGGGTATGTTGTTGCAGGTGCGATCGCGCGTGGCCGAGGGCCACACGCTGGCCTATGCGATGGCGGAGTTTCCGCGAGTGTTCAACGAAATGTACCGCGCCATGGTGAATGCCGGCGAGCACGCGGGCTTTCTGGGTCCAGTGCTGCAGCAGTTGGCAGATTACACGGAGCAGCGACAGTACACCGGTCAGAAACTGAAAATGGCCATGGTCTACCCGTTTATTTTGGTCGGTGTGGCGATCGCGGTGGTCCTGATGTTGCTGGTGTTTGTAGTGCCCGAACTGGTGGGTATCTTCTCGCACAGTCACCGGGAGCTGCCGGCCCTGACCCGCGGTTTAATCGCCACCAGTGATTTTTTCCAGGAGTACGGTATTTACTTGCTGGTGGGCCTGGCGGCGGTGTATTTCGCGCTGCAGCGCCTGTTGCGTAAACCGGCGCGGAAAAAGCGTTGGCACCGTGCGCTGTTGCGCGTGCCGGGCATATCGCGGGTAGTGATCGCCATGGATACCGCCCGCTTTGCCTCCACGCTCAGTATCCTGATGGCCAGCGGTGTGCCGTTATTGGAGTCGCTGCGCATCGCCGGCGAGGTGTTGACCAACCTCATCCTTCGCGAGGATAGCGTCGCGGTGGCGGAGCGGGTGCAGGAGGGCAGTAGCTTGAATCGCGCGCTGCGCGAAAGTGGCCGCTTCCCGCCGATGATGGTGCATATGGTGGCCAGTGGCGAGGCTAGCGGTGAGTTGGAAAGCATGTTGGAGCGCTCGGCGACCAATCAGGAGCGCGAGTTGGAAATGACTATGGGCACCCTGATGGCGCTGTTCGAGCCGCTGATGGTGGTATTCATGGGAGGTATGGTACTGACCATCGTCCTCGCGATTCTGTTACCCATATTCGATCTCAATACAATGGTGAAATGAACAATGAAACAACGAAGTAATGCGGGATTCTCGCTGGTAGAAATCCTGGTCGTACTGGTAATCATGGGTTTGCTGATCAGCGTGGTGGCGCCAACGGTGCTTAACCGCGCAGACGAGGCCCGTGTATCCAAGGCACAGGCAGATTTCAAATCGATTGAAACGGCGCTGAAGATTTACCGGCTGGACAACTACGCCTACCCGACGACCGAGCAGGGCCTGGAAGCGCTGGTGGAGGCCAGTACGCTCAGTCCCGAGCCGCGCAATTTCAAGCAGGGAGGTTACCTCTCAGAGCTACCGATTGATCCCTGGGAGCGACCCTACCTCTATCTGAGCCCGGGTGAGCACAAGGAAATTGACATCTATTCCCTCGGGGCCGATGGTCTCTCCGGTGGTGAAGGTCAGGCCGCTGATATCGGCAACTGGAGAGCAGAGGACTGATACCGTATGACTAACCCTCCCGCAGCGCTGACCGGTCAGCCGATCAGCGCTGCGGTGCTTGTGCGTCAGCGCGGTTTTAGTCTGCTCGAGCTGCTGGTTGTCCTGATGGTTGTCGTACTGATGACCTCTCTGGTGAATCTCTCCGTCAATTCTGGTGGTCAGGACATCAAGCTTGAGTCGCAGGTGCGCGGTCTGGCAGATGTGGCGAGCTATGCGCTGGATGAGGCACAGATATCGGGTGTGGATTATGGGCTGTTCCTGCAGGAGCAACAGCAGGCGGGCGAGGCTATTTACAGTCTGCAGTGGCTGCAGCGTCAGATCGACGGTTGGGAGGAACCTGGCAACGGCGGCGAGATGTTTGTAGCGCAGGAACTGCCGCCAGGTGTGGCGCTGGAGCTTGAGCTGGAAGATGCGCCGGTAATAGAGTTGTCGCTGGATGACGACGACTACGATGAGGATGAAGAGCGTATCAGACCGCAGGTGGTGTTTTACGCCAGTGGTGAAACCACCGTCGGTGCGATCAATGTGCGCCAGGTAGACAACGGTAATTTACTGTGGCGCATCGAGTGGGATCTACTGGGCCGTTTCAAACTGTTGCGTCGTGGTCAGGCCGAAGAAGAGGAGTACGATCA
The DNA here is from genome assembly GCA_963934845.1 of uncultured Halioglobus sp. Lineage (GTDB taxonomy): Bacteria > Pseudomonadota > Gammaproteobacteria > Pseudomonadales > Halieaceae > Marimicrobium. The sequence goes on along the minus strand of CAWWAG010000010.1, from coordinate 21,717 downwards.
GTAGTGCGTGCGCGTGGTTTTACACTGGTGGAAGTGATGGTTGCGCTGGCTATCGTCGCGATTACCTTGCCCGCATTGCTGATGGCCTTATACCAACAGGTGGACGATACCGGCTACCTGCGCGACAAGACCCTCGCTGAGATTGTAGCGGTGAATAAATGGACGGAAATGCGTCTGGTGATTGCGTCTACGCGCAATATCAAAGCGGGCAAGGACAGTGGTGAGGCGACGTTTGTCGGTCGAGATTGGTACTGGTGGGCCGAAACTAAAACGACCGAGCTCGCCAATTTTTACCGAATAGAAGTCAGAGTCGCTCTCAATGAAGAGCGGCGTGAGCAGCCCCTTTATATGCTGTCGGCTTTTATGTTCGGCGACCTGGCGATTGATCCCGATGGTCTGTCTGATCCGGATCCCGATCCACCAGAAGTCCCGGATTCTTGATGGAAAATGACATGCTCAGATCAACGTTCGAAGCGGTCCTGTGCCCGATGACCTCTAAACGTCTGGCCGGCTTCACTCTGATCGAAGTCCTGATCGCGATGGCGATTACGGCCTTCGTTTCCATGATTTCCTACACCAGCCTGTCCACGGTGATGTCGGGGGTTGAAAGCCTGCGTGAAAATACCGACCGCATCTATGAAGTGAATCGCGCGTTGATGATTATCTCGAGAGACTTGCGACAATTTGCCAATCGGCCGATCCGCGATGAGTTTGGTGAAGTTGAACCCGCGATGACCGGTGGCATGCTGGCACGATTTATGCTCAGTTTTACGCGCACGGGGTGGCATAACCCCAATGACCATCCGCGCAGCAACCTGCAGCGTATCAACTATCGTCTGGAGGAGGGCGGTTTGTGGCGCGACTCCTACCCGATACTGGATCGTGCCGCGGATACCGAGCCAAAGACGGTATTATTGCTGGATGCCGTCGACGACTTACAACTGACCTTTTTGCCCTCGCTGGACGCACTGCAAGTCGAGACCGGTGGCAGTTCAGTGGACACCACCAACTGGAGCGAAAACTGGGTGACCGACAGCAGTGTGCCCGGTGAGGAAAAGGCGCCGCCGGTGGCGATCGAAATGACCCTGCAACTCGAAGATTGGGGAGAAGTGAGGCGCTTGTATGCATTACCACCACTCTAACTCGCGTAGCGGCTTTGGCGCTGATCGCACACAGCGCGGTGCCGCACTGATTGTTGCCATGTTGGTGTTTGCGCTGGCCACTGCGCTGGTGGTGGCGATGAAAGGCGAGTTCGACCGCTTTTTTCAGCGCAGCGTTAATCTGTTGTTCGACGAACAGGCGCAGGCGTATCTGCGCGGCGCAGAGGGCCTGGCCACGATGGCGCTGGTGATGGACTGGGACGAGGACAAAGCAGAAGGCGTGGAGCGCGACGACCTGGAGGATCTGTGGGCCAGGGAGACGCCCGATTATCCGCTGGACGACATCGGCTGGATGCGGGGTTCGCTGGAAGACCTGCAGGGGCGATTCAATCTGAATGCGCTGGCCACACCGGCAACGGGACAGGCACAGCCCGGCGTGCTGCAGTTGAGCGCGGCGCAGAAACAATTTATTCGGCTTTTGCAGGCCCTGGAAGAGCCCGCCATCAGTCAGCAGGAGGCGACGGTGATCACCGAGTCCGTCAGTGACTGGCTGGATGCCGATACCAATCCAAAACCGGATGGTGCAGAAGATGACTACTACTACGGGCTCACACCCGCGTATCGCGCCGCGAATCGCCCTATGTCGAGTGTCAGTGAACTGCGTGCAGTGGCCTATATGACGCCCGAAATTTACGAGGCGCTATTGCCCTGGGTGACAGTCTGGCCGCAAACACCAGAGTCCCTCAATATACACACCGCGCCGCCAATGGTGTTGCGCAGTATCAACTCGAACGACGATCTTAGCCCCCTGACTGCGGAGGAAGGCCTGTCTTTGGCAGAGTATCGGCAAGAAGTGGGGTTCAAAGACGTTAGCGATTTTCTCGACAATCCGGTATTTGAGGGACGGGGAGATAAAATGACGGAGGTTAACAAGTTGCTGGGTAATAGTTCGTCGTACTTCCTGCTGGATGCTACAGCGGAGGTTGCCGACAGGAAGATGCGCTTGTACAGTGTGCTTCACCGTCACAATCGCCAAATCGATTCCCTCATCAGAGCCAGTGGCAGCCTGTAGTTGGGTGCCGTAATGACAGGGATATACACCGTGAGAACTATGCAGTGAGGAAAACACCGTTTTGCGCGAATCTGCTGTAGTCCGTCTTATTGAGGGTCGTCTGGCCTGGTATCCGCCCGGTGCCGGCGCTCAGCCACAGTGGCTGGATGACGACACTGTGCGCGACAGCCTGCGCGCGACCCTGTCGCAGCGGAGCATCAAAGTTTGTTTTGCCGCGCCCGGCGCGGATGCTCGCCTGTTGACGCTGACCGTCGCCGCAGAGGAAAAGAAGCACCTCAATCAATCGTTGCCGTTTATGCTGGAGGAGCAGGTTGCTGCGGATGTCGACAAGTTGCACTTCTCGTGTGCGCCACTGGAAGCTGATACCTATGCTGCAGCCTTAGTGGCGAAGTCGAAAATGGCGGAGTGGCAGGCCATGCTTGTCGACCTCCCCGGTATTCAGCTTTGGCTGCCCGAGCCTATGCTATTGCCTTGGCAGCCGGGTGAATGGTGCCTGGTGATGGAGGGAGACACCGCGATTGTGCGCATCGGACAGTGCGAGGGCTTCACGGTTGAACGTGATTTGGTCAATCCGGCGTTACAGGGCGTGCTCACCGACGCGGGTGCGCCACAGGCGGTGATTGTGTACGGCATGGACCAGGCTGCGGATACCGATCTACTACCGGAAGACATCCGCGACCGTGTGCAATGGCGCAATGGCAACCTGTGCGCGGCGCTACTGCTCAGCGAATTGCCCCAGATCAGGGTTAACCTGTTACAAGGCGAGTTCGCACCGCGTCTACCGCTGGAATTATGGTGGCAGCAGTGGCGGGCCGTCGCCGCAGTATTTGCGGCTGCCGGTATTTTACAACTGGCTGCCAGCTATGCCGAATACCGCAGCCTGTCCATGCAGAATCTGGCGCTGCGCACAGCGGTAGAAGAGAGCTATCGGCAGGCGATTCCCCAGGGTGCGGTCGTCGATGCTGAGAAGCAGTTGCGACGGCAGTTGGAACTGGCCGGGGGTAGCGGGCAGCTCAGTGGTTTTATTGGGCTGATCGAACGGGTGGGCGGGGCGATAGCAGGCATGCCTGGCACCACTATTGCCAGCATTAACTACAACGACAAGGGCAACGAAATGCGCCTTAATATAGTGGCCGCAGACTTTGAGGGTGTAGAGCAATTACGCAGCCGTATGAGTGAGGCCGGGCTGGACGCGATTATGGAAAGTAGCAGTACGCAGGGCGACAGAGTCAGCGCCCGCCTGCGGGTGACGGAGCGGTCATGAAGGAGTGGTTTGCGCAACTTAATCAACGGGAACAGATGAGTGTACTGGCGCTGAGCCTGGTGTTGGCCCTGTACCTGTTGTACGTCCTTGTGTGGTCACCTCTCAATAGCAAGCGTGAGCTACTGCTGCTGCAAAATATGGCCATTGCCGAATCCCAGGTCCGCGTTGATGAGATGGTCTCTGAATTGATGGAGCTGCGCGCCAGTGGCGTCAAGACTGGCAGCAAACGCAATCTCACCTCGGTCATCAACGAATCTACCAGTCGTCTGCAACTCCCCGTCATTCGCTTACAGCCCAATAGTCGTGGCGAGATCCAGGTGCGACTGGAGAATGCGGCCTTTGACGACGTGCTGAAGTGGCTCTACCACATGGAGCACACCGAACACATGTTAGTGCGGGAGGTCTCTCTGACCCAGTCCAACACGGCTGGTCTTGTCAACGTTACAGCGCGTATAGCAGAGGCGGGATAACGTGAAAATGTCCCGACTTGTCGGCGCTGCGGCCCTGGCCCTGCTGCTCTTTGTTAGCCTGCTTATGACTGCCCCCGCCCGACTGATAGGCCTGGTGGTCCCGGGCGATCAGGTACTGCTGCGCGGCTTGTCCGGCAGTGTCTGGGATGGCAGCGCCAGCAGCGTCATGTTGCGTTTACCGCAAGGCTATTTTCAGCTCGGCACAGTGCAGTGGTCACTCCACCCGCTGTCGTTATTAACACTGTCACCTCACCTGACGGTGCGCAGCGAGTGGGGCGATCAGCGGCTAGCCGGCGAAGTGATACTGCGAGGTCAGCAGGATCTTGATCTGCTCAATCTGGACGCGCAACTGGCGGCGAGCCTGCTGGGGCGGTTCGCCCCGGTCGCCGTGGAGGGCTTCTTCAGCTTGCAATCAGACTTGCTACAGATGCGCGATGGCATGCCGTACAGCGGAAATGGACGGCTGGTGTGGCAAAATGCCGGCTGGAAGTCCCCGCGCGGTTTGGTGCCGCTGGGCACCTATGCACTGGATTTCCAGCAGCCAGAAGGCGACGCTGTACAGGGCGATATCATCACTCTGACGGGGCCACTGGAGGCCAATGGTTCGTTGCAGTTGCTGCAGCGGCATTACGAACTGGACGTTCAACTGGTGAGTGACACCGCTCTCGATGCGCAGGTACAGCAGATGTTGTCACTGATTGCGCAACCCGACGGCGCGGGCTTTCGTCTTACCTTAGTGGGCGACTTGTAGGCACTGGTATAGAAGCGCTAGACGCAGTGACGTATAATTTTTTAACAGCAATGTTTTCCATTTGAGAGATTTTTAAATGAGTAATCCCCAATACCAGAAGTACGAGTGTGTGATCTGTGGTTTTATCTACGATGAGGCAGAGGGTTTGCCAGATGATGGCTTCCCGGCAGGGACGTTGTGGAAGGACATTCCCCAAGACTGGGAGTGCCCGGACTGCGGGATCGCGAAGTCCGAATTCGACTTGTACGTGGAATAGTATTTGAATCCCCGCCCCTTCTTCTTCTGCGCGTCGCGCGCCAGGTTCTGCGTTGCTATCAATTCCCGGTCTTGGTTTGAGGGGGCTTGTCATGACAACGATTGAAACACGCCTGGCGGCAGTGCGGGAACTAATGACGCAGGCCCACTACGATGCACTGGTAGCGCCCCGGGCCGACGAGTACCTCGGAGAGTACATTCCAGAGTACAAAGAGCGACTGCGCTGGATCAGTGGTTTCACTGGCTCGGCTGGTGTGGCCTTGGTGTTGCGCGATGAGGCCGCCATGTTCGTCGACGGCCGCTACACCGTGCAGGTGCGAAACGAAGTGCCCGCGGGACTATTTTCCTACCATCACTTGATTGAGGAGCCTCAAGCTCAATGGTTGGCCGCGAAGTTGCCGTACGGTGCCAGAGTGGCCTGCGATCCGCGCCTGCACAGTTTGCACTGGTATCGCACTACGGAAAACATCCTGGCCGAGGCGGGTATTGAGCTTGTCTCCGACACGGATAACCTGATCGACCGCTGTTGGCAGGACAGGCCGGGGGAAGTGTGCACGCCTGGGCTGTTGCTGGAAGAGACATTTACCGGCGAGTCCAGCAGCGCTAAGCGTCAACGTATCGCCAAAATGCTCAAGTCGCACGGCTGTGACGCAGCACTGATATTCGCGCCCGACTCGGTCAGTTGGCTACTCAATATTCGCGGCACCGATATGCCGCAACTTCCAGTGGTGCAGAGTTTTGCGATACTGGACGACACGGCTGAAGTAACGCTTTTTGTCGATCGGCGTCGACTGCCTGAGGGATTTGACGCACACGTTGGTGAGGGTGTGCGGGTATTGTCCGAAACAGATGTCGGTGCTGCTCTGGGCGCTTACGCGAAACGTCGTGTGTTGGCCGACGCAAAAAATGCGAGCGCCTGGATTCAGTTGGAGTTGTCCCGCCTCGACGCTACTGTGGTCGATGGGGACGATCCAGTGCAACTTGAAAAAGCGTGCAAGAACTCGGTGGAACTGGCGGGCACCCGCAACGCACACAGTCGTGATGCCGTGGCCGAAATCCGTTTTCTGGCCTGGCTGGATCGCGAAGTAGACGCCGGTCGGTTGCATGATGAGGCTGAGCTGTCGGATAAATTGCTCAGCCTGCGTCAGCAGGGCGCGTATTTTCACGCCGTTTCTTTTAGCACAATTTCTGCCGCGGGCGCCAATGCCGCTATGTGTCACTATAATCATATCAACGCCGTGCCTGCACCCTTGACCATAGACAGTGTGTACCTGCTCGACAGCGGTGGGCAGTACACTGATGGCACCACCGATATTACGCGCACCGTGCCGATAGGCGATCCCGGTCCCGAGGTGCGACGCCTGTTTACGTTGGTTTTAAAAGGTCACATAGCGCTGGCGCAGGTGCGCTTCCCGCGCGGCACTACCGGCACACAACTGGATGTACTGGCGCGGCAGTTCCTGTGGCGTGAGGGCTATGACTACGATCATGGCACCGGTCATGGCGTAGGCGTGTTTCTCAGCGTGCATGAGGGGCCGCAACGTATCTCCAAAGCGCACAGTAGTGTGGCGCTGCGCCCCGGTATGATTGTCAGTAACGAACCGGGCTACTATCGCGACGGCGCGTTCGGTATGCGCTGCGAAAACTTGCAAGTGGTTCGCGACTGTGAGGACAGTATTGGCGATACGTCAATGCTGGAATTTGAAACCCTGACACTGGTGCCGTTCGATCAGCGGCTGCTTGACGTTGCCCTACTGGATGCGCGTGAGATCGACTGGATTAACCGTTATCACCAGCTTGTTGCACAGACGATAGGGCCGTATCTGCAAGGGGCCGATAAAAATTGGTTGACGCAGGCCACATGCCAGATAGTGCTCTGATTGCAATGACGTGTAGCGGGGTACTGCGTGCCTAATAGCAGGGAAATGCGACAACCAGAGCCATTACCAGAATACTCTCAATCGCCATCTCATCAGATATCTCGTTTTTGGCAAGGAATGCATCGATCAGTCTAAGGTAGCTTTTCTGGTTCAGTTCCAATCTTACCGGGCTCATACCTGTATTCGCCGAGCGTTTGCCAATCTGTGTAAACTGCTGGTCTAACAGCAATAGTAGGAGTGGCCCATGGCAGCGGGCGGCGCGTATTGGTCTTCGCGGTTCGGATTTCTTATGGCCTCGGTCGGTTTCGCAGTCGGCCTGGGCAATATCTGGCGCTTTCCGTATATCACCGGTGAAAATGGCGGCGCGGCGTTTGTGCTGATCTATCTGGCCTGTGCGTTTGGGATCGGCGCGCCCATCCTGATTGCCGAAATCCTGATCGGTCGTCGCGGGCAGGGTAGTCCAACCGCCGCGATGGCCAGTGTGGCGTTGGAGAATGGCAGGTCCAAACACTGGCGGTTAGTGGGCGCCATGGGTTTGCTGGCGGCCTATACCATTGAGATTGTCTACGCTGTGGTGGTCGGTTGGGTGCTCTGGTATCTGTTCAAGGCGATCACCACGGGCTTTGTCGGCTTCGACAGTATCACCGCCGATGCAGAGTTCGCGGCGGTACTGGACGACAGCCTCGGTATGCTGTTCTGGACACTGGTGGGCCTGGCCATCACCGGGTTAATTATTTACGCCGGCGTAAAAGACGGGATCGAGCGTGCGGTCACTGTGTTGATGCCCCTGCTGTTTGTATTGCTTGCGGGCCTGGCCATTTATAATTACCTCAGGCCCCCGACAGATTCACAAGGCCATGGTTTCTCCCGGGCGCTGACCTGGCTGTTCACGCCGGACTTTAGCAAGATCGGATATGCCACCGTGCTGGCGGCTATCGGGCAGGCCTTCTTCTCCCTGAGTGCGGCTATGGCGGGCATGATGGTGTATGGCTCCTACCTGCAAAAGAGTGTCTCGATCACACGTTCAGTGTTGATTATCGTGACACTGGATACGTGTGTAGCGCTGCTCGCGGGCCTGGTGGTGTTCCCTGTGGTCTTTCACAACGGCATGGATCCGGCGGCAGGGGCCGGGCTGATCTTCAAAACATTGCCCGTGGGGTTTGCCCAGATGCCAGGTGGCCACGGCTTTGGTGTGTTGTTTTTCCTGATGCTGGCGGTCGCGGGTATTACCTCCATGGTTGGCCTGATAGAGGCGGTAAATTCCTGGCTGGAAGACCGCTTTAATATACCCAGGCACAAGAGCGCCCTATTGTTGGCCGCTTCGATCGCGGTGTTCAGTGTGTTGTCTATTCTGTCTTATAACGCGATGGATCACTGGACGTTTAACGGTAAAAACTTTAACGACAGCATGGATTATTTTTCCAATCAGATCCTGTTGCCCGTGGGCGGTCTGCTGATCGCCATTTTTGCCGGTTGGTTTATGAGCAGGGAGGCGACACAGGATGAGCTGGGCGCTACCGCAAGTGAATACACGGTATGGTATTTCCTGATTCGCTTTGTCGTGCCGCCCGCCGTGCTGGTCATTTTTGTGATGGGTGTGTTCGGCTAGCGCTTAGCTCGCAGGCCCGGTGGGAATATCCTTAAAGGCGATGCCCTTGTCCATGCGCGGTTCCTGCGGCAGGCCCAGTACCTGTTCTGCCAGAATATTGCGCATCACCTCATCGGTGCCACCGGCCAGGCGCACGCCGGGCGAGAACAGCACCGATTCCTGAAAGTGCGCGCGCTCCGGGCTCAACACCGTATCCTGGATGATGCCGGCGGGGCCGAACAACTGGCAACAGAAGTTGGCAATCTCCTGATTCATCACGGCACCCACCAGTTTGCCCAGTGACGCCTCTGCCCCGGCGATGCCGCCCTTGGCTACCGCGGTAATCATACGCTTGTAGGTGGCCTGTAAGCCCGCGTATTGGCTGTACCAGGTAGCCAGACGCTCGCGCACCAGCGGATCTTCAGCAATCGGTCGCCCATTCAATTCCAGCGACTTCACCAGATCCAGAAACTGTGGGAAGCCGGTGGGCTGAATACCGCTGATCGCAAGGCGCTCGCTCATCAATACGGTGAGGGCGCCGGTCCAACCGCCGCCGATCTCGCCCAGGCGGTAGGCATCGGGCACGATGGCATCGTGAAAGAACACCTCGTTGAAACCTTGGCCGCCGTCCATCTGTTTGATAGGGCGCACTTCCACACCGCTCTGGCGCATGTCGATCATAAACAGCGTGAGACCGCGGTATTTTGAGACAGTGGGATCGGTACGTGTCAGCACCACGCCGTAGTTCGAATACTGCGCGCCAGACGTCCAGATTTTCTGGCCGTTCAGTTTCCAGGTGTCACCGTCGCGTTCTGCACGGGTACGCAGGCCCGCCACATCGGAGCCGGCGCTGGGCTCGCTGAACAACTGGCACCACACATCTTCCGCGCTCGCCATGCGCGGCAGCAGTTCCAGCTTGGCCTCCCTATTGGCAAAATGCATGATAGCGGGGCCACAGTTGCCGATGCCAATGACAAAATGGGCGTCGCGCGTGAGGTAGTTTTCCACTTCTTGTTGCCACACGACTTCGTGCACCGGGGTAAGCCCTGCGCCGCCGTACTCTGTGGGCCAGGTCAGGCAGGCGAAGCCAGCATCGGCCTTCTTTTTGTACCATTCCTTCGCTTCACGAAAGGACTCTTCGCCCTCCATGCCCATGTGGTGTTTGTCGGTGCGTCGGGTGGCATTTGCCGCCAGCCAGTTTTTGACTTTACTGCGAAAGGCAGCCAGTACCTCCGTATCTTGATAGTCCATGGGGCTCTCCTCAGGCGGTTTGCAGCAGGTGTTGGACGATGTTCTCTTTCCACTGGGGTTGCGTTCCGATAACGCCCGACAGCAGTTGCGCGCGCCGGTAGTACAGATGGCAGTCAAACTCCCAGGTAAACCCCATGCCACCGTGGGCCTGGATATTTTCCTTACTGATCTGGTAGAACGCGTCACTGGCACTGACCCGCGCGGTGGCAGCAGCCAGCGGTAGATCGGGAGCGTCGCTGGCCAGCGCGCAAGCACCGTAATAGGCGTTGGACCGGGCTAACTCCAGCGCCACGTACATATCGGCGAACTTGTGTTTGATGGCCTGAAATGAGGCGATGGCGCGGCCGAACGCGAAGCGCTCCTTGGTGTACGCGATACCGGTATCCATGGCCGCCTGGCAGCCGCCGATTTGCTCGAAGGCCAGTAGTACAGCAGCGCGATCCAGCAACTCAGCCAACTCAGCATCCCCGGCGACATCGTTTCCAAGCGGTTGAACCGGCACATTGTTGAAGATCAGGCGCGCTTGTGAGCGAGTGGGGTCCATGCTTTTCAGTGTTTCACGCTGTACGCCCGCATCGCCCAGTTGTGCCAGATACAGGCCGAGTTTACCGCTGGTATCTCGGGCTGCCACTACCGCGAAATCGGCGATGTCGCCGTCGGGAACCGGTAACTTTTGTGCGGTGATCTTGCCGTCGCGGAACTGCGATACGACAGTTGTAGCGCCAGGGCCCTCACCAACGGCCAATGTGCCGATCAGTTTTCCCGCCGCCAGTTGCGGCAGGTAGTGTTCTTTTTGCGCCGGTGTGCCCCAGCTCTTGATTACTTCGGTGGCCAGATACACGCTGGAAGAAAAAGGCACAGGCGCCAGCGCCCGCCCCAGTTCCTCGGCGATCACGCACAACTCCAGATAGCCCAGCCCGAGGCCGCCATAGCTTTCGGGGATGGTCATCGCGGTCCAGCCCAGCGCGACTATTTTCTGCCACAGTCCACGGTCGTAGGCGTCGCAAGAATCCAGCACCTTGCGCACGTGGGCGGTAGTGCACTCCTGGCCGAGAAAGTTGCGGGCCTGATCGCGGATAAATAGCTGCTCTTCGGAAAATTCGAAATTCATGTTGGGCTACCTTGATGTTGGGCCGAACGGGAGGGCGCCGATTGGCAGGCGGGCTGCCAGCAGAGTAATTATAAAGTGTCTGACTGGAGGTGTGGCTCAATAACTTGGACCAGTGGGCTATACTGCTGGTGCTGGCTGGCTCAGCAGCGCGGCTTTCAGTTGCGCGATGTCAGCGTCGCTGAGTTGCAGGCCCTGATAGACGTAGTTATCAAAGCTGCCCCAGGTGGCATCAATCTGCACAAACGCTGCCGCTAGCCAGTCTTCTTCAACACCCAGCATCACAGACAGTTTGTCGGCGGCCTCATCCCCCTTGAATAACCGCAGTAGCATTAACTGCGAGCGGCGCGCCTCCAGAGCGTTCTCCTTGCTGGCCATATAGTCCTGCATCACCACATCCTGTGGTACGCCGAGTATGCGCAGCAGAATGGCCGAGGCGAACCCGGTGCGATCTTTACCCGCACTGCAATGCCAGACGACGGGTGCGCCATTGGCTTTCAGTATCGCTTGTATAAACTGGCGAAATTGGGGCGTGAAGGTGCTCGCAAACTGACGATTGGCATCCAGCATGAGCGTGTTGGGGTCGAATCCTGCGAAATCGCCGGTTTCGATGCGCCCGGTGATTTCCTCTACCATGGCTGCGTTGCCGTCATCGAGCGTGGGTATCTCCACTACCTCAAAACCGATAGGATCAGATAGGTGATTCGGTTCTGATGCTTTCTCAGCGGTGGAGCGAAAATCAATCAGTGTCTCGATGTTGAGGTGTTGGAGGCCCTGTAAATCGGCGCGCGAGCTCTCGGCGAAGGTGCCTGCGCGGTACAGTACGCCCCATTTTACTTGCCGGCCATCAGCCGTCGGGTAGCCTCCGAGATCGCGAAAGTTGGGGATCCCTTCAAAATTCAGCAGGCGATGGGCAGCGCGTTGCCCTGCGGCTAGCTCGGCCGGTATCCTCAGCGCTGGCCCTGGTACAAACTGGACGGCCGCCATTGCGACCATAGCGACAGCGATAAACGACCAGAACAGCTTTTTCTTTCGCAAGGGGAACCTCAGCGGTACTTCGAAGGAGGGGGAAGCATATCACTGCAGTGACGGCCGGCAATAGTCATCAGCGCCGTGCGTGCAGCGCAATTTGCCAGTGGGGTTGCGAACAACGATAATTATCGTTCCGAAATAGGCTCACACAGGCTACTGCCATGGCTTCTTTGAAAGATCAACTTCTGCAATCCGGCCTCGTCGATAAGAAGAAGGCAAAGCAGCTGCAGCAGGAGCACCGCAAGGAAGTCAAGGGCCGCCAGAAAGGCCAGGTTCACATCGACGAGAACAAGGAGCAGGTCAGGCGCGCCCAGTTGGAAAAGGCTGAACGCGATCGTCAACTGAATAAAGTGCAGCAGGCCGAAGCTGAAAAGAAAGCGGTAAAGGCACAGATCATCCAGCTGATCACCATGAATCGCATCACACGTGACCACGGCGATGTGGCGTATCAGTTTAAAGACGGCACCAAGATAAAAAAATTGTACATTACCCCAAAAATCCAGAAGGAATTGATCAATGGGCGTTTGGCCATTGCCAAACTGGGTAATGACTACGAATTATTGCCCACAGCTGCAGCACAAAAGATCTCTCAGCGTGATGCAGAGACTATTGTGGTACTGAATCAGTATGCGCCGGTAGAAGTAGAAGAAGACGATCCCTACGCGGATTATCAGATACCGGATGACTTGATGTGGTAGTGGGTTCCCCGACGCATTATGCAATGGGTGTGGAACTAATTTTTTGTAGCAGAGAAGGGGTTTGGAAATATTGAGATGGATTTTACTGTCGCTGGTTGCGGTGGCGTTTAGTAATGCTGTGCAAGCTGAGCAGGAATTTCGCCTGATGGCCAATACGTCGCCGCCCTATGCGGACGCCAAACTACCCGAGCAGGGGCTGGCAAGTTGGCGAAAAAAGTATTCGCACAAACAGAATTTACGCTCAACATTACGATTGAGAACTGGTCCAGGACCTTGGAGGGTACGGAGGTGGATGTCTACGATGCGCTGGCGTCGGTCTGGTACTGGATTTCGCTATTTGAAACTGTATAATTGACAGCTGCACATATAAACCGCAGGTGGTACACGCTGCTTGGTCAGCGGGGAGACGGATTGTGACATTACGTGAAAGCATCCAGAATGCCGCTAAACGAACAGACGCTCACGCCATTTGCCAGGCCGTGGCCGCGGCCAAACGTGGTGATTCCTCCGGGCGGGTTTTGCTGGCAGGCGTCATGATATGGGCTGCCTATTCTTGTCCGGACGCGACAAACGCCATCTACGACAATATTGCATCCGCCTGGCTGGGTGCTGGCCCCACGCCTGAAATTCCCGACGGCCTGCCTGAGGCACCGCTTGAGGATAGCTTTTGGAAGGCATTCTGGGATGTCGTGCAAGGGCCGCCTGAGGGCTATGACGCGCTGACTATCACGGTCGCTGTCGCCGCTTTAGGCGATGAAGTTCACCCTGATTTCGATGCTATCGCAGAGAATCATGCGCGCAACCATCCGGGAGCGGCGATCTCACTTACCAGTCCAATACCCGGCCATACGGATATTCCTGCGCTGGCAAGTTGTCCTGACAAAAGCCTCGGCTTATCGCTCTACAATATGATTGTGGACAATGGCTATGACCCTGAAGTACTGGATCGGGATGCCATTAAGCTGAGTGACAAACCGCACTCGCTGCATTATCTGAATGCCCGTATCCTGCAGATGCATGATGTATGGCATCTGGTGGCGGGTTACACCACGCACTCCTCCAACGAAATCGCGATTTCCGCATTCCAGCTCGCCCAGTTTGGTCACAACTATTCGGCCATGTTTCTGGCGGCCGGCATGGGAATGGCTACGGTCAACCAGCCAAGGGGCTTTACGGTGATTATGCAAATTGTGACCGAGGCATGGCAACACGGTAGAGAAGCGCCATACATGATGGATATCGAATGGGAGAATGAATGGAACAACTCCCTTGAGGACATCCGGGCCAGGCATCACATCCCGACCTATCACAGTGTGTTCCCGTCTGACTTGCTGGAGTCGATCGAAAACCCCTCGCTCCTGAAAAAGATGATTCTGGGATTTCAGTTGCTTCGATACAATCTTCAGTTGCGTCAGCGCAGCTCCAAGTTGGCTGCTTAGCTGTTGACCTCTGGATTAGCCGCCATTACTGCGATGCGTTGTGCGTCGGCCACGTCACTGCCGCTTTTTGTACTGATAACTTCTGTGCTGCTCTGCTAGCCGGGCGTATTTGCTGAGCCCGCTGCTGCGGTATTTACAGCCGATGTCAGCGCGGCACTAGGAGTCGCACTCGGAACGCTGGATGCCACCATTCTCGATGACGACTGGTCTTTCACTACGGAGGTGGTTGAGGAAGATGAGCTGCGGGTTATCCACAGCGATCCTCGCCGGAGCAAGTACGAAAAACGGCAATTGCTGAGTGTGAATGGCACCGCGCAGTCTCCTAACCGCAAGTCCCATCAAGTGATGGCAGGACGAACGCAAGCCGGTGAGGCGCCCGTTCGCACACCGCCTGCGGGCATTTCGTCACAGGTTGTATCGCACCACTACGGCGGGGCCCGGTAGCGATTTTCCGATGGACAGGGTGAGCAGACCATCCTCTTCTTTGGTCTCTACTACTTTGGCGCCCAGCACATCAATGCTTTCCCAGGATATCCCCGGTGACTCGATAGTTAGACTTTGTGTGGCTTCGCCGGTGACGATGGCATACAGCGCCTGGTTGGTGCGGGTATAGCGCAGTTCTCGGCCGCGCTCGTTCTCATAGCGTTCCCAGGGTCGCGTGCCATAGATCGCCTCACCGTTTATCGCCATCCAGTCACCCATGATGCGCAGTGGTGCCTGCTGAATGGCAGGAATATGGCCGTAGCTGTCGGGCCCCACGTTGATTAGTACGTTACCGTTCTTGGCGACTGTATCCACCACGTAGTCGACCAGTTCGCCGCCTGACAACATATCGGCGACTGTTTCCTGTGAGTTAAACGCGAACGAACCGCCCAGCCCGCGTGTGGCTTCCCACTTGAAAGGCGGAATTCCGGCGAAGCTGTCGTATTCCGCGGTCTTGAACCCGGGGCGTGCCGGGTCGTCTACCATGGCGACTGATTGATTCGATATGAGCAGTTGCCCCAGCGTTTTCATCACCCAGGTGGCCCCGGGAATACTGGCGATTTGTCCCAGCACATCCACGTTACCCCAGCGGTCGTTAACCACGCCATCGGGCACCTGTGCAAAATAGTAGTCGAACAGTTCACCCTGTCGCCCTTTTGAGGGATAGCCTATGTCAGCCCACAGGATATCGGGGTGGTAGCGGTCAATCAGTTCTTTCATCTGATCAAACACGTAGTCGCCATAGGCCTGGCTGGCGGGCGCGCTGCGCAGAATGTCCTGAATGCGATCGCCATTGGTGTACATCTCAAAACTCCAGTCCAGGCCGGTGGAGTAGTAGGTGCCGAAACGCATACCCCGGGCGCGCACTGCTGCAGCGAGCTCGCCTACCATATCCTTGGGCGACTCCCAGTTATCCCGATTCGGGTTGGTGGCGGCACTTGGCCACAGTGTGTAACCGTCGTGGTGTTTGGTCACCAGCACGACATATTTCGCGCCGGCTTGGTAGAATAGATCAGCCCAGGCGTGCGGGTCCCAGCCCTCGTTGACGCGCTCCTCAAAGATTGGCTTGAAATCCGCGTAGGGTGTATTGCCATAGGTCTCGGCGTGGTGGCGTGCGGTTTCACTGTCTGGATAGTTCATTGCATTGAGGTACCACTCCGCATAAGGCAATTCCTTGCGCGGCGAGTCGCCAAACATCACTTCGTCAAGTTCGCCCGGTGCCAGTGGTCCACCATAGGCGAAAGCCGGTACCGAGGCAGGGCCCCAATGGATAAAAACGCCTAGCTTGGCATCTTCAAACCACTGCGGCATTTCGCGTGAGCGAAGCAGCGTCTCTTCGGAAAGAGGGTCTGAACAGGCCGCAACAACCGCGAGGGTTACTACAGCGAAAAGGCGCTGGGCCAGCGTGGTGCATGAACTGATAGTCATCTAGTTTTTCTTATCGTTTTGCCGGGATTATCCGAGTGTTTTGGCGTTCTGAAGTATATCACCGTCGCTCATAGCGTGCGCCTCGCTGGCCTTTTTGATCTGCCGCCAGCGAAACGGCGAAAGAATTTGTGCCCACCATGTCATCGGGAATGAGGGTAGGTCGGCTATGCCAATCTCTTCTGGTGGCTCGCGATTGGCGGGGAGATAGCGGGTGCCAAAGACCCAGTCCCAAACACTGACTGTCTGGCCATAGTTGTGATTGGCTTCATGCAGCGTTTTTGAATGATGCCAGCGGTGTAGCTCCGCCATACTGAAAAACCAGTTCAGTGGTCCCAGCCGGAGTTGGATATTAGCGTGCTGGAAAATACCGTGAATGGTCGTAATGATGCCAAAGTACGCCAGCATCACCTCACCGCTACCCATAACTACCAGCAGGATATAGGAGGGGGCGAAGGTCATGAAGGAGTCGATAGGGTGGAAGCGCCCGGCGTTCAGCCAGTACAAGCGCGGTGCACTGTGATGCACGGCGTGGAAGCGCCACAATCCATCCCATTGATGCTCCCAGCGGTGTATCCAGTAACCGGGAAGTTCGCCAACCACGAGTACCAGTACGATTTGCGCGAACAGTGGCCATTGCGTCGGCCACAGGCCAATCCCGAACTCGTCCGACAGCCAGCCACCCACGGCTACGCCGATGGTGACTGCAACGGGGGTGATGACCGCCAGTAAAATACCGATGCCAATGGCATGGCGCGCATCGACACTGATATCCGCGTGACTTTGATTCCAGCTGAGATGGTAGGGATACACGTGTTCGAACACGGCGACGATGATGAAGGCGGCAAACTGGGGCCACAGTATGGCCAGCGCGGGTTCCATGCCGCCCCGCATCAGCCACCATGACAGCAGTACCCCTGAGCCCATTACGAGAGGGAATATCGCCCACTGGAATGCCAGCGGAGCCTGCGACTTTATCCTCTGTGAAGTCATGTTAGCCACTCTCTGATTACTTGATCTTTGGCTGCGCAATTTTTATCGGTCGTCACGCGCAGCCGCATTGCAAACACAGTTTGGATTATGCAGTGACAGCTGTCAATTAAGAGGGTAATACAATGCCATTACCGCCTGCTGCGCGTCAACGCGGTAGCAGCCCATCAAAGAAGAGATTGACCGCGCTTTTTGCCTGTTGCTGAATCGACATAGTATTTTTGCCTTTTGCGCCCTTCCCAAGTCGCTTGGTCAGCGCGGGGAGGGCGAACACCCCGCCGGCCCCGTGCGTCATCAGGAAGTAGAACAAGGTGACGGAGACCGGCTTAATCCGCTCCTGTTCCGCCATTTGCGTCAGCCAGGCTTCGCCAAAATCCCGTATCGGTTTGACGTAGGTATCGAAAAGGTAATCCAGGCGCGGTCCCGGCCGGCTGGCTTCCTGATTGATGATCTGCAACACCGAGGGATGTAGTGCGTTTATCTCGATGAAGCGGGTGACTAAGCCGCGCAAGATCTCCAGCTCATCGCTACCCATTGCCTCGGCTTCTCGTCTGAGATCATTCCTGATGCGGCCAAACCCGTGGTCGATGGCGATATACCAGAGATTCTCCTTGGACCCAAAACGCTGCGGGATCAGGTTGTGACTGACTTCCAGGCGCCTTGCGATTTCTCGCACCGATGTCCCCTCATAGCCGTGCTCGCCAAAGGATTGCAGTACCGCGTCCAGCAGATCGATATCGGAGATTGCGCTTTGCGCCGGACGCCCTCTTGCTCGGGTAGCCATATCGGTTCACTCTGGTGTGGACGGGTCACAGCAGGGCGATTGGCTCTGCTGTTTGTCGCTAAAATCCGAAGTCGCCACGTGCGATAAATTGACACTTGTCATACTATTGAACAAACTGGACCGGAGCAACTGGCAGTGAGCGACTAACATTAACAAACATCGCAGCTCCGGGTAAAAACAGCACTTCCAGTGAAGTATTAGGCAAGATTTCACCCAAGGAATGATACATCCTATGCAGCGCCTTTCAGCCAGGGAAAAGTGGACGTACGCGATTGGCAACATGCCATTTTCCGTAAAGGATGCGGCCTATGCTAACTTCGTGGTGTTTTACTACACACAGGTTCAGGGCCTGAGCGGCACACTCGCCGGTCTCGCCATGTTCATTGCACTATCGTGGGACGCCATCTCCGATCCCATCGTGGGTAGTTGGTCTGATACCTTCCGCTCGCGCTGGGGACGTCGCCATCCCCTGCTTCTGGCGGGCGGTATTCCCACTACATTGCTCTTTCTGGCGTTGTTCGCACCGCCTGACGGGTTTGGTGAACTGGGCATGTTCGCGTGGTTACTGACGGTCTCGGTTTTGCTGCGTACATTTTTGACGATTTACTATATCCCGTTTTCGGCGATGGGCGCGGAGTTGTCGACGGATTACGATGAGCGCACTGTCATCGCCAAGGCCCGGGTCACCATGGGCTGGCTGGCGGCGATGCTGCTGCCTGCCATCGCCTTTACTTTGTTTTTTCCATCCCAAAATGGCATTGACGGCCGATTGGTGGCGGCCAATTACTGGCAGTACGGCGTATTGTCTGCGCTGGTGGCAGGGGTGACCACGTTGGTGTGTGTTGTGGGAACCCGCTCAGCGATACCGCGCTTACCGCGGGCCGCCCCGGGCGTGGTGTTCAATTGGACGCAGCCGCTGAGCGACTTGAAACTCATTTTTCGCAACCGTAATTTCAGGGTATCCATGGGCGCGACGCTGGCGTTCGGGATGTGTGCCGGGGTTTACACCACCCTGGGCTTGTATCTGGGTACCTATTTTTGGGAATTCAGTACTGAGCAATTGGCCGGTTTTATCGTTCCCACTGCGCTAGGTACATTGCTTGCCTTTTCGATTCTCAGTGGACTCGGTCGTCGCTTCGACAAACCGACGCTGTTGTCCGCCGTCAGTTTTGGACTGGCCATCAATATGCTGTGGTTTATCGGTGCGCGATTACTCGGATGGCTGCCCGAAAACGGGCATCCCCTGATCTACCCACTGCAGCTGATCAATGTCGGTATGGCGGTGTTGTTAATCGTCTCGTTGCAAGCCGTGAGCGTATCGCTTTGGGCTGACATACTGGATGAGCAGGAGTTGGCGACAGGCCGGCGCCAGGAGGGAGTGGTGTTCGCCGCCGGCTCATTCGTGGGTAAAGCGACCACCGGCGCCGGTTCGCTATTGGCAGGGATCGTGATCGACCTGTCCGGTATTGCGCCCGGTGCTCAGCCCGGGGACGTCAGCCAGAGCGTGTTGCAGTCATTGGGTTGGTTCACGTTGATCACGATTACCTCTCTGGCCATGGTAGCGTTCTTTTTCTTCACCCGGCTGCATCTCAGTCGCGCTGATCACGCGAAATTCAGGTCACTGCTTGCCGATGAGGGCAGCGGCAGGGACTAACCGGGGGGACGGTTATGCGACGACGGCTGCGGTGTGCCGATTCTTCAGCTCTTTTATGTTTTCATCGAAGATGAGATAGGTGTTCTGGACTTCTTTGGCGAAGTACATCGCTGTATCGGCAAAGCGACACAATACACTGTGGTCTTCAGAGTGAACCAGGAAGACAGCCACCCAAAATGGCGAGCAGGGTATATTGCAACGCAACGTGCATCGCGTCGATAATGTTCTGGTTTTGCAGCAGCTGCACGTGCCCAACATTCAGGCGCGCGGTAGATAACAGGCGAAACAAGGTATCCCAGTGACCTCCACCCAGAAAATATCCGGGCGTAAGCCCAGTAACAAAAAGGCGGTCACTGGCAATTGGAGCGCCAACTGTAGTACCGGAGAATCCCAGTATCCGCCGGTAATCTGAATACCGATCGCTACCACCGTGGTTAGTGTGGTGAGCGCGAAGTTGGTGCACAGCATCAGGCTCTGGGTGGTTTTGAGCAGTATCAGCGCGCACCCCCAAGCTCACCATTTGCGTGCGTTACGCGGTATTTTGCAGGCGCACCATAAACACGAGGCTGACCGGGGAATGACCGGAGCACAGCTATCCATCCTGCGTGTGCAGTTGGACGCGGTCAGAGGGGATGTCCTGCAGTGGTGAAAATCAAAGATTTTCAGTAGGACGCTCACTCGCGGACTGGTGGGCACGTATAAGGACGCCTATGAATCGATCCGTGTGGCGAGAAAGGAGGGTGGATGGCTGGCGTGGCACGAGTGGCGCAAACAGGTTAAATACCTGCGTTATCATCTGAAGATCGTTCGCTGCTCCTGGCGTACCCCGCTGGAAAGTTGGCGGCGTTACTTGAATAGACTGAGTGACCTTATCGGCCTCGATCACGACCTGGTGGAACTGCGGCAATTGTTGTCCCGGCAGAGAGCAGATATGCCCTCACCCGAGGCTTTGAAGCACTTGGAGCAACTCTACGCAGAGCGTAGTCAACCATTTCGTCACGATGCGCTTGGCCCGCTCCCGGTAGGAAAGACCCTGGGCCCATCAAATAGAACCAGCTAGGCCCTGCGCGACTGCACAGTTCGTGGTTGCCGCGCGCAAATACCCAGGGCGCTGTCGGTAGCAGGGTTTTTGCGGCCTCAAAAAAGTCGGCCTGCCAGTTGGGCCAGCTGTCTGGCCGGGAACTGTTTCTGGCATTCTGGCCGGAATAGTGTTCCTGCAAACCGTAGGTTTCGCCACCAAAACCACCATCACCCGCATCATAGGCATACGTGCTGCCGGTAATTGCACCCGCGGTGTCGCAACAAAACGCTATAGAGTCCGCCGGATTAGGGGGCTAAACTGATGTCAAAATCCTACACTGGAGAATTATTCATGAAACACACCTCTGTAATGCTGAAGCTTGCACTAATTGTCTATTGCATCTGCCAGCCCGTCTGGGCGGAAGTTGCTGCCGACGCCGTTTGGATCGATGTACGCTCTCCCTCTGAAACGGCCAGCGGTCACTTACAACAGGCCATACTTATTCCTGTCGGTGGTATTGAGGCCGGCGTCGCCCAGCTACAACTTGGCAAGGATGCACCTATTTACCTTTACTGTGCCGCAGGTGGCCGGGCTGAGAATGCAAAAGGGCGTCTGGAAGCACTGGGCTACACAGGCGTCACCAATGTTGGTGGTCTGGAAGATGCGCAGAAATTGGCCGGGGCCTCGCCAGTAGAGTGAGCGATTAGTTCGCCAAATACGCAGCACTGGGCAATATTTGGCTTTCACATGTCACAGGCAATGGGTATCACATGAATAAGTTACCGTGGATCGTACTGGTCGTGGTGATTCTGTTGGCTGTTTCCTGTTCAGTCCTTACGCTGGGCAAACAGCCCCAGCCTTTCCCGTCGGGCTCCAGCAGTGAGGCAGTATTGCTGCCGGGAAGCCCGGAAGTGCAGCGTCACGAAGAAACCTTCATTGATGACAGTTGGTCCACCAGTGCCAACGGCGACTACCCTGGCGCGGCAACCCGCACTCTGGAGAGGCTGGTCTGGCACCCGGCCACCAATGCCGCTGGCCCCCATCTCCTGATCGTCTACAGCCACGGCTTTTCATCCACAAGGGAGGGCGGTGCCTACCTTGCAGAACAGTTGGCAAGCCTGGGTTATGTTGCGGTGTCGATAAATTACCCACCCATCAATATGTCAGCGCCCGGTGGACCCAATGTGTGCGATGTTATGAACCAACCGGCTGACGTGTCCTTCCTGATAGACACCCTGCTGGTACAGTTCGCTTCGCCCGGCCAAGCCCTCGAGGGAATGATCGATAAAGCACGCATCGGCGTAACCGGTATCTCTCTGGGAGGGATGACTACAACGCTGGTCGCCTGCCATCCGGAGCTGCGAGACAAGCGCATTGCTGCGGCCCTGTGCGGCCACAAACTTTGTTTTTATTCGAACAAGAGCCACAAGGTCATCTTAGTTGGCTGAATCA
>CAWWAG010000009.1:0-82794 GCA_963934845.1 uncultured Halioglobus sp. | reverse complement strand
TTGCATGATAAAAGGTTTTGGCATCCTTGCCGATGAGACTTACACTGGTGCGCTTCACCTTGCTTTCGTCCCAACCGGGCTGATCAACATAACATCTCGCCTTTATACGTTGAGCGAGCCCATAATCAATCTACCGGAGAAATTCTGATGGCAAGTAAGATCAAACACATTCTACTGGTAGGCGTTATAACGCTTCTGGGAGTACTGCCATTTCAGGCGGCCGCGGATGACACGCTGGAACGCATCGTCGATTTCGAGGTACTCAAAGTAGGCATGTCCGGTAATCAACCGCCGATGTCGATGACAACTCGCGAAGGCGGCCTCATGGGTTTCGACGTGGACCTGGCCCAAGCACTGGCCATGGCGATGAATGTAAAACTGGAAATCAAGACTATTCCCTTCGGCGGACTCCTGAAAGCACTGGAAGAAGACGAGATTGACATGATACTTTCAAATATGTCGATAACCCCTGCACGCACTGAGCGGGTCTCTTTTATCGGCCCCTATATGATGTCCGGGATGTCTATCCTGACCAGAAGCAATTTGCTCGGGACCATCACCTCCGCCGAGGAATTTAATCGCGAAGACCTCAAACTGCTCGCCCTGAAAAATTCAACCCACGCCAACTTCATCAAGAAGATCGCACCTGCTGCCACGCTCATCGAGTTTGACAGCTATAACGAAGGCGTGGCCATGTTGATCAATGGCAAGGCGGACGCGATGGTGGCAGACATGACTCAGTGCATCCTGGCGGTAATGCGCTATCCCGACTCAGGCCTGACAACACTGGAGAAACCCCTGACGGTAGAACCTATCGGAATCGCTGTCAGCAAGGACGATCTACAGTTTTTTAACCTGGTGGATAACTACCTGACCGCCTATGAGAAAACCGGCGTATTGAACCAGCTGCGAAAAAAGTGGTTTGAAGATGATGCCTGGATAGCTGCACTGCCCTAGCCATCGGACTGTACTGTCACTATTAGAGAGGGTGGGGATCATCAATCCCGCCCTCTTTTGATTCTGGCACGGCATAAGCATCACTATATGAGGTAACGCTGTCACCATGAACACCAGGAATCGACCAATTGTGATCGCGCATCGCGGTGCCAGTGGGTATTTGCCGGAACACTCACTCGCGGCCAAGGCGCTGGCGCATGCCATGGGTGCCAACTTTCTCGAACAGGATGTGGTACTGACCAGAGATGGCACGGCCATTGTGCTTCACGATATCCACCTCGACAGCACCACGGATGTGGCTCAGCGGTTTCCCGACCGCGCCCGCAGTGACGGGCGGTTTTACGCCATCGATTTCGATCTGCCGGAAATCCGCCAACTGCGCCTGCACGAGCGCACCCACCTCGACGCAGCGCGACTGGGGAGCGCCGTGTACCCGCAGCGCTTCCCCGCCGAGCACGCCCTGTTTCAAATCCCCACCCTGGCCGAGGAGGTGGCAATGCTCGCCGGGCTCGACCACAGCCGCGGCTGCCGCACGGGCTTATATGTCGAACTGAAAGCGCCCCACTGGCATCGCAAACAGGGCCTGGACCTGCCAGCCGCCGTGCTGGAAGTGCTGGAACAAAGCGGTTATTCAGATCGCCCCGAGCAGGTGTATCTGCAATGCTTCGATGACCAGACATTGCAGCAATTACACCGCGAACTTAAGACGCCACTGCCGATGATTCAACTCATTGGCGAGAACAGCTGGGGCGAAGACAGCGCAGTGGATTACGACTATCTCCGAACGCCCGCGGGACTAGACTATATCGCCAGTTATGCCCAGGGCATCGGTCCCTTTCTAGCCCATATTTATCTCGGCAAGACAGCGTCCGGTCGCGCCCAGCTAAGCCCACTAGTGGAGCTTGCACAGGCGCGTGGCCTGCAAGTCCATCCCTACACCTTCAGACGCGACGAGTTACCTGCAGATATAGGAAGTTTCGAGGAGCTGCTGGATATCTTCCTCGGCCAGGCCGGGGTCGATGGGCTGTTTACAGATTTTCCCGATCTCGTGGTCGAGTACCTGAACCGAGCGGAGGCGGGCGGGTGAAGCTATGCGATATGGCGTACACTGGCGAGTTGCTGGCTAACAGAGCATTATTTACATCATCGCCAATCCAGCCGCCTGCAGTTCTGGGATTGCAGCGTCATCGACAACGGAAATGAGTGTGAACCCGAAACTTATCAGACGAACCAAGATAGTCGCAACCATTGGCCCCGCCAGTGAATCTGACGACATGATAGCCAAATTGATCGGCACAGGCGTTAATGTCTTCCGCTTGAATTTCAGCCATGGCACCGCAGAGCATCATGTTCTGGTCGCCGCTCGAATTCGCAAGCAGGCCAGTATTGCCGGCCTGTATGTAGGCATCATGGCCGATTTACAGGGCCCCAAGATACGTATCGGCAGTTTTCGCAATGACGCTGTCGAGATTTCCAGCGGCGACCGCTTCCGCCTCGACCTCAATCTGGGTGACGGCGAGGGTGACTTTCGCGGCGTAGGCCTGGAATACGAGGCCTTATGTAGCAGCGTAGTGAGGGGTGATACCCTACTGCTGGACGACGGCCGCATTCGGTTGCGCGTGGATGACGTCGAGGCGACCGCAGTGGACTGTACCGTGCTTATCGGTGGCAAACTCGGCTCACGCAAAGGCATTAACCGTCTCGGGGGCGGCCTCGCCGCACCCGCACTGACCGCCAAGGATCTTACCGATATCGACAGCTTGAGCGCGCTCAAGCCAGACTTTGTCGCGGTGTCTTTCGTCTCCACCGCCGAGGATATCTTCCAAACCAAAAGATTGCTACTGCAACACCAACTGCAACCCGCAATCATCGCTAAGATTGAACGGGCCGAAGTCGTCGCTGACGAGGATATACTCAACGGCATCGTGCTAGCCTCGGACGGCGTTATGGTCGCCCGCGGCGACCTCGGCGTCGAAGTCGGGGATGCCCAATTGATCGGCATCCAGAAAGCGCTTATCTCCCAGGCGCGCACGATGGATCGAGTCGTGATCACCGCAACCCAGATGATGGAGTCCATGATTAATAGCTCCATGCCCACTCGGGCAGAGGTATTCGATGTCGCTAACGCGGTACTCGATGGCACTGACGCGGTCATGTTATCGGCAGAAACAGCCGTCGGTAATTATCCGGTGGAAGTCGTCCAGGCCATGGCCGATGCGGCTCTGGGCGCAGAGCGCCAGCCGGTCGCCAGGACATCCACGTTTCGTCTCAATAGAGCCTTCGCAGATGCTCAGGATGCGATAGCCATGTCGGCAATTTACGCAGCCAATCATCTCGATAGCGTACGCGGTATCGCCTGCCTCACCGAGTCTGGCACCACTCCACGATTGATGTCTCGCCTGAGTTCTGGCCTGCCAATCTTCGCATTGAGCAACCTTAGCGAAACATTACAAAAGCTCTGTCTGTGCCGCGGAGTGGTACCACTCTTTTTCGATGCCGCCGCTTTTGATGAAGATTGCATCGATGCCCGAGTGATAGAATTCTTGTTAGACGGTAGTTACCTGCAAAAAGGCGACTCCATCATCCTCACCAAAGGTGAGCGCATCGGGACCGCCGGCTCAACCAATATCATGAAAATTCTACCCGTTCTTTAAGCCGGTGCTTGTGTCCCAACCCCTCAGCACTCGCCTGGTAGCGGATATCGGTGGCACCAATAGCCGCCTTGCTCTGTACGACCCGATCACCAATGAGCTGCGGGCACTACGCACCTATATTAACCGAGAGCATGCGCAGTTCGAAGATGTCGTAGACGACTGGTGGGACGCGCTGTCCGAACCCGGCCCCACCGATTGTTGCCTGGCAGTAGCAGCGCCACCCTTCAGCGATCGCGTGACCATGCTCAATATTGACTGGTCTTTCTCCTTACAGGATCTGGCGAAGCGCTTTGGCTTTTCGCAACTTCGCGGTATTAATGACTTTGAAGGTAACGCTTATGCAGTACCTTATCTCACCGCAAGCGACCTCACGGCTTTGCATCTGGGCAATACCTCCCACGGCAGCAGGCTGGCAACAGTTGGCCCAGGCACTGGCCTGGGTGGCGCGACCCTGAGTTGGATGGGCGCGACACCGGTCGCCAGTGCCAGCGAACCCGGACACATGGGACTGTCACCCGCCACGGAATTGGAGCTGGACCTGTTTCGCCATTTGTTACCCAAGACCGGCGAGGTCTACGCAGAATATCTGGTGTCCGGGCCGGGGTTGCAACGCTTGTATCAGGCCATTGGCGCCATTCAGGGCCACAAGACCCTGCCGTTATTGCCGGAGGAAATCTCAGCCCGGGCCCAAAGCCGGGAATGTGCGCACTGCACGCTGACCCTCAATACGTTCTGCGCCCTGTTGGGATCGGTATGTGGTAATTATGTCCTCGCAAATGGTGCCTACGGCGGACTGTATCTGGCGGGGGGTTTCCTGCCGGGCATGATCACATTCCTGCAACAGAGCACCTTCGTACAACGTTTTCAGCAGAAGGGTAAGATGCGCGCGCATCTTGATCAGGTACCGTTGTTCGTAATCACCAGTGACAAAACCGGCCTGATGGGTGCCGCACATGCGCCAATCTATCCGGTTTAAAGCGCAGGGTAGATACCAAAAATGGGCGATGACCTTCCTCACATATGACCCAAATTGTTCAGAAAATAGTTTACCGGCGTTCCTGTAAATCACCAACTATGGTGCTACACTAAAAATGCTGAGTGGATTCAGCAATATTTATGCTCACGATCGAAGTCGACGTTTCATCAAGATAATCGGTGCGTAAACCATAAATAATACTATAAATGAAAAGGTGCCTGGACATGGCGCCACTCGCTATACAGGTAAATTTTATGTCTAAGACAACTGGTACTGTTAAATGGTTTAACGAAACCAAAGGATTTGGCTTTATCGAGCGTGAAGATGGCCCCGATGTGTTCGTTCATTTTAGCTCTATCCAGGGCGATGGCTTCAAAACTTTGGCCGATGGTCAAAAGGTTGAATTCAACGTCACGGATGGTCAGAAAGGCCCACAGGCAGAGAATGTGGTTCCGGTATAAGTTCGCGGAATAAAAAAAGGGAGCTGTATTAGCTCCCTTTTTATCGGTTAGCTTAACGCAATTTGCGGTACATCCAGTTCGGTCGTAGGCTACAACTGATTCCGCAATCCCGGAGCTTGCGACTTTGTCTTACCACCTTCAGCCTGTTCTGCTGACGTATCCTATTTTACAGCGTCTTCTGAGGCACCCTCAGCGTTAACATCTGGTTCGCTCTCAGCGGCACTGTCTGCTTCACCTTCGTCCTGCAAGGATTTTTGACGCGCTAACTCGGAATCCATGTAACCGATCCACTGTTCAGCATATGCCGCTGAGCGCTCATCACGCGCGGCCGCAGTGAAGGCTTCGCGCGCCTTCTCATACTGATTGGTATTGAAATAAGCCATGCCCAACACCAGCCGCGCAGTATCAGCCCGCTTGACTCCGCCTCGGGACAGGCCTTTGTTGATGGCGGTGATCGCCTTGTTAAAATCATCGTTATCGAGATAGATATTACCGAGGCGCGCATACAACTCGCCCTCGCTTGACTTGGCGGCAGCCTCTTCCATCGCGGGGATAGCCTTATTCAACTCCTGCGCTTGTCGCCAGGCATTACCCGTTAGTTCCCAATTCTTCGATTTGCCCTCAATAGTTTTATTGCCAAGGCCCTTGTCCATCACCTTGGCTGCTTTATAGGGAACGTCCGCGTTCAGGTACAAATACGCCATTGTTACCTGCTCATTGTCCTTATCCAACATGCTCTGCATGTAGGCGGTTTCCATCGCAGCCAGCTGCTGACTTGTCTTGTCCTGCTCACCGTACATATGCGAGATCTGTACCCAATACTCCTTCTTGGGATAGTACTTGAGAAGTTCTTCGAGTACGACAACGGTATTTTTGACGTCGTTCTTCTCGAAATAGAGAAAACGCGCCAGGTTGTACCATTGCTCTTTAGGCACCTTGTCGGCTGCTTTGCTCATCGCGATCGCTTTATCAACATTGACCAACGCCTGGTCATAGTTCTTAACCTGGTAGTAGCCCTGCGCCAGCAATATATAAGCATTGGCATTCGGGGTTTCGGTCATAGCGAACCATTTAAGCAGGGCATCGATACCCTTCTGCCACTGCTCCTGTATGAAATACAGCTGGGCAATAGTAAAGCGTGTATTGATTTCCATCGCCAGCGGGATATCGGCCTGAACGACCACCTTCTCGTAGGATCTCAGTGCTCCGGCATAATCTTCCTTGGAGTACTGAATAAAGGCGTACAGGTTGTAGACATTTGCCAGCTCATAACTGTTCAGCGCCTTACTGCCACTGTTAGCGATCATTTCATCGAGAATGGCCTTTGCCATACCGAGATCCTTGGCCTCGGCGGCAACTTGTGCTTCGGAAAGCTTTTCGTAAACAGCGTTACGCAGAGCTGGCGTGCGGCGCGTTTCCCGCTCATCTTTCTTGCCCGTCTCCTGTGCAAAGGCTGCAGACATCGGGCGCAATTCGGTACTGAGCTGCAGTTGCGTCACTGCCACCTGAGTGACAAGTACGGGTACAGCCAGTAAGGCAGCGCGTATCCAGGTACTGGGTTTAAACCAATTCATAGCGCAACAACCGTCTAATCTTCCAACTCGTAGGTGAACTTATTCTGTACGCCAGGAACCTCAATGGGCTCGCCGTCAATGACACGTGGCTTATACTTAAACTTGTGCGCGGCCTTCACGGATGCATCATCAAACACGCCGCTGGGCTGACAGTCTACTGCTCTCGGATCACGAATAGCGCCCGAGGTAGTTACCGTATACTCGACAATGCAATAGCCCGAAATACCGCGGCTCTGGGCACGTCTGGGATAAATGGGCGCCACCTTTACAATAGGCAGATACTCACCATCACCTGTGGACATACCCGAGCTTTCAATAGAGATATCCACCTGGGTCTGCGGTGCAATGTTTACTACATCCATGTCCATATCCATATCGACATCAGGCGTGTCGAGATCGGGTGGCGGCTCATCTGGCTCGTCTACCTTTTCTGGCTTCTGGTCGATCTTTGTCTCGATCTCTCGCTCTGGCATAAAAGGGTCCGCGAGCTTGATCTGCTGTTTATCATCGATCTTCGTATCAGCTGTCGCAATCAGATACTGCATAATGAAAAACAGACCACCCGCTACCGGGATCGCCAGCAAGCTACCGATAAAGAGTCTGAATATATTGCGATTCATAGTGGTTTACTTATCGTCGGTAGCCAGAGATACATCGTAGACCCCGGCCTCGCGAGCAGCGTCCAGCACACCTGCAACTGTTTCTGTATTGGACTCGTTGTCCGCCTGAATAACGACTGCGCCTTTGGGGTTCTCGGCATGAAGTCGTTCGATATTTGCGCGCACTGCGCTCGCATCAATGCGGCGCTTATCCATCCATATTTCGTTAGTCGCTGTGATGGCGACCAGAATATTGACGTTTTCCTTGGGCTGCGATGTCGACGCCTCAGGGCGGTTCACTTCAACACCCGCCTCCTTAATGAAGGACGCGGTGACAATGAAGAAGATCAACATGATGAAAACGACGTCCAGCATGGGCGTCAAATCAATCTGGGCCTCATCTTCGGCAACTGCTCTCTGATTCCTGCGCATTACAATCGCTCTCTTAATGATCCGTCGTGAGGTTGTCTGCCAGGAATTCGCTTTCGCGCTGGGCAACCCGGGTTATATAGGTGTTGGCAAACACGCCAGAAATAGCGGCTACCATGCCAGCCATGGTAGGTATCGTCGCCTGCGATACACCACCTGCCATAGACTTGGCATCGCCACCTCCGGTGACAGCCATAATATTGAACACTTCAATCATGCCCCACACTGTGCCTAGCAAACCGAATAGCGGGCACAGCGCAACCAACGTCTTTATCGTCGGCATGTTCTGCTGGATCAGCAGGCGGGACTGCGAGAGCATCATCAAGCGAATCTGTTTCGCGTTCCAGGATTTGCGTTCAGTGCGGCCTTCCCAGCTGCTGATCGTGCGCGAAACATCTGTCTTCCAGCCGGTTTTGAAATACCAGATACGCTCGAAGATCAATGTCCACATCACGAACAGCAGCACCGCTATGGCATACAGAACTGGACCTCCCATATCCATAAAACGGGAAACCGCCTCATACGCACTATCTAACCAGTACATATCATTTCCTCGAGCTGGCTTCAGTGTGCTCGGCTATGATCCCGGTCGTCTGTTCGTTCAGTATGTGGAGTATGCGCTGAGCTCGTCCATTTACGATGGTATGCAACAGTACCACCGGAATCGCAACCAACAGGCCAAGTACCGTAGTAATCAAGGCGCCGGAAATACCGCCAGCCATCGCCTTGGGATCACCTGCACCGAAGATGGTGATCGCCTGAAAGGTAACTATCATGCCGGTAACTGTGCCCAACAGACCCATGAGCGGGGCGATAGCGGCAATAATTTTCAGCAGCGTGAGTCCACTTTCCAGCCTCGGCGTCTCTCGGAGTATACCCTCGGATAACTTCAGTTCCAGCGTCTCGGAATCCATCACTGGATTGTCCTCGTGGATTTTCAGCACACGACCCAAAGGGTTGTTCTCATTGGCCTTGTTACTTTTAAGCTGACTATTCACCTTGGAACTGACACCCATGAGAACAATCAGACGCCATATGGCCAGCAGGAAGGCAAACACCCCGACTGCGGTAATGGCATAACCGATATAACCACCCTGGTGCCACCGCTCTTCCAGATTGGGGCTGTTAATCAGTGCCGCCAGGAAAGAACCACCGCTGGGGCCGGTGGGATCGATGCCAAACCGGTGCAGACCTTCGGTGGCAGCGGCCAGATCACTGGCCCAACCGATGTAGGGACCGGAGGGCTGGCGGGCCAACTCTTCCAACGTACCTTTCTCCGGCACATATTGCAGGTATTGGCCCGATTCAGTCACCGCGTTAAAGGTTCCCACCCTGACCACTTTCTGTTGTGCTTTGTCGCCGTTAGGCGCAGCCACTTCGGCAGTGAAAGAAACTACTTTGCCTGACTCTACCATTTCACGATTCAGTTCATACCAAACACGTTCGATTTCCTCGATGCTGGGCAACTCGTCAGAGGTGCTCATCTTTTTAATCAGGTCTTTCAGGAATACTTCCCGGCCCGGGTATTGGGCACTGATCAGCGAGAAATCCATGTTAGTTGACAGGTCGCCGGCGGTGGACGTCAAGTGCCCGAACAATTCCACAAGAGTGCCCAACTTTTCTTTCAACTGCGTCTGTTTGGCCGCAACCAGCAGCTCATTCGCCTCAAAGGCGTCTTCCAGCTGCGAACTCAACTCTTCCTGACGCGTGCGCTCGGCCTCTGCTTTTTGTAGCTCGGCAGCCTGGTTTGCCTTGTCTTTGGCGAAACGCTGTTCTCTGGCAGCATTCTCTCTGGACTCTGTTACCTGCCCCTGCTTGACGAAACCTAGCAGTTGATCCAGCGTCTTCGCTTCCTGGGCCATTGCCGACCCAGCAGAAAAGGCCAAGACGCCAACCAAACCAATCGCGGCGGCTTTTACACTGTTAATGTTCATTATTTAGCCTCCGGAGCTGGGACTGGCATATTCATCAAATCGATTGAAGCCTCTTTGCGCGCGATGCGCAGGCCTTTCATAATGGCATTGCGATATTCACCCCTGTCCAATGCAACCCAACTACGGGAAGCCTGGTCCCAGGCGCCGGAAATTTCAGTGTCGGTAGTCTGGTACAGCAGAGCCACACGCCCCACTCGCAAGAAATTCACGTCGCGCTCCACACCGTCGATATCGACATTACCTTTGTAGGCGTCTATCTTTCGGCCGTACTCATTCTCAATCTTGTAAGCCTCCAGAACCTGACGGAACTTCTCTGCCACTGTGACATCAGATCGATCCAGGTTAGCGCGCAAAAATGCAATGCGCCGCTCACGCTCCTTCTGGTGGAACGGGACATCCAACTCCACGAACTTCTCCAACCCATCAATCATCCTGATAATGAGCGGCGTCATCTGACGGGAGACGATCGTCACCTGATCAATGGAGGCATCAAATTTTGTAATGCGCGCCACTTGATTGTCGATCTGTCGCTGCAGTCGCGCGTTATAAACCTTCAGGCCATCAACCTGCTTATTCACGGTCTTATAGTCAGACAGCAAATCGCGAGTTTCATCCGCCAGTTTATCTATTTTCACCTGTGAGCTGCGCGCGGCGTCATTTTTGGATTTGCCCACCGCGAGGATGGAATCCAGAGCGCTGGCTTGTACGGCCGCCACAGTACCCCCAAGGGTACTTGAGGCTACCAGTACAGCGATCAATACTTCTTTCAATCGATGCATAGTCATGGGAATTGCGTTTCCTATAATCCAACAGAGTAATTCAAGGCTACAAAATAGCCCAGATTCATACCTATCTATAGATGAAAATCTTATCCCGGAGAGCCGAGGGTGCAAATCCTAACCATGTGCGAGTAAGTTTTCAATGAATGACGCAGACATTTTTCGAACCCCCAGTGTATGGGTATATTCGTTACACTTTAGATGGGGGATTTATTTCAGGGTAACAGCAGCACACCTCTAACAAGGGTATCCAATCTTCGAACACGCTGATAACTCGTGATCAAAACTTAGACGCTATCGGTGCGCACGCTCATAGCAGACGAAACTATATTCGTAGGGGTTGGGGGGCTTTGCGACGCGATGTTCACGACTGGCTTCCCGCCAGAACTGCCAATCGATATCACACAGTACAGCGTCGCCATCCACGCGGGCGTGAACCTCGGTAATGTACAGCTTGTCCGCTAAAGGAATAGCCGCAGCATAGATCTCGGCGCCACCGATCACCATCACTTCCTCCGCACCATCGCGCACTGCAATCTCAGCGGCCACTGCCAGCGCTTCATCCACAGAACGCGCCACCTCAACGCCTGCGCCGTGAAACTGCGGATTGCGTGAGATAACTATATTGACGCGCCCCGGCAGCAACTTGCCTATCGACTCATAGGTCTTGCGGCCCATCACAACAGGCTTACCCATCGTGATGCGCTTGAAGTGCTGCATATCCTCAGAAAGTTTCCACGGCATGGTGTTGTCTTTGCCGATTACGCCGTTTTCGGCAACAGCAACTATAATCGCCAGGCGGGTCATAGAGGAACGCCTGTGCTCACACTGCCACCGGAGCAGAAATTGGGGCGTGCGGGTGGTAATCAAGCAACTCGAAATCTTCGAAGCGGTAATCGTAAATGGTGTTTGGACGCCGCAGGAGTTTAATACTCGGAAGCGACCGTGGCTCACGACTCAGCTGCCGATCCACCTGCTCCAAGTGGTTGCTGTAGATGTGGGAATCCCCGGTGCAAATGATTATTTCACCCGGCTCAAGATCACATTGCTGCGCCAGCATCAGCGTCAGCAGTGCCAGACTCGCCGTGTTGTAGGGCAAACCCAGGAAGGAATCACTGGAGCGAATCATCAACTGGGCAGAGAGCCGGCCTTGCGCCACGTAAAACTGGTACAGCAAGTGACAAGGCGGCAGCGCCATACGGCCTGCCTTGACATTCTCCTGTGGGCTCATGCGCTCATCCGGCAGGTACTCCACGTTCCAGGCGTGAAACAATATGCGTCGGCTGTCCGGATTATTGCGCAGACAATCGATCACGTAATCAATCTGATTGATCGTGCCGCCATCGCGGGTCGGCCAGGCGGTCCACTGGGCGCCATAAATAGGCCCCAACTCACCCTCTTCAGTGGCCCATTCGTCCCAAATAGAGACGCCATTTTCCTTTAGCCATTGTGTATCGGTATCACCGCGGAGAAACCACAGCAGTTCGTTCACAATACTTTTGAAATGCAGCTTTTTAGTGGTCAGCAGCGGAAAACCGTCGACCAGATCGTGGCGGTACTGACGCCCGAATACGGACAAAGTGCCGGTGCCGGTGCGGTCACCCTTGCACACGCCGTGATCGAGAATATCCTGCAGTAACTCAAGGTATTGCTTCATTTGGCGCGCTTCTCCAACGCAGATTCAGCGATGCCTGCCTTGCGGTAGGCCATGACAATCAGGTAGATACCCAGTGCGACCATCGGCAGAGACAACTCCTGTCCTCGGGTCACCCAGCCCAGCGTCTGGAAACCAATGTTTTGATCCGGCTCTCGAAAGAACTCAGCGACAAAACGCAAGCAACCATAACCGAGGGCGAACACACCGGCAACAGACCACACGGGCCTCTCACATCTTGAGAACCACATCAAGATGAGAAAGAGCAATACGCCTTCCAGTGCAAACTGGTACAGCTGTGAGGGGTGCCGGGCGAGTTGCAGCGGATCATTCGGAAACACCATCGCCCACGGCGCGTCGGTGGCTCGCCCCCACAACTCTTGGCCAATAAAATTTCCCAACCGACCCAGCGCCAGGCCAACCGGCACCAGCGGCGCGACAAAATCCATCAACGACCCGAATACGATTTTATGGCGACGGGCAAACAGCCACATGGCAAATAGTACACCCAGGAATCCGCCGTGGAACGACATGCCCCCTTCCCAGACCCGAAACGCCCACAGGGGATCATCGACCAGTTTGTCCCAGCCGTAGAACAGCGCGTAACCAATCCTGCCGCCCGCCACCACGCCCAGTGCGGCGTAAAAGATGAGATCGTCGACCTGCTCACGCTTCACCACAGACCAAGGCCTCCTGGTGCGTCGGGCAGCCAACCACCAGGCGAAGGCGAGTCCAGTCAGGTAGGTCAGGCCGTACCAGTGTACCTTTAGCGGTCCCAGCGCCAGAGCGACTGGGTCTATTTCAGGATATGGCAGCATAGTTGCGAGTCAGTAAAAGCCCAGGGAGAAGGCCGACCAATTTGGCCGACAAGAGTAACGGAACTATAAAAACCGTATTATCATGCACCGCGTGATGATTCACAATTCTTTCCCCCGAACGCCGGTTGTAATGTATGTGTCTGTTAGTGTTCGCCCACCAGATTTCAAGCGAGTATGCGCTGCTGATAGCGGCTAACCGGGACGAGTTTCACGCCCGGCCCACCGCCGCGTCAGATTTCTGGACCGAGTACCCCGAACTGCTCGCCGGCAAAGATCTCCAGCAGGGCGGCACCTGGATGGGGATTACCCGAAGTGGTCGCCTTGCGGCGGTAACCAACTACCGCGACCCTGCGCGCACCGCCGCGGCCCCGCGCTCTCGCGGCGACCTTCCCCTCGCGTTTTTGACCGGCACACAAAATCCCTCATCGTATCTGCGCGAACTTGCACTGCGCGCACAAGAGTACGCCGGCTTCAACCTGCTGGTAGGCGATGGCCGCAGCCTGTGGTATTTCACCAATAGCGATGCACTGGAACCCCAGTGCCTGCCACCCGGCGTCTATGGCTTGAGTAATGCCAAACTGGACACGCCCTGGCCGAAAGTAACGCTGGGGAAAGCCCGCCTACAGGCACTATTAAAAGCCGGCCCAATCTCCCACGGCGGATTACTCACTGTCGTTAGCGACCGGCAGCTGGCAGAGCAACGCGATTTGAGCGCGGCGGATCTGAATGGCTCGATGGAGCCGATACTGTCCGCCCAATTCATTGTCACAGAGACCTATGGTACGCGTTCCAGCACGACACTGACGATAGACCGCCGGGGACGCACCGCTTGGCGGGAGCAATGCTTCGACCAGCAGGGAGCATTGCTCACAGAGCAGCAACTGGAGTTTCAACAACGATCGAATTGACGCCATTCGCAAAGCAATGTGATGTCTGGAAAACGCAGCGTGCTAGGCAACCGGGCTGTGAATAAATTTCTCCATGCCGTGCTGACTGAGAAATTGCTCCAGACAGACGCTCACCTCATCCGCGCTATCCAGCACCATCACTTCCTCGAGCAAACTGCACGCCTCGCTGCGGCGCAGATTGAGCAATGCTCTCTTGACCTTGAGCAGACTGGTCGCATTCATGGACAACACGTCATAGCCCATCGCCAATAGCAAGATAGCCCCACCGGGGTCACCCGCCAACTCCCCACAAATACTAATAGGGATGCCCTCCTGCTGACTGGCCGCGGCGACATGCGCCAATGCTTGCAACACAGCCGGATGCAGCGAGTGATAAAGATGTGCCACACGGGCATTGTTGCGATCTACTGCCAACAGGTACTGTGTCAGGTCATTGCTACCGACAGAGATAAAATCGACCCGCCTGGCCAGCGCACGGGCCTGATAAACCGCCGCAGGCACTTCGATCATAACCCCTATCGGTGGCAGATCGCCCTTTAATCCGTCCTGGCCAAGCTCCCGGTGGCTGCGGTGGATCAATTCGAGCGCCTCATCCACCTCAGAGGTATTACACACCATGGGCAACATAATACGCAGATTTCCCAGCCCCTCATTGGCTTTGAGCATAGCCCGCACCTGCGCCAGGAAGATTTCTGGATGGTCCAGCGTCACCCGAATACCACGCCAGCCCAGAAAAGGGTTTTCCTCTTCGATAGGAAAATACGGCAACGCTTTATCGCCGCCGATATCCAGGGTGCGCATGGTGACCGGTTTGGGCGCGAAGGCCTCCAATTGTTCCCGGTAAATCTGTCGCTGTTCTTCCTCGCTGGGAAAGCGGTCCCTGAGCATGAACGGCACTTCTGTGCGGTACAGACCGACACCCTCGGCGCCCTGATCCAACGAGCGAGTGACATCCACCATCAAGCCGGTATTGACCCACAACGGCATACGATAGCCGTCGAGAGTAACGCAGGGTACGTCGCGCAGGGACTCCAGATCCCGCGATAAGGCCTGGTCTTCATCCAGCACCTGCTGAAATCGCTGCTTGATTTCAGGCAGGGGATTGATATGCACGGTGCCATTGTAACCATCGATGATGACTTCGCGATCCTGCAATTTGGCGTAGGGCAGGTCGACCGCCCCCATGACTGTCGGCACACCCATCGCGCGGGCGAGAATAGCGACGTGGGAGTTGCCGGAGCCGCGCACAGAGATCAGACCGACCAACTGCTCGCGTGGAATCTCCCCAAGGGATGTCGCCGTCAACTCCTGCCCCACCAGTATCGTCTGACTGGGATACTTCCGCGGTTCCTGGTTCGCAGCCTGCAGATAGGCAAGAACCCGGGTGCCCAGATCGCGGACATCCACGGCCCGCTCCTTTAGATAGCTGTGTTCCATCCGCTCAAAATGACGGATGTGCTCTATCATCACCTGACTCAGTGCGCCCTGGGCCCATTGTCCGGCCTTGATCAGACCAACGACCTCTGCGCCTATGGTCGAATCATCCAGAATACTGATATAGACATCAAAGAGCGCGTGATCCTCCGGATTCAAGTCTGCCCCAAGATTATCGGCCACCAAGCGGATATCTTTTTGTACGCTCTGCAATGCTTCCCTGAAGGCACGAACTTCCTTGCGCTTGTTCGTTGCTTCACGCGGTTGCACGGCGTAAAGATCCGCCTCTGGAGATAGCACCACCACTGTACCAATAGCGACCCCCGGGGCTCCGGGCACACCGGTAATCTTGGCCGGCGCGGTGCCCGTCAGCGCCTGAGTCACGAGTACACCCGTCACCTGAGCATGGGCAATGACCCCGGCAAGCTGCGCGGAAAGCGTCACCAGAAAGGCTTCGTCGCTCTGGTCAAAACGGCGAGATTCGGCCTGTTGTACCACCAATACGCCCAATACACCGCGCTGATGGATGATCGGCACACCTAAAAAGGAGTGAAAGTGCTCTTCACCTATGCCGG
Source organism: uncultured Halioglobus sp. (assembly GCA_963934845.1). GTDB lineage: Bacteria > Pseudomonadota > Gammaproteobacteria > Pseudomonadales > Halieaceae > Marimicrobium. The sequence goes on along the minus strand of CAWWAG010000009.1, from coordinate 67,042 downwards.
GCAGATAGCGGAATCTGGGGTGACTTTCCGCGTCTTCAAGATTGACCGGCTCACCGCGCTCTACCACCAAACCGACCAGACCATCTCTGGGGGCGAGACTGGCCACGCCCACCTGCTCCGGATTGAGCCCCTGGGTGGCCATAAACACATAGCGTCCGGACGGATCGCGCAGGTAGACACTACACACCTGGGTTTTCATCGCGGCGCGCACCTGGCGCACAATAATCTGCAGGGCCTCATCCAGGCCACCCGCTGCATTGACCTCCTGAACAATGTGCCGCAGGGTTTCGAGCATAGCCATCTATCTACCCCCGTGTTTGTCGGTGTGCAGTCCCAGTGGCAAGGCTAATTCCTTCATTGCCCTGCGATACACCTCGCGCTTGAAGGAAATTACCTGATTCAGAGGGTACCAGTAACTGACCCACTGCCAGAGATCGAATTCCGGCTTGTCATTCAGATCCAGCTTTACCGCGGCATCATCTTCGAGCAGTCGCAGCAAATACCATTTTTGCTTCTGTCCGATACACAGCGGCTTTTGACCCTCCCGCACGAACCGCGCAGGCAGCCTGTAGCGCAACCAGCCTTTGGTAGAACCCAGTACTTCCACGGCGGCGGGAGCCAACCCCACTTCTTCGTGTAACTCACGATAGAGCGCTTCAACCGGAGATTCGCCCGCACTGATCCCTCCTTGAGGGAACTGCCAGGCATCGCGACCGCCGACCCGGCGGGCCCACAATAACTGGCCCCGCTCGTTGGTCAGCATAATTCCCACGTTCGGCCTAAAGCCATCAGAATCTATCACGTTAAAAAGGTCATCCGTTATTATCGCCTGTCATTGTTCCACAAATTGCAGGCCCAGAGAAATTTACTATAACTGACTCCGCCGCTATGCTAACTACCGGTTTTTTGAGGGACACCCTGTGACACTGGCAATTTTCGACCTGGACAACACCCTCCTTGGCGGCGACAGCGACCACCTGTGGGGTGAATTCGTCTGCGAACAGCAATTAGTGGACAGTGCCAATTTCGCGCAGCGCAGCGATAAATTCTACGCTGACTACAAGTCAGGCGACCTGGATATCGATGCCTACCTGCGCTTTGCGCTGGGCACCTTGAAAGGCCATCCAGCCGAGCAGCTGGACGCCTGGCACCGCGCATTCATGGACAGCAAAATCCGGCCTATTCTGTTGCCCAAAGCGACCCAGCTCCTCGCTGACCACCAAAATCGTGGGCACGAACTGCTGATTATTACTGCCACCAATCGCTTTATCACCGAACCCATCGCGGCAGCGCTGGGCGTGAAACACCTGATCGCCTGTGATGCGGAAATCGTGAATGGCGTCTACACCGGCGCTCCCAGTGGTACACCGTCATTCCAGGGGGGCAAGGTGACCCGCTTGCACGACTGGATGGACAGTCACGACAGCAGCTTGGACAATGCGTGGTTTTATAGCGATTCGCACAATGATCTACCACTGCTGGAGTTAGTGGACAATCCGGTGGCGGTCGACCCGGATGACACTTTGCAGGCCAGGGCGGTTGAGCTTGGATGGCCGGTGATTTCGCTGCGTTGAATTCGGACCGACCAGGCTTCCACGCCTCGGCGACTCAGAGCTTGCGGACAAATACCGCCTTGAGGTATTCGGTCTCAGGAATCGCCGGATGAATGGGATGATCCGCCCCTTGCGCGCCTTGCTCGACCACCCTAATCTGACAACCCGCTCGGACCGCCGCCTGCTGTAAAGCGCTCATCAAATCCGCGCGCGACCAATGCATGGAACAGGAGGCAGAGACCAGCAGCCCGCCAGATCGCAACAGCTGCAAGCCAAGCTCGTTGATACGGCGATAGGCTGCAATCCCTTTCTTGATATCTTTTTTACGTTGAATAAACGCCGGAGGGTCGAGAATAACCACATCGTACAGATTGCCTTGCTTCTGCATCACCGCCATCTCTTCTGGCGCAGAACCGCGGCGCGTCGTGACGCGATCCTGCAGCTGATTCAACTGCGCGTTCGTCTCCACGTACTCCAATGCCTGCGCCGAACTGTCCAGACAACATACGGCAGTCGCGCCGAACGCCGCAGCTTGTATGCCCCAGCCACCAATATAGCTGTACACATCCAAGACACTCTTACGCTCGACCCAGGGCGCAAGGCGCGCCCGTGACATGCGGTGATCGTAAAACCAGCCGGTCTTCTGGCCTTCGAAAACCGGCGCAAAGAAATGCACGCCATTTTCTTCCAACGGCACCTGCTGTGGCACATCGCCGTAGACGACTTCACTGTCGGTCGGCAGCCCCTGTTCGCGCCGGCTGCGACTGTCTGCCCGAAACAAAATACCAGTGGGTGCCAGTGTCGCAATAAGCGCTTCCAGCAACGGCTCGCGATACCGTTCTAAACCGCTGTTGTTGAGCTGCACCACCAGAATATCGCCGAAACGATCAATGACCAATCCCGGGAGCGTGTCGCTGTCGCCATAGACAAGGCGATAAAAAGGTTGATCGAAAGCGGTCTGGCGGATGGCCAGCGCAGCCTCCAATCGGGCAGTGAAGAACACCGCGTCGATAGCACACTGCTCTCCTGGCGCGTATATCCTGGCGCAGATAAGGGAGTTAGGCTCCATGTAGGCGCTGCCCAGCACTCTGTCATTGGTATTTCTGACGGTGACAAGATCACCCGCGACAAAACTGCCCAGTGGCGAGCGCGCGATGTCGACTTCATTGGAATACACCCACAGATGACCACCGCGCACACGGTGATCAGCGCCTTTGCGCAGGAAAAGATCCTTCACAGGCTGTTACCAGAGAACGCGAGGGCGCCCTTACTCGTCTTCACATTGCTGCTGATACTCTTCGGCGGACAACAGTGCCTCCAGTTCAGTGGGGTCCGAGGGCTGCAGTTTGTAGAACCAACCCTCGTTGTAGGGATCGGAATTAACGGTCTCGGGGGCATCTTCCAGCAGCGAATTGATGGCGATTACCTCACCTGTCAATGGCGCGTAAATATCGGATGCGGCTTTGACCGACTCCACTACACCCGCTTCGTCTGTTGCCGCCAGTACCCCACCCACCTCGGGCGTTTCCACGAACACCACATCGCCCAGCGCGGCCTGCGCATGATCCGTAATACCGACAGTCACTGTGCCATCTTCCTCTAACCGCGCCCACTCATGCGTGCGGGCGTATTTAAGTTCAATCGGCGTGTGGCTCATAGCAATTCCTCTCAGGGGTACGTGCTGCGCTAAAACTGACAATACAGAGCGCGTTTGCAGTGTAATTAAGCGCTCCATTCTAACGGCAAAAGGGTGAAAAACAATGTCCGCGCTTGCGTAACGTGGGCTGCGGGTTATCCCAGCCCCATGGCGCGACGCATCAGCCGTTGCTTCAATGGCTGCAGACCATCAATACGTCGCATGCCGACATTGCGCAACCAGCGCAAAGGCAGCGACTGTTGTTCAAACAGGCGTTTGAAGCCATCCATAGCGGACATCATCATCAAGTTCTCGCCCTTGCGCCGACGCTGATAGCGACGTAGCAACGCCAGTTGCCCCGCTGAGGTTCCGCTGTGATGTCCCGCCACAATCTCTTCGGCCAACACGGCCACATCCTGCAAGCCCATATTAATACCCTGACCCGCCAATGGATGAATGGTGTGTGCCGCATCTGCCACCAGGGCGACCCCCGGCTGCACGTAGTCTACCGCATGGCGCTGGCGTAGTGGGTGCGCGAAACGTCTGGAGCTACCCAGCACCACGCCGAGGCGCGATTCGCTGGCGCGCTCCAGTTCGACGCAAAACGCCTCGTCATCCAGTGCCAGAACAGCATCCACCAGATCCTCCTGCAATGACCAGACGATGGAACAGTAATGATGTGCCTCATCGCCCGGCAAAGGCAGTAATGCCAGCGGCCCACTGGGCAGGAATCGCTGCCAGGCCGTCTCCTGGTGGGGTCGCTCGACCTCTATTGTCGCCAAAATGGCGCGATGACCGTAATCCCATTCACGACAGACGAAGCCCATCATCTCTCGCACCCGCGACAACGCGCCATCGGCGGCTACCAGTAAATCCGCTTCAAGCAACTCACCCCCCTCCAGCGCCAGCGACATCCGCGAGGAGGTGAGGCGCGTGCAGGACTGCAACGCCACCGGACTCAGCACAGTGATGTCTGCCGCGCGGGCTATGCGGGTGTGCAGTGCGTGGACAATGGCACGGTTCTCCACGATATAGCCCAGCTCTGGCGCACCGACCTCGGCACGATCAAACTCAATCTGACCGGTACCCTCGGCATCCCACACCGTCATGTGGTGGTAGGCGCAGTGCCGATAGGCCGCAATGGCGTCCCACATCCCCTGCCGCTGCAAAAACTCGCGGGAGCGCGGTGTCAGCGCACTCACTCTTGGATCGAAATCACGCAAACCATTGGCTTGCGGCAATACCGTTGTACTCAGAGATTGTGCCTCAACAAGCGCAATACTCAGACCGGCACCAGTTAGCGCAACTGCCAGTGAGGCGCCGGCTATACCGGCACCGATGATCACCACATCAAACTGCCTGGGATCAGCCACTGGCCTGCCCCCCAGTGACTGTGACGCCCGCAGCATAGCGGACAAACTCGCGCTTCAGGCCAGGCAGGAAATCCAGCCCCGCCAGCGCCAGGTCGCGACCCATACTCAGCAGTGGATCAGCGTGCATAAACAGCGCCGGCACGCGATCACTGAATACTATTGTTCTTTGCTGATCGGGTTGTTGTCGTTTTTGGTAACGCTGCAACAGCGCGAGATCGCCCAGAGGTAAGCCCTCCGAAACCCCTTGCGCAAGCACCCGACCCAGCTCAGCCACATCCCGTAACGCCAGGTTGAAGCCCTGCCCTGCAACCGGATGCAGCGCGTGGGCGGCATTCCCCATCACCACTATCCCCTGGCGCACCTGCTCACTGGATTGCACTAGCGACAGCGGGTACTCGTGGCGTCCGCCGACCCGCAACAGCCGCCCTAAACGATAACCAAAGCGTTGTTGCAGGGTTTGTAAGAACTCTTCGGCCGAACAATCGGCCAAGTGGTGCGCGCGCTCTGGCGGTAGCGTCCACACCAGAGAGCCGCGCTGTTCGCCGTCGCGGGCTGGCAACAGCGGCAACACGGCCAGCGGGCCCTCATCGGTGAAGCGCTCATAGGCGCAGCCCCGGTGCAGCTCAGCGAACGCAATATTCGTCACCAGCGCGTGCTGTTGGTAAGCCTTTTCACTGACGGATACGCCGAGATGATCACGCAGCCCAGAACTGGCACCGTCGGCGACCAACAGCAGACCCGCAGTGATGGACGACGTTTCACCCTCCAGTTGCACGCTGACACCTGATCCTTGCGGCGCGGCGCTCACGACTTTCGCGGGACTGCGCACCTCGACGCAACCGCGCTGGTGCAGTTGCCGAATCAGGGTGTTGCCCAGCCAGGCGTTTTCAACGACATAGCCCAGAGCGGGCCAATTGTATTCGCTGGCACGCAGCAGGGTGCTGCCGAAACGTCCGCGACTCGATACATGGATGCTCTCAATCGCACACAGCCACTGGCACAGGTCATCCCACACCGCAATCTGTTCATAGATCAGGCGCGAGCTGTAACTCAATGCCGTGGAGCGGGCGTCAAACGCGGGATGATAATCCGGCGCTTGACCCACGATCGGCGCGGGTAACACAAAGCCTTCTACCAGCAGGATAGACACTTCTGCTGGCAGCACTGCACTCAACTGCAAGGCCAGGCTGACCCCCACCATGCCACCACCAGCAATCACAATATCGAAAGAATCAGACATACATCAGGCGGCCATCAGCGCTTCAATTTCTGCAACAGTTTTGGGCACGCCAGACGAAATCACATCACATCCCTTATCCGTAACCACCACATCATCCTCAATTCGAATCCCTATGCCGCGCCATTGTTTTGCCACTTTCATATTGTCTGGGGCTATATAGAGACCGGGTTCAACCGTCATCACCATGCCCGGCTCCAACACCCGCCACTCACTTCCCACGCGATAATCACCGACATCGTGCACATCCAGACCCAGCCAATGTCCCACCCGGTGCATATAAAATACCCGGTAGGCCTCACGTTTGATCAAAGTGGCAACACGGCCTTTAAGCAACCCTAACTCAACCAGTCCCTCAGTAAACACCCTGACGCTGGCATCGTGTGGCTGGTTCCAGTGATTGCCGGGTTTAATCTCGGCGATTGCAGCCAACTGTGCTTTCAACACCAGTTCATACAGCGCTCGCTGCTCGACACTGAATCGGCCATTGACCGGAAAGGTGCGAGTGACATCCGACGCGTAATACTCCAACTCACAGCCGGCATCAATCAAGACCATATCGCCGTCGCGCAGTTTGTCGCTATTCTCGATGTAATGCATTACACACGCGTTTTTACCGCCACCAATGATGCTGGGGTATGCTGGAAAACGCGCTCCAGCGCGCCCGAACTCGTGCTGTATTTCCGCTTCCAGCTGATATTCGTAAATACCAACCCTGCAAGCCTGCATCGCGCGACAGTGGGCGCTCGCAGAAATCTCAGCAGCTCGGCGCATGACACGCAACTCCGCCGCACTTTTGTACAAACGCAACTCGTGCAGCATATAGTTCAGGTCAGTGAATTCACCAGGGGGGACAGCACCCGAGGCCGCTTTGTCGCTGATACTATTTACCCATTCCATGATCTGCCGATCAAACTCGGTACTGCGACCCATGGAGTAATAAACCCTTTCACGGCCCTCGAGTAGACCCGGAAGAATGTCGTCGATGTCGCCAAGGGGGAAGGCGTCATCCGCGGCGTACTTCTCACAGGCACCCTCGGGCCCAGACCGATGCCCGTGCCACATTTCCAGATCGGGATCGCGCTCCCGGCAAAAGATTACAAACTCCCCGTGGCGGCGACCGGGCAGTAGGACCAGTACCGCGTCTGGCTCGGCAAATCCGGACAGATAGTAGAAATCACTGTCCTGGCGAAACGGGTACCCGGTATCCCGACTCCTGACCTGCTCGCGTGCCGAGGGGATGATAGCGATGCTATTGGGACCCATCAGCGCCAAAACATTTTTTCGCCGACGCGCAAATTCAGTCTTGCTAATACTCATGGTGTCATCTGCCGGTGGCGGCACAGCCGCTGCTCAGGTGGTAATAGAATCATCGTTGGGAGTGAGATTATCACATGGACACAGCACTAGTGCAGGCGCCGCGCCACTTCATCAGACAACGCCCGCTCAGAGACGGCTGCGCTGCTATCCAGAAAAATATTCACCACAGCCACTCGCAGATACTCTACCAACTCGATAAAACTGTCCTCTGCTTCATCTTCCGTTTCCTCAGGCCCGGCTTCTGCCTGCGCCATGGCGGCGATGTCTCTGAGCACTTCCCCGGCCTCATCGGACAGCGACCCACCAGAGGCCTCCTCGCCGGCGATCAGGTAGGCAAAGCCTGCCAGAAATCCCTCGCACCAGTTTGCCAGCGCCGTGGTACGCAAGACAATATCCTCCTCCTCGTCCGGCAGTAGGGGGTGGAAAGAAAACTCGTCGTCCTGTAATGCATCTGCGGTGACGCTATACAGTTGCATGGCGCGCACGGCAAGCTCGCCATGCAGGCCGAGATTCAGTGTCTGGGACAGTGCATCCAAGCCATACTCCGGCGCCAGCGGTGCGCCGGCGCTGAGGAGCCCGCTGAGACACCCATGTAACTGCGAGGGCGAGGCCTCAACACCCTGATCTAGCAGGTGATCGGCGAATTCATCGAAGTCGAAAACCCCGATTTCATCAGAAAAATTGTCATGCATTCGGTATTCTCCCTGGGTGGCCGCGCGGCACCTGTTGAGGCATCTTGCCTGATGCCCGCGAAAGGCATGGCAGGCTATTGATATCTATATAGTTTTGTCTCGTTGACCTGAATGTCGCGCACTACTATAGTAGTGCTTCGATAATAACTGGCCCAGTATACCCGCATGGCTAACAACCCACTCAAAGACTTGGAAAATAATATCGACGAGCTCATCTCGCTGTGTCGGGAGCTGAATCGCGAAAATAGCGGCCTGAAAGTAGAACTGGCTAGCTGGCGTGATGAACGTAAAGACTTGTTGGACAAAAATGAATTGGCGCGCTCCAAGGTTGAAGCCATGATTGATCGCCTGCGTACAATGGAGTGATGAGCGTGAGCCCTGCCAACACAGTAACCGTTAAGATTCTCGACAAAGATTACCAGGTGGCGTGTCCCGAGGAGCAGGAGGCCGAACTGGTCGTCTCTGCCAAGTACCTGGACAAGCAAATGCGTGGCATCCGAAATTCGGGAAAAGTCATCGGACTGGAGCGTATAGCAGTGATGGCCGCGCTCAATATCAGCTACGAATTATTACAAGCCTCTGACCACGGCGAAGTTGAGCAACTGGGCGGTGATTCGCTCAAACGCCTGAACCACAAGCTGGATGATGCCCTGCACGACCTCAGGCAGCTCAAAATCGGCTAACGCGTCACAGTTCAAAAACTCCGTTCGGCAAGATTCTCACAAATTGTAGCCAGTAGACCCGGTATCTGGGCTATACTGACCGTGGGTTCCTGGTGTACTCGCCAGACTTACAGTCCTCGAGCCGATTATTTGTAACCGGGGGCTTCTCGTTTTTGTTGGTGTGCAAGTCCGGTTCGGCCGGAAAGCCTTATACAAATCAGGAGTCACCACCTTGAACCATCGGGTTCAAGGGCAGCTTTGTCAGCGGTATTCCGGGAACCCCTTTTTTATCTATGACCGACACTCATTCCAGAAAGACTGCATTACGCAGCGCTCTGCGACAACTACGACGATCTCTAAGTTACGCCGCACAAGGCGCCGCAGCAAAAGCGCTTACCCAATCAGTGCTGAGCCTACCAAACTGGACAGGCGCTCAGCGCATCGCCCTGTACCTTGCAAGAGATAGTGAAATTGACACTTCTGCCTTGGCCACCCTGGCGCGGGCTGAATCTAAACAATTATTTTTGCCCGTCCTCACCGCCGATAACAGCCTGTCATTCGCGCGCTGGAATACTGCCGACACGCAATCCACCAATCGCTATAACATCCTCGAACCACCCATCAGAGCTGCTCAATGCCCGGTGGCTGACCTGGATATCATCTTTCTGCCCGTTGTTGGCTGGGACGCGCAGGGCGGGCGACTGGGCATGGGCGGAGGCTATTACGACCGGGCGCTATCCGGCATTACCGGCCCTGTGCTGGTCGGGCTCGCGCACGAAAGCCAGCGGGCGGAGCGCATCCCAAAAGAGAGCTGGGATATTGTGATGGACTATATTGCGACAGATACTGGCCTGCACCATTGCCGAAGCGGTTAGTTATCGCTGAACAGCACACCCGCATGCAGTTCGGAGGCAGGATCAGCAACCGATTTATTCGAGGTCAGGGGCAGCAACAAAGTCAGTAACACGCCTATAACAAAGGCCACTGCGAGTATCAGCACAACATCAGGTTTACGCTTCAACGATTTCTCTCACTACATTAATTAAGGTGGCATGCTGCAAACGCTGGCACCTTGACCCACATGGAACGGTTTTTAGAATAGGCCTACATACATGGCACGATGGTAGCTCAACCCTGAGCAAAAGAAAACCCCCGAAAGCCTTGCTGTGACTAGATTTCGCGCTTATTTTAAGGAGCCATCAAGGTACAGTTGATAAGCCCGATTATTCGTCTCCTCCGAGGAGGGGAATGCGATACTGTCCAGCACTTGCTCAAACTGTCGACGTCGACCCCCAGAGGCCTGAATTTGGATGAGAATTCGCCCGTAGGCCGCGTCATGGTTGCGGTAGCAGAACAAGGGAATATTCCAGCGCTGACCCAATCCCGAGAAAAACTTCAGCAGGGCACCGGGGTGCTGGGGAAACTCCGCATGATTGCGGGCCGAGGCGGCAATCACACCTCGCTTGCGTTGCCCCTCACTGAGCCGACTCATTTTGCAGTGAACCCCGCGCAACTTTAACGAAAATACCGGCTGCAAATCCTACCGTTTCAGCCAGGCCTCGTTATCCAACCAGCGCTACATCAGGCTGGCCTCGTGAATGAGCGTTTCACGGGCGACATCGTATACGCGAGCGTCGAGAATCCGTTTAATTCAGGACTGCGGCATAAGAACTTCGCCTTCGAGGTGTCGGGGAGCTTACCCATCTTAGAGGAGCGCGCACTGTATTACGGCTCATACAATGACTGCGACGACTGGTTTTCCGTGATCTCATTCGGAGTCTGCCTTATACTACTAGCTGGTTCGCACCCCAATGCCCGAGGACACATCATGACCCAGGACGAACTGAAACGGGCCGTGGCCGACGCCGCCCTGGCGTATATCAAGTCCAAACTCGAGAACGATACCGTACTGGGCATAGGCACCGGTTCTACCGCCAATCTCTTTATTGATGCGCTGGCCAAAATCAAAGGCCAGATCAGCGCGACTGTGGCCAGCTCCGAGGCCTCCGCACAGCGGCTCAAAAGCCACGGTATCCCGGTCTATGAACTGAACACCGTGGATCGCGTGGATTTCTACGTGGATGGCGCCGACGAAAGTAATCACTCACTACAGCTGATAAAGGGTGGTGGCGCAGCACTGACCCGGGAAAAGATCATAACGGCGGTGGCGCAGGAATTTATCTGTATCGCGGACGAGAGCAAGCTGGTACAAACGCTAGGACAATTTCCGTTGCCGGTGGAAGTCATTCCAATGGCGCGCAGTTACGTCGCTCGGGAACTGGTCAAGCTGGGTGGCGACCCGATCTACCGCGAGGGCGTGGTTACGGACAACGGCAATGTGATTCTGGATGTATTCAATTTTTCCATTGAGCAGCCACTGGCGATGGAAGAGATGATCAATAATATTACGGGCGTTGTAACCAATGGACTGTTTGCGCTGAGACCAGCGGATGTGCTTTTACTGGGCACAGCCGAGGGTATTAAAACGCTGTTTGCCGAGTAAGGTATTGCAGTCTACTTTCTATTTCAAAACGAACTCGAAAACACTTTTCCACTGAGGTTTAAGATGATCGATTCACTTGTTCAAATAGTGTGCTCTGATTGCAGTACCAAAAACCGCCTGTCCAAAGGCCAGCTCAATGACAAGCCTCTGTGTGGGAAGTGTGGAAAACCTGTTCTTTCAACGAGCCCCATTGTGGGTAGCGATACAACGTTTAACCGCTATGTAACAGACAATGAGTTGCCCGCGGTTGTGGATTTTTGGGCTTCATGGTGCGGACCGTGTAAGCAATTTGCACCCACCTTTGAACAGGTGGCAAGCGAAATGGCGACTCAGGCTTGTTTTGTGAAGCTGGATACTGAGCAGAATCAAAACACCGCAGGTCGCTATAATATTCGCTCGATTCCTACGTTAATGATTTTTCATCACGGCAAAGAAATTGCACGGATGTCTGGGGCGTTACCGAAGCCACAATTTGAGCAATGGCTAGCGGAACATCTACCTGCTGTTTGAATACCCGCCAAGCAATCGGACGTTCAGCAACTCCCTTAAGGTCAAACGCTACCGCGTCGCTTCAGTTTAGCCATTATTAAAACGTTATCTGATCTCCAGAAATTACGCATGAATACAGTTAATCCGAAGAAATTACTCAACAGTAAATGGACGGCCGTACACCCGAAAAACAGGGAAAAGCACTTTATAGTGACCGAAGTAGAATTTGATGAACAAGAGTCCGTTGTTTCCTGCGCCATTGAAGCCGTCATATCCAGACGATCAATGCTTATTGAATGGCAAGCGCTGGAGGATGTGAGTGTATGGCTACATGGCTGGAGGTAATGTGCCCCTCTGGAAACCGCCAGGTGTTAGGCGGCATTATCGACTCCAATTCGCTGTATTCTCTTGCCGCCGATGCAATACTCGTGACGCATGTTTTGTTCGACGCCTTCGCCGTGGTTGGATTAGTGCTTTTTTAAGCAGGATTTTTTTGTCCTGGCAGTGGGTGAGAAACTCGTGGTTACGCAGTGCGCATCTGATCACAATTGGTGTGGTCGTTTTACAATCCTGGCTCGGTATCATCTGCCCGCTGCGAGCTGGGAAATGACGCTACGAACCCAGGCAGGAGAAACCATCTACGATGGCTCTTTCGTCATACATTGGTTGGCTCAGCTCCTGTATTATCAAGCGTCGCCATGGGTCTTTGTCGTCTGCTATACGGTTTTTGGTGGGCTGGTGGTGCTCAGCTGGTTCGTGGTACGACCAGATTCGCCTGCCATTCGAGGTCAGCGTGGTACTCTCTGAAAAGCGGGCCAACTTCGCGCCTTCGGTACCGATTTCAGAAATTCAGATGATCTGACGTACACCATGAGCAAATAGGGGTTTAGTTATCATGCCAATATATGTAGTAAGTTTCGATCATCCAAACGAAGCTGGATGGCAGGACCACGTTATGCCTCATGTCGCCTGGTTGCAGGACCGCCTCAGCGATGGCTCGCTATTGGCATCGGGACCAGTCAATGGCACCTCAATCAAATCAGCGCTGCTGATCATGAGTGCCCCAAGCCTGGCATCGCTCAACGATGTGATCGCCAGCGATCCCTTTGCCACCGAAGGTCTGATAGAAAATATGATCATCCGGGAATGGGACCCGATTTTTGGGGCCTTCAACGAACAATCCAGTATGCCAAGCGCGATACAGGCCGACTGATTCAACCCGCTTGCAGTGCACTCACACGTCGAATATCTTTCCTGGGTTCATAATCCCCTGCGGATCGAACGCCTTCTTGATCTGCCGCATAATCGATATCTCCAGCTCCGATCGACTGTAATGAAGATAATCTTTCTTCAACAAACCCACCCCGTGCTCGGCCGAAATACTACCCCCATAACGCAGTACGATATCGAAAACCCACTTGCTGACCTCACCACAGCGCTGTTGAAACTCCGCCATCGACAATTCATCAGGCTTGAGAATATTGAGGTGCACATTACCATCGCCAATATGCCCGAACCAGACAATCTCGAACTCCGGATAGCTTTTCGTCACCACCGCCTCCACTTCCTCCAGAAAGGCAGGCACTCGAGACGTTACGGTGGAGATATCGTTCTTGTAAGGCGTCCAGCGCGAAATCGTTTCCGAGATATCCTCACGCAGCCGCCACAGGGATTCCGCCTGGGCGATGTTCTGGCTCACCACACCATCCAGCACCCAGTCCTGTTCAACGCAGTGTTCGAATAGATTCATAGCTAATTCCAGAGCGCTTTCATCGCGCTGTTCAAATTCCAGCAACGCGTAAAACGCTGCTGGCGTCTCGAACGGGCGCTGCAAGCCCTGATGGGCGACGACCTTCTGTAGCGCCAGTTCTGAGAAAAACTCGAAGGCACTAAGTTCAATCGCGCCCTGATAGGCACCCAGTACGCTCATGATGGCCGCCATGTCTGGCGCGCCAAGCACCAGCACGACCAGTTCCTGGGGGGGACGGGACAGGCGCATCGTGGCCTCGACCACAACACCCAGCGTGCCCTCGGCACCGATCACCAGTTGCCGCAGATCGTAGCCGGCGTTGTTTTTCACCAGGCCACGATTGAGATCGAGCAGCTCACCACTACCGGTAACCAGCTTCAGTCCCGCTACCCAATCGCGGGTCATTCCGTGGCGGATGACCTTTATACCACCAGCATTCGTCGAGATATTACCGCCAATCTGGCTGGAGCCACTGGAGGCAAAATCTACCGGATAGAACAGGTCGTGCTCGGTGGCGTAGTTCTGCAACTGTTCCGTTACCACACCGGCACCACAGCGCACCGTGCGGTCAATGGGACTAAAGTCCTCGATGTAATTCAGTCGATCCAGGGCGAGCACCAACTCGCCATTGCAGGCAACTGCGCCTGCACTAAGACCGGTGCGTCCGCCGGAGGGCACAATAGCAAGCCCCTCAGCTGCGGCAAAGCGCACGATCGCCTGCACCTGCTCTACACTGTTGGGCAACACCACCGCTGCAGGGTTGGGCGTGTGGACACGGGTCCAGTCACGGCCATAGAGCTGCAGGGAATCAGAATCAGTCAGCACCCGGTCAGCTCCGACAATTCTCTCCAGTGAGCTCAGGACAAAAGGGTCGATTACAGCCAAGATAAACTCCTCGGTAATTTTCACAGGGCGATGGTTCGAGCGAAGCGTATGGTACCATACGCGCCGATTTTTGCCGCAATGGCAAGCTCGCCGGGCTATCCGGCTTCCACCCGCAGAGGACCAGAAGATCATGGCGCAGGAATCACTGGAGAAAAGCAAAATCAAGTTTCTGCTGTTGGAGGGCGTACATCCCTCGGCGGTAGAGACCTTGCAAAAGTCAGGCTACACAAACATCGAGCAACACAAGAGAGCACTGCCGATCGAGGAGCTGAAGAAAGCCATTGCCAACGCACACTTTGTCGGGCTTCGCTCCGCCACTCACCTCACTGAGGAAGTCTTTGAAGTGGCCGAAAAGCTCGCAGCGATAGGCTGCTTCTGTATTGGCACCAATCAGGTAGATCTGAGTGCCGCTACGCAGCGCGGCATTCCCGTATTCAACGCGCCTTTTTCCAATACTCGCAGCGTGGCTGAACTGGTACTGGCCGAAGCCATCCTGCTGCTGCGGGGGGTCGCTGCTAAAAACACCGCTGCACACCGTGGCGAGTGGCAGAAAAGCGCCACCAACTCCTTTGAAATCCGCGGCAAGAATCTCGGCATTATCGGCTACGGCAATATCGGTATGCAGTTGGGCGTGATCGCCGAGGGACTGGGTATGCAAGTGCAGTTTTATGACACCACCAATAAACTGCCTCTGGGTAACGCCAGACAGGTGCCGAGTCTGAATCACCTTCTGGGCAGCTCTGATGTGGTCAGCCTGCACGTGCCACAAACCGATTCCACGCGCAATATGATCGGTGCCGCGCAACTGGCACAGATGCAGCAAGGTAGTATCCTAATTAATGCGTCGCGCGGCACGGTCGTGGACATCGACGCGCTGGCGAGCGCACTGGCGAGCGGCGCCCTCGGTGGCGCGGGCATCGACGTATTCCCAGTAGAACCGCGATCCAACGAAGACGAATTCATCTCTCCGCTGCGCCGTTTCGACAACACCTTCCTCACACCGCATATCGGTGGTAGCACACTCGAGGCACAGGAGAACATTGGTATGGAGGTAGCGGAGAAACTGGCGCGTTACAGCGACAATGGCACTACTACCTCCTCCATCAATATGCCTGCGGTGGCGCTGCCCGCACACACCGGTAAACACCGATTGCTGCATATACACCGCAACGTACCGGGCGTAATGAGTGCCATCAACAAGGTATTTTCCGACAACAAGATCAACGTCTCTGCGCAGTTCCTGCAGACCAATGAGACCGTAGGCTATGTAGTGATGGATATCGACGCGGCATACAGTGAAATCGCATTGAAAAAGCTGGCAGCCATCGATGGGACCATTCGAAGTCGCGTGCTCTTTTAAGCCGATACCAGGCGACAAATGCAGTACTTACAAATCTTTACAAGTACCCGATCTAAACTATTGAGTACAAACGGTAATTTTCCGCCTTAAAGACTATTTTAAGGCGGTTGCCTGCAGTGGTACCTTAATAATCGTAAATACATCCAACATGGGCTCTTCAGTAGCAGAGCGGCTTACGGGATAACAATCGACGCAGATCTACCGGGCAACAGGGAAGGGCCTTATATCTGGCGACACTCATAGGGAACGGTGGGTTAATAACGCAAGTAGGGGCAAACATGCGTAAAAGTAGGACATTCCAGATCAGCGCTTTATCGGCGGCCGTCACATCCGCATTGGTCTCCGGTCATAGCACGGCACAGGAGGTACGATTGGAGGAAGTCATTGTGACGGCTACTCGTCGGGCAGAATCTATCCAAAATATTCCGCTCAATATTACGTCACTGAGTAGCGCTCTGATCGAGCGCGAGCGGATAGACAATCTCTCTGATATCGCGCGGCGGGTGCCTGGCCTGACCGTTGTGGATCAAGGCCCACGCAGCGGCAACACGTTAACAGTGCGCGGGCTTACCGTGGATTCCGTCGCCGCACCCGATCTCAATAATAACGGCGGTGGCGCGGTAGCGACCTATGTTGGTGAGGTACCGATCTATGTTGACCTCAAGCTCAATGACATCGAGAGAGTCGAAGTATTGTTAGGCCCGCAAGGGACGCTATACGGCGCGGGAACATTGGCAGGCGCGGTCCGGTACATCCCGAATAAGCCGCAGTCAGATACGTTGAGCTATGAACTGCGCGGAGACGTCTACGGGCTCAGCCATTCTGATGGCACCGGCTATGAGGCTGGCGGCACCATTAACGTTCCCATCATAGAGGATACACTGGCGCTAAGGGCCTCATTGGATTACCTGGATGATCCAGGCTTCATTGATTACAACTATCTGGTTCGTAATCCCGGTGTATCCAATCCACAACCCCTACCTGCGGATAGCGACGAGAATACAAAGAGCCAGAAGGATGCCAATACGCAGCAAACCTGGTCCGGCCGTTTGGCGCTGCGCTACACCGGCGACAGATTGGACAGCACTCTCTCGTATTATTATCAGGACATGGATATTGGCGGTCGCCAGGTCAATTACAGAGATTCATTTGGTACCGGCAAATACGAATCCGCCGCCCGCTTCGATGAGCCCAACAAGCGCAAGAATGAATTGGTCACACTGGAGACTGTGGCAGACTTGGGTTTCGCAGACCTCACCTCGGCCACGGGTTATAACGAATACACCGAGAAAGGCCAACGTGATCAAACCGACTTCCTGCTCAGGGCCCAGTACGGATACGAGTTCTTTCCCAGTTTCGTCGCATTCACGCGCGAGGATGCCGACGAGGATACCTTCACTCAGGAATTACGACTGGTTTCCAATGGGGATGACCCGTTCAACTGGATAGTGGGTGGATTTTACAGTCACTTCAAAATTGATGCTATGAGCCAAGAGTTCTATCCAGGGATCGACGTTTTTCCTCTGGGCTTCGTAAGTAGTCTGGAAGAAAAAACGACTGAAACTGCCGCCTTTGGTGAGCTCAGCTATGAGATAACTGATACCTGGCAAGTCACTGTGGGCGCGCGTTGGTTCAAATTCGATTTTGATTCAACCACTGGCGTCGCATTTCCGCTTGGCAGCCCGGACCCAGTTGATCTCATGATGGAATCCTACGATGTTGATGACGATGATGTCATTTACAAGTTCAATACGTCCTACACTTTCAGCGATGACATCATGGGTTACTTAACCATCAGTCAGGGCTACAGACTCGGCGGGCTGAATCCACGGCCGCTGTGTGAAAATCCTCCCCAAGGCGAATGCATCTCAGCAGAAGAACAATTGATTAAACCGGATACGACGACTAACTATGAACTGGGCGTGCACTCCCAGTTGTTTGACAATACGCTACTGCTGAATGCCTCCGTTTACTATATTGATTGGAATGATGTTCGCATCATCACCGAGGCCGAGAACGCGAGTATTGATATCTTTTCAAACGGCGGCTCAGCTGAAAGCACGGGTATAGAATTACAGAGCCAGTGGCTTGTGACATCCAGGTTCTCTGTAACGGGCGCCTACTCCTATAACAAAGCCGAACTAAACGAAGACGCTCCCCGCCTCGTAGATGGCGAGGATGCCTATGACGGTGACCGTCTTCCAGGGACGCCCGAGAATCAGCTGTTTCTCGGAACAAACTACGCACTACCCCTCAACGACGGCTCCCACGTAGACTTAGACTGGTCAATGACGTACCAGAGCAACGTTATCACCAAAGTGGGGAAGCGTGACAATGGAGAGAGTCTCTCGGGGTTTGCGTTGCACAACGTTTCCGCCACGTGGTTCAAAGATAGCTGGACCGTAGCCCTGTATGCGGATAACGTTTTTGATAAATACGCAGAAACTGGCGTTCGAGGAGATTTCGGCGACATCGAGGAAGTCGGCCTCTTTGATTCGAGATACTACTTCCACCATGTCGTAAGGCCACGCCAGTTCGGGATGCGCTTAAGGTACAATTTTGATCGTTAGCAATACCAGCACCGCAACAGGGCGCTTGCTAGCGCCCTTTTTTGTGGCTGCGGATGAAGCGCTGCGCGCCTGCACATAAAATGGTGTAGCCATGATCTCCGACGAGCACAAAATTGCCGAGCTTCATCGTGCGGCTCAGAATGCCCTGCAACAAGGACTGTTGCGAGAAGTGCATCAGCATTGTCTGTCCATCCTCAACATCGATCCATCGTTCGCGGATGCCTGGTTCCTTTGTGGCGTTATCGCGGCGCACAATGGACAGATCGCCAAGGCGGTAGATATTCTGGAAAAAGCTGTAGAACTCGCTCCTAAAAATCCCGAGTATCACACGGAGCTCGCCAAGCAGCTAGTTGCAATCGATCGGCCAGAGCGGGCGCTGCAGGAAGCGGAGCTGGCGTTAACCCTGAACCCCAAGGAACTATCAACGCTAAACACCCTGGGCACGGTATTTAGTCACACGGGGGAGCATGAGCAAGCGCTGCATTGTTTCATCAATGCGACGATGAAACTGCAGGAACGGCCACAGAAAGCGAACGGCCTGAGCGAGGAATGGCAGGCCAATCTCTACTTCAACCAGGGAGCCTCGTTGCAGTTTGCAGGACGCTTGGGCGACGCCGAAACAGCCTACGAAAAAGCCATACAACTACAACCACAGATGTTCAAAGCTCACTCGGCCCTTTCGTCCTTGCGCCGCAGTACGCCCAAAGATAACCACCTCCAGCGCCTTAAGACATTGCACAGTAAGGTGAGCAACGAGCGTGATCAGTTACATACGGGTCATGCGATTGCCAAAGAGCTGGAGGATCTAGAGCAGTTCCAGGAAGCTTTCGCCAACCTTGAATGGGCCAAACAGGGACGGGTAGCAAGTGCGGGCTATAGCGCAGAATCAGATTCTCGTTACTTTGCAAGCATCATGGAAATCTTCAACCGCGAGGTGCTCGATGCGGCGCGCTCGGGATATGACAGCTCTGAGCCTATTTTCGTCGTGGGTATGCCACGAACCGGCACGACACTGGTGGAACAGATTCTTTCCAGCCATTCACAGGTATACGCCGCGGGTGAACTGCAGAATTTTTCCACGCAGGTTAAACGCATCACATGCGCAGAGAACAGCGAATTACTTGATATCCAAACCCTGCAAGGCTCGCTTGATTTCGATCTGGCAAATTTGGGTTCTGCCTACATCAATAGTACCCGCCCAAGAACCGGACATACGCCGCGCTTTATCGACAAAATGCCGCTCAATTTCCTCCTGCTCGGGCTGATCAGGTTGACGCTACCCAACGCGAAACTGGTCTGTCTGCGCCGAGATCCTATGGATACCTGCTTGAGTAATTTTCGTCAACTGTTTGCGATTGATTTCAAACCCTATCACTACAACTACACGCTGCTCGACTGCGGGCGCTATTTCATTCTCTTTGATCAGTTGATGGGGCACTGGCGTGACGTGATGCCAAACGTTGTTCATGAAGTGAGTTACGAAGCTCTGGTTGCAGAGCCCGAGCGTGTTTCCCGAGAATTGATGACACACTGCGGCTTGCCCTGGGAAGACGAGTGCCTGAATTTTCATCAGCGCACCACCAGCATAGCGACGCCCAGCGCCGTGCAGGTAAAACAACCGATCTATAGCAGCTCGATAAATCGGTGGCAGCACTACGGCGATGCAATGCAACCCCTGTACAGACTGCTGAAATCAGCCGGCTACTATTCCTGAAGCTTCATCCAACGCTATGCCACTCTGCTTCAGCCAATCTTCCACGCGCTGTAAATACTCGGCGCGAATCGCCGCCGACTCATTGGCCAGTTGATGCCCCGCGCCGTGCAGATACTCTACCTGACTGCGGGGAAACAGCTGACCAATAACCGGCATGTTATAACGCCAGTCCACCGTGCCGTCGGCATCGCCCTGAATGACCAGTGCCGGGCCGACACCCAGATCGTGCGGCGGCAAGTCACGCAGCCAGCGGTGCAGCGCCCCCACCCAACGTAGCGAAATGCGCTGACTTTGTAGTGGATCGCGTTTTATAAACGCGAGGAAGTCGCGGTCTGATGAATTCACGGCAAAGGTACGCGGGATGCCATCGAAAAACGGGCTCAGAAGACGGTATGCCGCGCTGATGCCAAACCATCCAGCCGGGCGCACCAGTGGTGCCAGCAATACTGTTGCAGCGAAAGGCCAGTCGAATTTTCGCGCATAATCGATCAGCGCAGCGCCGCCTGTGCTCTGCGCCATAACCCACAATGGCAACGCCGGTAAACGCACGGCGGCCAATACATCGGCAACGGCGCGGCTGTAATCCCCGAAATCATCAATCACCGCCGGTTCACCGCTGGACAAGCCGTGCCCGGGCAGATCAAAAATCAACACATTACAATGATGCGACAGCCCCCAGTCAACCAGCTTACCGAACAGCCCGGTGTGATCGAAATAGCCGTGCAACAACAATAGATTGGCCCGCGCGTCAGGTTGGCTCCACTGGTGTACAGCGAGCGTGTAGTCGCCCGAGAGGATGCCGCCAACCACATGCGACACCTGCGGACATAGCACTGCAAATTCGAGGCCGTACTCGCGACAAAAAACCACCATCTCCGGTGACGGTGGCGCGCCATCCCCAAAGGCTGGCAGTTGCTCTGTAAGGTCCTGCAGCTGCACCGGTGTCAACGCAACACGCCCCATCAATGCACAGCGTGTGTCAGCTCTCCGGATTCATAGGCCAACTGCATGTCGCTGAGAGAGCGCACTTTGATCTTGTCGGCGTTGCCAGCCGTACCAAACGCTTCGTAGCGCGCGATACAGATATCTTTCATGGCCGTAATGGTGTGCGCCAGGTATTTGCGTGGATCAAACTCAGCCGGGTTTTGCGCCAAAAAGCGGCGTATAGCGCCGGTTGATGCCAGACGCAGGTCAGTGTCGATGTTAACCTTGCGCACACCATGGCGGATACCCTCCTGCACTTGCTCTACCGGCACACCGTAGGTTTCCGGAATCTCTCCACCGAACTCGTTGATGATCGCCAGCCATTCCTGCGGTACCGCCGATGAGCCGTGCATCACCAGATGGGTATTGGGGATGCGCGCATGGATCTCTTTAATACGACCTATGTCCAGAATATCGCCGGTGGGTGGCCGCGTAAATTTGTAGGCGCCGTGGCTGGTGCCGCAGGCGATGGCGAGGGCATCCACCCCGGTCGCTTGCACGAAACGGGCGGCCTCCTCGGGATCAGTCAGCATCTGATCGAGGGTCAGTATGCCCTCGGCCCCGCTACCATCTTCTTCACCAGCCTCGCCGGTCTCTAGCGAGCCCAGGCAGCCCAGCTCACCTTCCACCGATACACCGCAGGCGTGGGCCAGTGCTACCGCTTTGCGCGTCACTGCGACATTGTAGTCGTAGTCCATGGGCGTCTTGCCATCCTCGCCCAGCGAGCCATCCATCATCACAGAGCTGAAGCCCATTTGGATGGAGCGCTGGCAAACGTCGGCCGACACACCGTGATCCTGGTGCACCACCACCGGGATGTGCGGAAATTCATTCATGGCCGCCTCCATCATGGCGCGCAGGAAGGGCGCCCCAGCGTATTTGCGCGCGCCCGCACTGGCTTGCATGATGACAGGAGAATTAGTGGCTTCGGCCGCCTCCATGATGGCGCGGGTCTGCTCCAGATTGTTGACGTTGAAGGCTGGTACACCGTAGTTATGTTCGGCGGCGTGATCCAGTAACTGACGCAAACTGATTAATGCCATCGTAGTAATCCTTTCAATTTTAAAATTGTAGTGGAATCTGGTTTAGTTAGGTTTATCACCGGCGCGTTGCTCAAGCATAGCAACTGCGGGCAGGGTTTTCCCTTCCACGTACTCCAGGAAAGCACCACCACCGGTAGAGATATAGGACACTTTATCTGCAATGCCGTATTTGTCTATGGCAGCCAGGGTGTCACCGCCGCCAGCCAGTGAAAAGGCCGCGCTGTCCGCAATCGCGTGAGCCAGTGTTTTGGTGCCTTCGGCAAACTGATCGAACTCAAATACGCCCACCGGCCCGTTCCAGATAATGGTGCCGGCGCCTTTAATTATCTTGGCAATTTGCTGGGCGGCCTGTGGCCCGATATCAAAAATCATATCGTCCTCCACCACATCGCCCGCCAGTTTCAAGCTGGCCGGCGCGGCCTCAGCGAACACCTTGCCTGTCACCACGTCAACGGGCAATGAAATCTGTGTTTTCTGCATCAGCGCCTGCGCAGTGTGGATCAGCTCGTACTCACACAACGATTTCCCCACCGGACTGCCACTGGCAGCGAGAAACGTGTTGGCGATACCGCCGCCGACTACCAGTTGATCCACCATGTCGGTAAGCGACTCAAGGACCTCAAGCTTGGTCGACACTTTGGAGCCACCCACAATCGCCACCAAAGGGCGGGCGGGATTCGACAGCGCCTGCGACAAGGCGCGCAGTTCCTCGGCGAGCAGCGGCCCGGCGCACGCCACCGGCGCGTACTTCGCCACGCCGTGAGTGGATGCCTGTGCCCGGTGCGCAGTGCCAAACGCATCCATGACGAAGATATCGCAAAGGGCTGCGTAAGCACGAGACAATGCCTCATCATCCCTCTTTTCGCCCGGATTGAAGCGCACGTTCTCCAACAGAGCCACTTCGCCGTCCGCTAGATCCACACCGTCCCGCCAATCTGACACCAACGTGACCGGCTTGCCAAGCAGGCCTGACAGATGCTGCCCTACCGGTGCCAGAGAAAAGGCCTGATCGAACTCGCCCTCCACCGGGCGACCCAGATGCGACATCAGAATCACTTTCGCGCCAGCAGCCAGTGCTGTCTCTATGGTTGGCAAAGCGGCGCGAATACGGGCATCGCTGGTCACAGCTCCCTGCTTTATCGGTACATTCAGGTCCTCTCGAATCAAAACGCGTTGACCGCGCAGATCCAAGTCCTGCATTAGATGTACTTTGGGCGTCATACTAGTCCTTTTCCTACTAACTTACGGTTGCGTACCAGCTTCGCGCGCTGCCAAACCACCCCACAATTTCGCCACATCCAGCATCCGATTAGCGTAGCCCCACTCGTTGTCAAACCAGGTAAGCACCTTCACCAGACGCTTGCCACTGACGCGCGTCTGGCTGGCATCTACAATGCTAGAGCGCGGATCGTGATTAAAATCACAGGATGCCAGAAGCTCCTCGGTGTAGCCCAGTACGCCATTGAAGCAAGAGTGTGACGCCTCTCGCAAAATACGGTTGATCGTGGCCACATCGGTATCCTGACGCACCAGTACGGTTAGATCCAGCGCCGATACGTTGAGTGTTGGCACCCGCAGCGCCTGCGCGGTAAAGCGCCCTGCCATGTCGGGCAAAATACGCTCAATACCCTTGGCCAGCGCCGTGTCTACCGGAATAATGGACTGGGAGGCGGCCCGCGTTTTGCGCAGATCAGTGTGATGATAGGCATCCAGCACCGGCTGGTCGTTCATCGCCGAGTGTATTGTAGTAATGGTGCCATTCTCGATACCAACGACATCGTCCAGCGCCTTGATGACAGGCAGGATACCATTGGTCGTGCAGGAGCCGGTGGAGGCGATACGATGCGCCGCGCGCAGCTCGCGATGATTCACACCGTAAACCACGGTCTGGTCCACGTCGGACTGAGCAGGCTGGGAGAACAGGACCTTAGCTGCGCCCTGGCGCAAGTGCTGTTCGGCGGTCGCACGGTCGGAAAATGCTCCGGTACATTCCAACACGACATCCACCCCCAGTGCTTTCCAGGGCAGGGCTTCTATCTGCTCGTGATTCAACAGCGCGATAGTATCCCCGTCCACCCGCAAGTATGTCGCATCACCCTCCAGGGGTAACGCAAAACGCCCGTGGGTAGAATCGTACCGGGTGAGGTGCAACACCGTGCCAGCATCCGCCAATTCGTTAATGGCGACAATCTGCATCTCGTTGCGCCGCGGACTTTCGTACAGCGCACGCAGAATACAGCGACCAATTCGGCCGTAGCCGTTAATAGCTAAACGCAGCACAGGAATACGCTCTACAGCAACACATCTTCGACGGTCGCAACGACATTTTCTATGGTGAAGCCAAAGTGTTGCATCAGGTCAGCCGCCGGGGCGGACTCACCAAAAGTCGTCATGCCGACTACACGCCCGTCCAGGCCAACATACTTGTACCAGTAATCCGCATGCAGAGCCTCCACCGCCACCCGCGCCAACACATCGCTGGGCAAGACCGTTTCACGGTACTGTGCATCCTGCTGCTCGAACAGCTCGGCACAGGGCATGGATACAACTCGAACCTGCTTACCCTTACCCGCCAACTCTTCAGCGGCGGCCATCGCCAACTGCACTTCAGAACCTGTCGCAATCAGAATGGCATCGGGCGACCCTTCACAGTCTCTAAGCACATAGGCGCCGCGCGCTATATCCACCAGCTGCTGATCGCTACGCGCCTGGTGAGGCAGTCCCTGACGGGAAAAAATTAACGACGAGGGCCCGTCGCGGCGCTCGATCGCGGCTTTCCATGACACAGCAGATTCCACCGTGTCACAGGGACGCCAGGTCTGCATATTGGGCGTGCTGCGCAGTGCCGTCAGTTGTTCAACCGGCTGGTGCGTCGGGCCGTCTTCACCGAGGCCGATAGAATCGTGCGTGAAAACAAAAATGGATTGCACCTTCATCAATGCGGACATGCGCACCGCATTGCGGGCGTACTCCATAAAAATTAGGAAGGTGGCACCATAGTTAATAAAACCGCCGTGCAGGGCGATACCATTCATCATCGCCGCCATCGCGAACTCACGCACACCGTAGTAGATGTAGTTACCACTGGCATCCTCTGCGTTCACGCCCTTTGATCCACTCCAGATAGTCAGGTTGGACGCCGCCAGATCAGCGGAACCACCGAGCAATTCCGGCAGTAAAGGCCCATAGGTATTGAGGCAATTCTCGGACGCCTTGCGAGAGGCAATACTCGCGCCCTCGCGCTGGCAGCGCGCGATATAGGCGGCGGCCTGCTCAGAGAAATCTGCCGGTAATTCGCCTGCGAGACGCCTGTACAATTCCACTGCCAACTCTGGGTGGGCGGCGGCGTAGCTCGCCATCGCCTCATTCCAAACGTTCTCCAGCTCATTGCCACGAGCGCGCCCATCCCAACCAGCATAGACGCCGTCGGGAATTTCAAATGGTCCATACTCCCAATTGAGGACTTTGCGCGTGGCGGCTACTTCGTCCTCGCCCAGCGCTGACCCATGTGCTGACTCCGTGCCCTGTTTGTTGGGCGAGCCCTTGCCAATAATAGTTTTGCAGCATATCAGGGTGGGCCTGTCGTTATCTTCCCGAGCGCTTTCTATCGCCGCCTTTATCGCGTCGGCGCTGTGGCCGTCCACGTCGCTGACCACCTGCCAGCCGTAGGCCCGAAAACGCGCCGGAGTATCATCGGTAAACCAGCCGCCTACCTCGCCGTCGATGGATATGCCGTTGTCATCGTAAAATGCCACCAGCTTGCCCAAGCCCAGCGTACCCGCCAGCGAGCTGGCCTCGTGGGAAATCCCCTCCATCAGGCAACCATCACCGAGGAAGACATAAGTATTGTGATCAACTATCGCGTGTCCGGGGCGGTTAAACTGGGCCGCCAGTACTTTTTCCGCCAGTGCCATTCCCACAGCGTTGGCCAAACCTTGTCCCAGTGGGCCGGTGGTGGTCTCTACACCCGGGGTATAACCGTATTCAGGGTGGCCAGGAGTTCTGGAGTGCATCTGGCGGAAATTCTTGATCTCTGACATGGGCAGGTCATAGCCCGACAGGTGCAGCAGCGCATAGATCAGCATTGAGCCGTGGCCGTTTGACATCACAAACCGGTCGCGACCCGGCCAAGCGGGATTCGCCGGATTATGCCTGAGGTAATCGTTCCAGAGGACCTCGGCAATATCGGCCATACCCATGGGGGCGCCAGGATGGCCGCTTTTGGCCTTCTGAACGGCGTCCATGCTCAGGACGCGGATAGCATTGGCAAGTCTGGTGCGGGGGGAAGACATCGGATTCTCCAGGGCGGAATTTAAGTGGAGCTACAAAACGGGTCGCCATTTTCGCGTAAGCGCGCTCGAACGGCAAACAAATAGGTAGAAATTTGCCTCGGTATCCGGATTCCATTGTTGTGACGGAGTTTACACACCTATATCAAAATATTTTGATATAGGTGTAATAGCCTGCTAGACTACCTTTCATGCCACTGTTAAATACCGTCAATCTGGTGACGCCGATACCGCAACAGACGCAGTCTGAGCTACATCTGACGGCACTCACCAACCTCTGCAAAGCCAGCGCGGATACCCTACGCCTGCTTATCCTACGGATATTGCGTAAAGATTCCTTCGGTGTATCAGAACTGTGCTCTATCTTCGATATTCGCCAGCCCGCTCTCAGCCACCACCTGAAGGTACTAGCCAACGCGGGCCTGGTGGCTGCGCGACGCGAGGCAAACTCCATTTTCTATCGCCGCAGCGAACTGGGGCAACACCCCAACCTGGAAGCCCTGCAGCACAGTATTTTCGAGTCCGCGGATACCATCGACTTGCCAGAGGTTATTCAGAGCAGGCTGACGATCCTACATCGGCTGCGCGAAGAAAACTCCAGCAACTTTTTCCGGCACAACGCCCACAAATTCCACCAGCAACAGGATTTAATCGCCAATTACGGACAGTACGCCGACGTGGTGGCCCAGGTACTGGCAGACGCACCGCTGGAGCGCCGCCACACCGTGCTGGAAGTAGGGCCGGGTGATGGTTCTTTTTTACTGGAACTGGCGTCTCTGTTTGAGCACGTAGTGGCGTTGGACAATGCACCCGGTATGCTGGAGCAGGCCCGCAAAAAGACCGCTGCAGCCAAACTAGACAATGTCGATTTCATCCTCGATGACACCCGCGGCAAGCAATTGCAGGGACTCCGAGCTGATTGCGTCGTCATCAATATGGTGCTGCACCACACTCCCATACCCGGAGACATGCTTCAGGATGTGGCCGCATTACTCGCGCCCAATGGCGTGGTACTGGTTACCGAGCTGTGCAACCACGATCAGGGCTGGGCGCGGGAAAATTGTGGTGATTTATGGCTGGGTTTCGACCCTCAGGAGCTGGCGCAATGGGCTCAGAATGCCGGGCTGACGGAAATAGCCAGTGAGTATCTGGCGCAACGTAACGGTTTTCAAGTACAGGTGCGTTTGTTTGGCCGTGCCTGATAATTTTCTATGATAAGGATAAAGCTATGAGCGAATACAAACTTTTCACCTCTGAGTCCGTGTCCGAAGGGCACCCCGATAAAATGGCTGACCAGATTTCCGATGCGATTCTGGACTACATCCTGAAAAAGGATAAGAACGCGAGAGTAGCCGTTGAGACCATGGTCAAAACAGGGATGACCATCGTTGCAGGTGAGGTTGCCACGTCAGCCAATATGGATCTGGAAGACACCATCCGCCAGACCATCCTTGATATCGGCTACAACAGCTCCGATGTGGGCTTTGATGGCGCCTCCTGCGCCGTACTGAACGCGATCGGGAACCAGTCTCCGGATATCGCCATGGGAGTAGATGAGAGTAAAGATCACGAACAGGGCGCTGGCGACCAGGGCCTTATGTTTGGCTATGCCACCAACGAGACCGACGTACTGATGCCCGCGCCTATTTACTACGCGCACCGTCTGGTAGAACGCCAGGCCGAGCTGCGCAAAAATGGCACACTCCCCTGGCTGCGCCCCGACGCCAAAAGCCAGGTCACCCTGCGTTACGAAAACGGCAAGCCAGTCGCAATCGACGCGGTTGTACTGTCAACACAACACAATGAAGGCGTCAGCCAGAAGGAAATTCACAAGCAAGTCCTGAAGCATATCATTAAGGATGTGCTGCCTGCAGAGTGGTTACACAAAGCCACCAAGTACCACATCAACCCTACGGGCCAGTTCATCATTGGCGGCCCGGTGGGCGACTGCGGCCTGACCGGGCGCAAGATCATCGTGGATACCTATGGCGGCATGGCACGCCACGGGGGCGGTGCGTTTTCCGGCAAGGATCCTTCCAAGGTTGACCGCTCTGCAGCTTACGCGGGACGTTATGTGGCCAAAAATATCGTCGCAGCGGGCCTCGCAGATCGCTGCGAAATTCAGGTGTCCTACGCAATTGGTGTGGCCGAGCCTACCTCTATCTCCATCGACACGTTTGGCACTGGCAAAATTTCTGATGACGCTATCGCGGAGCTGGTACGCCATCAATTTGACTTGCGTCCCAAAGGCCTTATTGCGATGCTCAACCTGAAGCGTCCTATCTATCGCAAAACTGCTGCTTATGGACATTTCGGGCGGGAGGACAAGGATTTTACCTGGGAGAAGAAGGATAAAGCAAAAGCGCTGAAGAAGGCAGCTCGCTAAATTTAGTACTTCAGGTCGGCGCGACGCAGTGCCGTCTTGTCGTGAGCCCCGGGGTTTAAGGGGCACGCCGTGAACCGAGCCTGAACATTGCCGGGACGACGATTCACTTGAGTTAACATTAGAATGAAACGGGCTACGGCCCAGAGGAAAAAACAATGAGCAAAGCAGAAACGTTACAGCAGAGAGAAGATTTCAAAGTCGCCGATATCGCGCTGGCTCAGTGGGGTCGGCGTGAACTGGACATCGCGGAAAGCGAAATGCCGGCACTGATGGCCATGCGCGAGAAATACTCCGCCAGCAAACCCCTCAGGGATGCCAGGATTATCGGCTGCATACACATGACCATCCAGACTGGCGTGCTGATAGAAACGCTGACTCTACTTGGCGCAGAAGTCCGCTGGTCATCCTGCAATATTTTTTCAACGCAGGATCACGCTGCGGCTGCGATCGCTGCAGCGGGCATTCCGGTTTATGCGTGGAAAGGTGAGACAGAAGAAGAGTACGATTGGTGCCTGGAACAGACCATCCTCAAGGATGGCGAGCCCTGGGATGCCAACATGATACTGGATGACGGGGGTGATCTGACCGGCATGCTACACGACAAGTATCCCGCCATGTTGGACAAGATCCACGGCATCACTGAAGAGACCACCACCGGCGTGCACCGTCTGCAGGAAATGTTGGAGCATGGTACGCTGAAAGTACCGGCCATTAACGTCAACGATTCTGTGACCAAATCCAAGAACGACAACAAATACGGTTGCCGCCACAGTCTCAACGATGCGATCAAGCGCGGCACCGATCACCTGATGGCCGGTAAAAAAGCGCTGGTTATTGGCTATGGCGATGTCGGCAAAGGCTCCGCACAGTCGCTGCGCCAAGAAGGCATGATCGTAAAAGTCTCCGAAATCGATCCAATCTGCGCGATGCAGGCCTGCATGGACGGTTTTGAGGTCGTATCACCGTACCTTGACGGCGTTAACGACGGTACCGAGTCGTCTGTTAACAGCGCTCTGCTGTCTACTACGGATCTGCTGGTAACGACCACTGGTAACTACAAGGTTTGTGACTCGAACATGTTGAAGGCGCTGAAAGCCAATTCCGTGGTGTGTAACATTGGTCACTTCGACAACGAGATTGATACCGCGTTTATGCGCCGTAACTGGGAGTGGGAAGAGGTGAAGCCACAGGTACACAAGGTCTATCGCGACAAAGCCGCTAACGACTACCTGATCCTGCTGTCCGAGGGCCGGCTGGTCAATCTGGGAAACGCTACAGGTCACCCATCGCGCATCATGGACGGGTCATTCGCCAACCAGGTGCTGGCACAGATCTACCTATACGAGCGTAAGTTCGCTGACCTGGAGCCCAACATGAAGCAGTCCGCACTCTCGGTAGAAGTACTGCCGAAGAAACTGGACGAGGAGGTCGCTGCGCACATGATTGGTGGTTTCGGCGCGGTACTGACGCGCCTCACACCGGAGCAGGCCGATTACATCAAAGTCAGCCTGGATGGCCCCTACAAGCCCGACAGCTACAAGTACTAAGGGACTTTTATCGATGTCCGTGCAGAAACAGCACATCAGCTGCGAATTTTTCCCGCCCAAAACCGAGGCAGGTACCAGCAAATTGTTGGACGAGGTGGCTCCCGCCCTGAATGCCCTGGGGCCCGAGTTTTTCTCGGTGACCTATGGCGCAGGCGGTAGCACCCGCGACTCCACCCTTGCGGTCGTGGCGGCGCTCAAGGAAGCCAACATCGATGTTGCTCCTCACCTCAGCTTTGGTGGAGATGATGAAAACGTTGTGGCGACTCTGCTTGAAACTTACCAGAACAAAGGCATCAAACGGCTGATTGCACTGCGCGGCGATATCCCCTCGGGGATGGGCGGTGCGTCACAGCTAGTGTATGCCAATGAACTGGTGGAGTTTGTGCGCAAGCGCAGCGGCGATCACTTCGAGATCGTAGTTGCGGCCTACCCGGAGACCCATCCGGAGGCCAAAAGCTATGA
This sequence comes from uncultured Halioglobus sp., assembly GCA_963934845.1. GTDB lineage: Bacteria > Pseudomonadota > Gammaproteobacteria > Pseudomonadales > Halieaceae > Marimicrobium. The sequence continues at coordinate 36,587 of CAWWAG010000009.1, read as the reverse complement.
CCGTGATATACACTTCCTGAAAGCCAAGTTCGATGCCGGCGCCGATAGCGCCATCACCCAGTATTTCTACAACGTGGAAGGCTACTTCTACTTTCTGGATCAGTGCGCGGCAAGCGGTATCGACAAACCCATTTACGCCGGCATCATGCCGATTACCAACCTCACGAACCTGCAGCGTTTCTCGCGCAATTGTGGCGCGGAAATACCTCGCTGGATTTGCCAGCGCATAGAGGCGTTTGGCGACGATCAGGACAGCATCAGAAAGTTCGGCATAGAGGTGGTCACACAGCTGTGCCAGACACTGCTGGACAGCGGTGCCCCGGGTATTCATTTTTACACCATGAACCAGGTGGAGCCCACTCGAGAAATCTATAGCAACCTGGGCCTGTAGCCCAGGGCCTCCAATCCCGTCAATATCGTCATGCGCATAACCCGTATCTATACCTCCCAACAGCTCAGCACCCATTCAGCGGTTGCACTGGAACCTGAACCCAGCCGCCATCTGGCACGCGTTCTGCGACTGGGGGTCGGTGACACCCTGACACTGTTCGATGGCCGCGGTGGTGAATACCCGAGCGAAATTACCGCCGTTGACAAGAAACAGGTTCGGGTAGTGACCGGAGAACAGTTACTCCACGAAAATGAGTCTCCGCTGGCTATCCATCTCGGTATCGCCGTCTCTCGTGGGGAGCGCATGGATTGGATCGTACAGAAAGCTACTGAACTGGGAGTGACCACACTGACACCGCTGCTGACAGAGCACACCAGGGTAAAACTGTCAGGTGACAGGGCCGCGAAAAAAATTCAGCACTGGCAGCAGATCGCAATCAGTGCCTGCGAGCAATGCGGCCGCAACCAGCCACCGCTTATTCACACCTTACAATCGCAGGCGCACTGGCTGGCATCGACGATCGCGGAGCGAAAATTCGTGCTGCATCACCGGGCTGATAACATCGACCTGACGAGTGGAACACCGGCCAGTATTGCGTTGTTGATTGGTCCGGAAGGCGGCCTGAGTGGGGGCGAAATCAACACAGCAGCACAGGCCGGATACGCTGCTCTGCAATTGGGGCCGCGCGTACTGCGCACCGAGACCGCGCCACTCGCCGCTATAGCAATTCTGCAGGCTTATTGGGGTGATATGACACTGCAATAGTGCCTGCTACTTGCGCAGCCACTGGGCGTGCGTCCATTCGAGGAAATGGCCTACCGCATTCACCACGTGGTCGGTACGTACCGAATGAAACACCTCAAAAGCATGCTGCGCGCCGGGCAGTTCGACGTAGGCCACCGGTTGCGTCGATACGCTCTGCAGCGCATCGACAAACACCCGCGCCTCCTCTACCCAAACCAGAGTATCGTGCGCGCCCTGAATTACAAACGTCGGAGGGGCATCCGCGCAGACATGGCTTAGCGGTGAACCGCTATCCCACAGTTCTGGATTGTCATCGTGCGAGCACTGTAAAACCTTGTCAGCGATCAGGCGATCCATGGGCATCGAATGACGGATATGATGGCGATCGCGAAAATCGTACACACCGTAGATGGGCACCGCAGCCTGCACCGTGGTGTCGACGTCTTCAAACCCGGGTTGCCATTCCGCACGATTGGCGGTCAGCGCAGCCAGCGAACTGAGGTGGCCACCGGCTGAGCCACCAGTAATAGCGATGAAGTCCGGGTTTCCACCGTACTCCTCTATGTGCTTCCTGATCCAGGCGATCGCTTTCTTCACATCAATAATATGCGCGGGAAATGCGGACGTGGGGCTCAGACGGTAATTGATCGCCACGCACAACCAGCCGCGCTGCGCCATGTGATACATCAGTGGCTTGGCCTGCTGCTCCTTCTCACCGATAACCCACGCGCCACCGTGTACTTGTAACAAAACGGGAAAGCCACCCTCGCGCGGCTCGTCGGGTAGATAGATATCCAGCAAGTTGCGCTTACCCAATTCCGAATAGGCGATATTACTACGCAGTTGCACGCCATCACGCTTGAAATGAAAAGGCCGCAGCCAGTCGCGTGTGCGAATGTCATCGCAAAGCAGCAACCGCCGATCTGCGGGGATGTCCGACCGATAGTCGGCCCCCAGCGCGCGCTGCAATGCTGGCCGCAGATGGAAGGGCGTATCCATAGACTGGCAGTGGAGATAGATCAACCCCAACCAGGATAAGGCGAAAAAACCCAGCCCGGCTTGCGCCAACGGATCCCCAAGTACACCAAAGAATCCCAGTAATGCCGTTAGGGATACCTGCCAGATCAAATGAATCAGGGCCAATTCCCCGCACAGCCAGGCGAGAAGAAAATAAATGGGCACCATCCAGTAAATACGCCGCGCCCGCACGATAGCAGTGACAACGCAAATGGCACTCGACAGCGCCAGGGCAAAATAGATACCTGCAACACTCACATCGCTCTCCAGAACGTATTAACGCTTATCGAGCAGCCATTCTAAGTCAATTTGACGTCCCTGTGTCGCCCTATCTACACTGGAGCTGAGCACACACTAAAAGTTCGTATCCCATCACCCGCCATCGATCCTGCTTGTCGTATCGTGGCGGCCATCGCGCCGATTCAGGTGTTACCACGGGATACGCTATGAACCAGACGAAGCGGCGCACCTGCCGGCACGACCCACCTTCAGAGGGTCGAGGTATTTGGCGATTTTATGCAGGACAACCTTCAGGCCTCAATCGACGCCGTATTTCGCGCACTGATAGCGCGCTGGCCCTGTGCTAAAGAGTCGTAAGTAAAAACTCGGGGCGAGTTTTTACCACAACACTAGGCCGCAGCCGCAACATTCACAAACCGATCAAGCGCATCCCGATAAACCGTTGGTTTCAAGATGCCCAGCTCGCTGCGCATACGATCCAGCGGCTCGGCCAAACGCTCCTCCCATTTGACAGTGGCGAACCACGTTGCACCCTCGCCGATGCGCCGGCCTTCCGCGATGCAGTCATCCACGGAAAACAGCTGGGTCTGCTGACGGGCTTGCCGTCTGGCCATGAAAATAATAAATGCGATGCCGCGATTGGGCGTCTGCGTCACCATGAATGACAGCAAGCACAGTTCACCGAGTGTGTCGCGACCGTAGCCACACATAACGTGCTGCAGGTCGTGTATGTCGCGCAGACGATTACCCAGCCAACGCTCATCCGGGTTTAATCCAACCCCGCGAGGCGCCTCCTCACTCGCCGCTACCAGACCATCTGCGCTGAGGGACTGTGACTCAACAAACTTGAGATAGGCACGCCCTACACTGCCCTCAGGCATGGCCCGCAGTGCCTCACGATCGCTCAGCACCGGCAATATATCGGGTTTATCGCGCAGCAATGCCCGGCCTTCAGATGTGAACCCGAGCCGCTCCACCGCTCGATTAATACTACCGCCCTTCAAGGCCTGTATGATCTTGAAAACCTCGCCGGTATTATCCGGATTTGCGATCAGTGCACGCACCGAGCGCAGTGCCTGTAGCGGCTGTACACCCTTGAAATCACTCACTAACTTTGCAATATAAGCGCTCATGCCGAGTACCATTTTCAGCCGCGTGGCTGTCCAGAATGCGTTGATGTCCATGTTGCCTTATCCCTGAACACTGCGGTAGCCCCTTTTTGGCCTTTTTCTAAGTGCCCACTGTCACTTAAATTTACGATACGTATTTTTCAGTTTCATAAGTCTTTGAATATTATAGTTTTAATATATTGGCACGAATATTGCCTTTTAATCTGTTAGCCCTACTTCAAACTAATTAATGACGTAGGCGATCAGCGATTTTAGTCAGTAGCACCCTAAGAAGGGACACAAAATGGAAAAGATGAAGAGACACTTACTGTTTGCCGTGGTCGCAGCCGCACTACCTATGGCCTCAGCGCAGGCCGCTGTGATTGTGTTGAATTTCGAAGACATTAACGCTTCGTACCCCGCTACCGATTGCAATTACGCTTATATCCAGCAGTTCTATAACGGCGGCAACAGCAGCCAGGGGACTAGCGGGACTAACTATGGCGTCAGCTTCGGAAGTAATGCGCTGGCCGTCGGCTTGACTACACTTGGAACGACACCCGCCTGCTTAAATGGCTCTCGCGGTGGCCTTGGCGACCCCGATTCACAGCGAGGTAGCCTGTACTTCGAGCCAGGTGCTGCAAATTTGATGAATGTCGCCGCTGGCTTTAACACCGGCCTCTCATTCTTCTATACAGCGATTAATCAAGGTGGCGCGGCGCAGGTGTTCGATGACTTGAACGGCACCGGTAACCTGTTGGCTACTCTGGACCTAAGTGTTACTCCCAGCAATTGCTCCATCGACTATAAGGCGGATTTTTGTCCGTTCGTAGCAGCGGGCGTTACCTTTTCCGGTACCGCAAAATCCGTAAACTGGATCGGTGCTGTCAATCAGATAGCGTTTGATGACGTCACCCTTGGCTCGTCCAATCCAGGACAAGTTCCCGTGCCTGGCACACTGGGCATTGTAGGCCTGGGCCTTCTTGGTCTGGCAAGAATGCGGCGCCGTAAAAAGTAAGTGCCGTATCTACAAAAAACTCCGCGGATGAGGGGTTTTTGCGCGTTACACTGGCATCAACCTGCCTAGTAGTACCCGAAACGCCGCACCCGGGGCACGAGTGTGTCCATAACCGGCATCATCTGCATATTGTAGCGGCGCCATTGTGCCAGGCCATCCGCATTGAGCCCACGCCAAAGCTGCACATCACTGGGCGTACGAGGGTCGGCGGGCAAGTTGTTGCTAAACTGCGTCAAAGCCGACTGCCACTCGAGGCCGATAAAATCGAGTAAAGACCGAATAGTCTGCTCAAAGTTCTCCACCACCTGTTCGTGGCGCACCTCACGCACATCGATCGGCAGGAGCGCGCGGGAAGTCTGTGCCAGCGTCATCACCTCATGATAAAAGCGTGCCGCGCCCTGTAAATCGAGCAGCTCAAACATTGCCGGGTTGATCTGAAATCGCCGGCGAAAGCAGCTCAGAACAACATCTCGAGGATCGCGCAGCGCAAACAGCACTTTTGCCTGGGGAAACAACTTGGCAATAAGCGGCAGCGACAATGTGTGGAGCGAAAGTTTATCCAGCAGCGTTTTGCCCTTTAGCTCAGCGCCGGTAGCCTCTCTCACCCGCTGCCAGCAGAGTGCCCGATAATCTGCCGCTTGCTCCGGCGTGAGCTGAGCCAATGCATTAATCCTCTCATCGCTGGATAACCATTCACCGGCAATGTCGCTCAACAGGTCGACTTCCTCCAACGCCAACACCTCACTGTGACAACTCAGCACCTTCTCCAGTAAGGTGGTACCCGAGCGCGGAAAGCTCAGCAGAAAAACATGTCTACACCCAGCCTTGTCGCCAGCCTCGTCAGGGCCGGCGGTTACTTGCCATGCGGCTTGTGGCTGGGTGGACAACGAATTAGCCAGTCAGCTTGCCTGGCCCACATAGCGTTCGGACACCTCGCGCGCCATGCGCGGTGCGAATCTTCGCGCCAGAATCATGTTGCGAGACTGGTAATCATCAAATGCGGCGGCCGCTCGGTCCAGCGAGTCCAGCGCTTCGGCCCGCAGATCGAGGATCGCCACCCCCACGTCGTCGTCCAGATCTGAGCGCTTGAGCAACTGATTCATCCGCGCACATACGCTCTGGGCCAAACCATCAATAAGGTCGGCGCGGGGTTTACCGCTGCGGCGCTACGGTTACAGCCATAAATGTACTTACTGATACTGGCAGCGGCCGGCACGCTGCCATTGATTTCCTCGTGGATAATTTCCCAGTCAAACCCCGAGTAGGGCTGGCTCACCTCGAATCCTACCACCATAGCATCGCGTATAAACGCTCGGTGAGCGGCATAGTTTTTGCTAGCCAGAATATCATCCGGTATCCATCCAGCAGCAATCTGTGCGATGACACGAGAATAGTAAATCTTGTCCATATCATCGTAATTGATCTGCGGGAATACCTGATTAAAGACGCCTCGCTGTGGCTGGATCAACACCCCGTCTTACACCAGTGGGCCACCTCTCACACAGGCCCCAAAGATGGCATCAACATTATCGCCGGGAACGCGTTAAAACAGGCCATCCCCGGGCGTCACGGCGGCGGCAGTGGTGACCAGTGATGAGCGCCGAATAAACTGTCGACGTGAAACAGGACGCGTGAGCCCCCCTTATTGTTGTTAATACAGCTGCTAATCAGGTCACCATTTTAGAATACTTTAACGTTTGAACGTCACACGTTTTCAGAGGCCCAGCGCTTGCGCCGGCGATCGCCTTTGCGTAAGTTAACAGGCCCAGGAGGTAGGAGAACGAACACAATGACCATCAAGCTTGGCGTGGTAATGGATGCCATCGCTACTATCAGCTACAAGAAGGACACCACACTGGCTATGCTCTGGGCAGCGCAGGACCGCGGCTGGCAGTTGTTCTATATGGAACAGGGTGATCTCTTTCTGGAGCAGGGCGTTGCCCGTGCACGCATGGCGCAATTGACGGTGCGGCGAGATCCGCAGAACTGGTTCTCGGTGGCCGAGGCGCAGGACGAGGATCTCGATCAACTCGACGTAATCCTTATGCGCAAGGATCCCCCCTTTGACAACGAATACATCTACAGCACGTATATCCTGGAAGCGACAGAACGCAAGGGTACGCTGATCGTCAACCGCTGCCAGAGCCTGCGTGACTGCAATGAAAAAGTATTTGCCACACAGTTCCCACAGTGCTGCCCTCCGGTGCTCGTCAGTGCAGACATGCAGCGCCTCAAGGCGTTCCACCAGCAGCACGGCGACGCGATCTATAAGCCGCTGGACGGTATGGGCGGCAGTGCCATATTCAGAGTGAAGCAGGACGATCCTAATGTCAGTGTGATTCTGGAGATGCTGACGCTCCACGGCAGCCAGACCATCATGGCACAGCAATTTATTCCACAGATTAAAAAAGGCGATAAACGCATTCTGATGATTAATGGCGAGCCCGTGCCCTACTGCCTCGCGCGCGTACCTCTGGCGGGTGAAACACGTGGCAACCTCGCTGCAGGCGGGACCGGGAGGCCGCAGCCTCTGACTGAGCGAGATCAATGGATCGCAGCCCAGGTCGGGCCGAGTTTGCGCGAAAAAGGCCTGATGTTCGTCGGTCTGGATGTGATTGGCGATTATCTCACCGAGATCAACGTCACCAGTCCCACCTGCATTCGAGAAATTGACGCTGCTTATGATCTAGACATCGGCGGACAACTGATGGATTGTATCGCCGAGGCGCTACAGAAAAGGCGCTAACCAGCCCATGGTTTATCTGGCTACAGCCAACGCTAACGACACGCGATTTCGCAATGCCATGCTAGTGGCAATCGCGGCACACGCATTGGTGATTCTTGCTGTCTCTTTCAACGCCAGCGTGTCTACGCCTTACGTCAGCCCGCAAATCGAAGTCACGCTCGCCACGCGGCCAAGCAATGTGGCACCGGAGGACGCCAGCAATATCGCGCAGGCCAACCAGATCGGCAGCGGCAACGAAGCCCGAATGAACCAGCTCAGTACTAACAATCCGCTGCAGTCCGATCGCCCCTCAGAACAGCAGGCCCGGATGCAACAGTCGCAACAGCAAACCGCGCTGCAACACGATGCACTCACTACCGCCGGCATGGCTGATCGCAAGGTATCTGCGCAGCTGACTGATGCGCCGACCCAACACACCAGTCTGGACGGAGTCAGCCTCGAGGTGGATAGAATCAACCGGGAAATTGCCAGCTTGAAGGCAGAACTGGATGAAGAGAACCGAGCAGATGCCGACCAGCCTCGGATTAGGCGCCTCACCCCAGCCTCGGCTAAGCAATCGGTTGATGCAGCCTACCTGCTGGATTGGCGCAAACGACTGGAAGCCGTGGGGAACCAGTACTATCCGCAAGCTTCAATTCGCTATGGCCTCTATGGAGAATTGCGTATGCTCGTGATCATCAGCAATGACGGCAGTCTGGAGGACATACAAATTTTGTCTTCCTCGGGCTACGCCGTACTGGACGAGGCCGCCATCAAAATCGTGCGTATGGCTGCACCGTATTCACCATTCCCGCCAGAACTGAGGGCCACAACAGACAAACTCGAAATTGTTCGCACATGGTATTTTCAAGAAAACCAGCTAAGCTCACCCTAGGAGTCGGCGAACTCCCCACTCTACTTTTTTAGTAAAGAGATCTGTGCCCTCATGACCGGAAAACAATCCGTGCGTACTGCGAAAACTGGCGACTGCCTGCGGGATCACTTTCTGCTGGCGATGCCTTGCCTGACACAGGGTATTTTTTCGCAGAGCATTACCTATATTTGCGAACACGGTGAAAGCGGCGCCATGGGCATCGTTATCAACCGCCCACTGGATCTGTCGGTAAGCGAAATATTTAAATACTTACAAATTCAGGCAGGAGGTGACTTTTCCTCTGAATTGGTGATGGCCGGAGGGCCGGTACAAATGGATCACGGATTCGTATTGCATCGCCATTGCGATAAAAGCTGGGAAGCAAGCCTGAAAGTCACCACCGAAATCACCTTGACGACGTCTCGCGATATTTTGCGCGCCATCGCGATCGGCGAAGGGCCACGCGATCACTTGATCGCTCTGGGCTACGCCGGCTGGGGCGCAGGACAACTGGAACAGGAACTCGCAAACAATAGCTGGCTAACCCTACCGGGTAGCGGTGACGTTATTTTCTCCACACCTGCCGACCAACGCCTGGGGGCTGCGGCTGCTCAGTTGGGTATCGATATGAACCTGATATCGGGTCAAGCGGGACACGCCTGAGTGCGCGACCGGTCCAGTCATCCCGTATGAAGAAACCCCCTCTTACAGTGATGGCCTTCGATTTTGGCCTGCGTCAGATCGGTGTGGCCACCGGCAACTGCCTGCTGGGCATCACTACGCCGCTGCCCATACTCCAGGCAAAACACGGCTCACCCGAGTGGCGTGTGCTGGAAAGCCTGGTTGCTGAATGGCGCCCTGATCTACTGGTGGTGGGCGACCCCTTGAACATGGACGGTACTGCCAGCGAATTGGGGGCACTGGCCGCCAAGTTCTCACGCCGCCTACACGGGAGGCTTGGCCTTGAAGTGGCAATGGTCGATGAAAGGCTGAGCAGCTTTGAAGCGAAATACGAAAGTCGCGAGCGTGGACACAGAGGGGACTTTAAACGCCAGCCCGTGGACAGTCTTGCCGCTGAGCTTATCCTGCGAACCTGGCTTGCCGAGAATACCTAGTACCGAACAAACGGCGCTAGCGTCCGTGGAAATGGCCGCCCTGATCGGGCTCACTGTGCGCGAGTGCCAGACCATCGCCTGACCCCAACTCATTCCTGTCGAGCATTTTGATTTGCAGACGCACATCGTTGGCCGAGTCGGCAAAACGTATTGCCTCTTCCTTGGCGATCAGATTTTCACGATAAGCTTTCACCAGCGATTTATCGAGCGTCTGCATGCCAAGCTCTGTTGACTTGGACATCAAATCCTTGATCAGGTGGACCTCACCCTTGCGAATATACTCCGCGACCAGAGGCGTGTTGAGTAACACCTCCACAACCGGCGTACGCCCCTTACCGTCCTTACGCGGCAGCAACTGCTGGGCCACCATAGACTTCAGGTTCAGGGAAAGATCCATCCATACCTGATTGTGCAAATCGGCCGGAAAGAAACTCTGTATTCGATCCAGTGCCTGGTTGGCGTTGTTTGCGTGGAGGGTGCACAGGCACAGGTGGCCGGTCTCGGCAAAGGTCAGTGCCTGCCGCATGGTTTCAGCGGTACGCACCTCTCCGATCATTATGACATCAGGAGCCTGGCGCAAGGTGTTTTTCAGCGCCACATCGAACGACTCGGTGTCCATACCCACTTCACGCTGAGTGACAATACAGCCCGCGTGCTCATGCATGAACTCAATAGGATCTTCAATACTGATGATGTGGCCACGGCTATTATGGTTGCGGTAATCCACCATGGAGGCCAAGGACGTGGATTTACCCGTACCCGTGGCACCCACAAAAATCACCAGCCCGCGCTTGGTCATGGCAAGTTCTTTAATAATGGGAGGTAGACCCAACTCGTCAATAGTAGGGATCACCGTTTGAATACGGCGCACCACCAGACCACATTTACCGCGTTGGACGAAGGCGCTAGCGCGAAAACGACCAAGATCTTCGGTACTCAGCGCGTAATTGCACTCGTGGTGTTTGCGAAAATCGATCTGCTGATCCTGTCGCATGGTCGATAACACCATTTCCCGCGCCTCCTCCTCGGTTACCTTTTTTTCGCTGATCGGGTATATCTCGCCATCCACCTTGATACAGAGCGGGGAGTTTGCGGTTACAAATCCATCAGAGGCGCCTTCCTTCACCATCCTCTGCAGCAAGCTATCGATATTCATACTGGCTGTCCTTCTCTGGGATTGCGCGACGCGGTAAAAGCCTAGAAATTTTCTGGCATCCTGGCTTTTTCACGCGCTACCTCTTTCGTGATCGTGCGTTTCCCAACCATCTCCTCAAGGCACTGATCCATGGTCTGCATACCCAGAGCGTGGCCAGTCTGTATGGCGGAGTACATTTGCGCTACTTTATCCTCGCGGATCAAATTACGTATGGCCGAGGTACCGCGCATGATCTCGTGCGCGGCTACCCGCCCACCTGTGGCACGCTTGAGTAGGGTCTGCGACACAACCGCCTGCAACGATTCCGACAACATTGAACGCACCATGGACTTTTCCGCTGCCGGGAATACGTCGATGACCCTGTCTATCGTCTTAGCCGCAGAGGTGGTGTGCAGCGTGCCGAATACCAGGTGCCCGGTTTCCGCAGCCGTCAGCGCCAGCCGTATGGTCTCAAGATCGCGCAACTCGCCCACCAGAATGATGTCGGGATCCTCTCGCAAGGCCGAGCGCAGTGCCTCGGAAAATCCCAGAGTATCGCGATGCACTTCGCGCTGGTTGACAAGGCATTTCTTGCTCTCGTGCACAAATTCAATGGGATCCTCAATAGTGAGAATATGCTCGTATTTGTTGTCATTAATAAAATCGACCATGGCCGCCAAAGTGGTCGATTTGCCGGAGCCGGTCGGGCCGGTTACAAGCACTAGGCCACGCGGCATCATCGATATATCGCGAAAGACCTTACCCATGCCAAGGTCTTCCATCGTCAACACCTTGGACGGAATGGTACGAAAGACACCCCCTGCGCCGCGATTCTGATTGAAGGCATTGACACGAAAACGGGCCACGCCCGGTACTTCAAAGGAAAAGTCGGTCTCAAGAAACTCCTCGTAATCCTTGCGCTGCTTATCATTCATGATGTCGTAGATAAGCTCGTGGACCTGCCTGTGCTCCATCGGTGGTAAGTTGATACGGCGAATATCACCGTCTACACGAATCATTGGGGGCAATCCCGCCGAAAGGTGTAAATCAGACGCTCCCTGCTTGGCACTAAAAGCCAATAATTCCGTTATATCCATTCTCTGTATTCTCCCCTGTCAACGCTGTGCATCGACTGCTCCTCGACCAGCATGATTCTCGTGGCAGCAAGTCTCCGCCACGTCATATTATTGTCGTGTCGCCCCGGCCTCAAATCCGCTAACATTCGCGCTATGAACGAACAAGTGCTCACCAAGAATATAGCAAAGCTGCTCCAAAGGGTAAGGCGCGTCGCTGAAAAAAGTCAGTACAGCAATGGTGCTGTTCTGCTTGTAGCTGCAAGCAAGACCCGACCCTCTCAGGACGTACGGGCAGCCCATGCGTGTGGCCTGACAGATTTCGGAGAAAGTTACCTGCAGGAAGCCCTGCAAAAAATGGGTGAATTGGAGGACCTGCCTCTAGTCTGGCATTTTATCGGTCCCATTCAATCCAATAAGACGGCTGGCATTGCCACACATTTCGACTGGGTACACAGCATCGATCGCGCCAAAATCGCCAAACGCCTCAGCGAACAGCGCCCACCCGAGCTACCACCCCTGCAGGTCTGTCTTCAGGTCAATATTTCTGGCGAAGTCAGCAAATCCGGAGTAAGCCTCAAAGAACTGCCGCAGCTGGCCCACGCGGTCCTTGAACTGCCGTACCTCAAGCTGCGCGGCCTGATGGCAGTGCCGGCGGCCGAAGCCGACAGCCAGCAACTGCAAGCGGCGTTTCGCCAGATGCGCGATGCGCTGGCGCAACTGCAGCTACTCGACCCCGGTATCGATACACTGTCTATGGGCATGTCAGCGGATATGGATACAGCCATCATGGAGGGTGCCACCATGATCCGATTAGGCACAGCCATTTTCGGCACGCGCAACAGGTGATTTTGACGTCGCGCGGCGTGTATACTAGATCACTATTTTATCCTTGGTAACCCTATGGCAGACGGACACTCGCATCTACCGCGCATCGCTTTTGTCGGCGCTGGTAATATGGCCAGCAGTATTATCGGCGGCCTGATTGAGAGCGGCCACCCCGCGGACTACATCAGTGCGGCGGATCCTTTCCCTGCCAGCCTAGAACGATTGCGCACTATCGCCCCGGTGGCGGTTTTCAATGACAACGCCGCCGCCGTGGCAGCTGCAGACATTATTATCCTCGCGGTCAAACCACAGGTTATGGCCGATGCGGCCGGCAGTATCGCAGCAGCCGTACAATCGAATCACTCGCTGGTAATCTCTATCGCAGCAGGGGTGACCATTGCCAGTCTGCAGGCGCGGCTCGGACCCGATGCCGCGATAGTGCGCTGTATGCCCAATACACCGGCACTGGTAGGGTGTGGCGCTAGCGGCCTGTTTGCAAACAACAACACCATCGCGCAACAGCGCGAGTTTGCACAACGTGTTTTATCCGCCGTGGGCATCACCTGCTGGGTGAACTCGGAGCCGGAATTGGATGCCATTACAGCGCTGTCCGGCAGCGGACCGGCGTACTTCTTTCTGTTAACCGAGGCGATTGTCGACGCAGGCGTCGCACTGGGCCTGAGTCGGGATATCGCCACCCTGCTCGCAACGCAGACGGGGTTGGGCGCTGCGCGTATGGCGCTGGAGAGCGACGTTGATCTGGCGGAGTTGCGACGCAGGGTGACCAGCCCAGGTGGCACCACCGAACGCGCCATTCTGAGCTTTGAAGAAGATGGCTTGCGGGATGTCGTAGCCAAAGCTATGCGGGCCGCCGCTGACCGGGCGGTCGAAATGTCCACAGAGATGGGTTGGGAGAGATAAGTAACAATGAGCGCCTTTTATGCAGTTCTAATTTATGTGATTCAAACGTTACTCAGCCTGTACCTGATCGCGATATTGTTGCGCTTTCTACTGCAACTGGTACGCGCGGATTTTTATAATCCTTTCTCCCAATTCGTGGTGAAGATTACCAATCCGCTGGTAGTCCCTGTTCGGCGTATCATTCCCGGCTATGGCGGCGTTGATGTCGCGACCCTTTTACTGGCCGTGCTGCTGCAGATCGCAGGTATTGCCGCCATTTTTCTAATTCGTTTCGGCGCGATTCCCGCGGCGGTACCACTCATTCTTGGGGGCCTGCTGGGCGTAGTGGCGCTGTTGGTGCAAATGTACTTCTTTGCGCTGCTGGCCATGATCATTCTGAGCTGGGTCGCCCAGGGCAGTCGTCATCCCGCGATCTTTCTGCTGTACCAGATCACTGAGCCGCTGATGGCCCCTGTCCGAAAAATACTGCCGCCGATGGGCGGGCTGGATTTTTCACCCATACTCGCTTTTATTCTGATTAATATCGCCCAGATTGTACTTCAGCATATGGCAGCAGCAGTGGGCGTACTAGGATTCGCACCCTGGTTGAGCTAACGCAATGAACCCCCAGAATTCGGTCGGCATTGTCACACCACAGGTCGCTCATTTCGACGAGCCGCTACGCTTGACCTGCGGCCGCGATTTACAGAATTTTGAATTGGTGTACGAAACCTACGGTGAGCTCAATGAGCGACATTCCAATGCTGTGCTGATTTGCCACGCTCTCAGCGGGAACCATCACGCAGCGGGCTACCACAGTACAGAGGATAAAAAACCGGGATGGTGGGACGAGTGCATCGGCCCGGGGAAACCCATTGATACGAATCGGTTCTTTGTGGTGTGCCTCAACAACCTGGGGGGCTGCCACGGCTCCACCGGCCCAAGTTCCATCAATCCCGCAACTGGAAAAATCTGGGGACCGGATTTCCCCCCCCTGCGCACAAGTGACTGGGTGCACAGCCAGGCCCGTCTGGCAGATTACCTTGAGATCGAATGCTGGGCAGCGGTAATTGGCGGCAGCCTTGGTGGTATGCAGGCCATGCGCTGGTCGCTGGAGTTCCCCCAACGTATCCGGCACTGCATCGTCATCGCCGCCGCGTTAAAACTCAGCGCCCAGAATCTCGCCTTCAATGAGGTGGCCCGCCAGGCGATCGAATCGGATCCGGATTTTATCGAGGGCAGGTATCAAGATAGCAATACCATACCTGCGCGAGGTCTGGCGCTGGCGCGAATGATCGGCCACATTACCTATTTGTCAGACGATGCCATGGCCAACAAGTTCGGCCGCGACCTTCGCTCTGGAAGCCTGGGCAGGGGCGAGGTCGTCAACGCCGAGTTCCAGGTACAAAGCTACCTGCGTTATCAGGGTAATCAGTTTTCAGGCAGTTTTGACGCCAACACCTACATCCTGATGACCCGCGCACTGGATTACTTCGACCTGGCACTGGAGTACGACAACGATCCCGCCGCTGCGTTTCGCAACGCGCAATGTAGCTTTCTGGTAATCTCGTTTTCCACTGACTGGCGGTTCTCACCGGAACGATCTCGCGAAATCGTCGACGCCCTGATCGCTGCAGACAGACCCGTAAGCTATGCTGAAATAGATGCGAAAGACGGTCACGATGCGTTCCTGATGCCGATTCCGCGTTATCTGGACATGTTTCGCGCTTACATGCTGCGCGTAGGAGACGAGACCTGATGCGGCTGGATCTGTCCCACATTCAACGTTGGATCGCCCCTGAGTCGCGCGTATTGGACCTTGGCTGTGGCGATGGCGTCTTCCTTGAATTCCTGCGCGATCAGCGGCAGGTTCGGGGCACTGGTTTGGAGATTGACCAGGAATATATTACCGCTGCCATCTGCCGCGGGCTCAATGTCATCGAACAGAATATGGACGAGGGCTTGGCCAACTTCCCTGACCAGAGTTTCGATACGGTCGTTCTGGCCCTGGCACTACAGGCGGTGAAATACCCTGAGCGGGTGCTGGATGAAATGCTGCGTATCGGCCGCGAGGGCATCGTTACCTTCCCCAATTTCGGCCATTGGCGGTGTCGCCTGATGCTGGGTCTGCAGGGCCACATGCCGGTATCCAATTTCATGCCGTATACCTGGTACAACACACCGAACATCCATTTCTGCACTGTCACTGACTTTGAAGACCTGTGCCGCGTCAAAGGCATTCGTATCGTCTCGCGGGAAGTAGTAGGCGAAACCAGGGATCTGCCCCTGCTATCCAATAAATGGCCCAATCTCTTCGCCTCCACGGCGATCTACCGGATTACTCGATAATATGTCTCTCTCGGCCCACACTCGTATCACTTTCCTCTGGCTGGCACTGCTTGCCGGCCCTGCAATGGCACAACAGTCGGAGAATTTTGGGCCATTCGAGCTGCATTACAGTGTCGTCAATACCACGTTTCTGGAACCGGCCATTGCCGCGGCCTACGGTATTACCCGCGGCGAAAAACGCGCCATCCTCAATCTGGCTGTACGCGAGAGGCTGACCAGTGGTGGTGATGAAGCGCGCGCCATGGTGTTGCAAGGGCGGACCTGGGACCTGATACAAAACCAGACACTGGAGTTCAGGGAGATTCGAGAGGGTGACGCCATTTATTACATCGCCGAATTTCCTTTCATCAATGAAGAGTGGCGTTTTTTCGAGGTCGATTTCCGACCTGCCAGTGCGCAGCAGACTTACACGTTCAAGTTTAAGCATCAGCTCTATACCAACTGATGGCTGACCCCAGGCAGACACAAACCGTAGTACTTGCCAGCGGTAATGCCGGCAAGTTGCGGGAGCTGGGAGAAGTGCTCGCACCGCTTGGCGTCACACTAACACCGCAGGTGCATTTCAACGTACCCGAGGTCGCCGAAGACGGCCTGAGCTTTGTTGAGAACGCCATCATCAAAGCGCGGGCAGCGTGCGAACACAGTGGTTTACCCGCGATTGCTGACGACTCGGGCCTGGAGGTGGACTACCTCAACGGTGCACCGGGCATTTATTCCGCCCGCTATTCAGGCACCGGTGATGTAGGCAACAACGCGCGCTTGTTACAAGAACTGGGCAACATATCCGAGGCGCAGCGCAGCGCCAGGTTCCAATGCGTACTGGCTTACATGCGCCACGCACTCGATCCTACCCCGCTGATCTGTCAGGCCAGCTGGGAGGGCGTTATCTTGTTTGAACCCAGGGGCGATCAAGGCTTCGGTTACGACCCGCTGTTCTATGTGCCGGAATATCAGTGCAGTTCAGCGCAACTACCACGTGAGACCAAAAATCGCATCAGCCACCGGGCGAAAGCCAGCGCCTTGCTGTTCGAAGCCCTGCGTCAACGCTGATGCATTTGCCTCCGCTGGGGCTGTATATCCACCTACCCTGGTGCGAACGGAAGTGCCCCTACTGCGACTTCAATTCGCATGAGATCAGCCGTGTCCCCGAAAAGCAGTACGTTCGCGCTCTGCTACAGGACCTGCAAGATGATCTGCACTACGTACAAGGACGAACCATCGGCACGCTGTTTATTGGTGGCGGCACACCCAGTCTGTTTTCGGCCAATGCCATTCGACTGCTGTTGCGCGGGATCGCCGAGCTGGTCCACCTTGCGCCCACGCTGGAAGCGACAATGGAGGCCAATCCCGGCAGCGCAGAAGCGGACAAATTTGCCGCCTTCAAGGACGCGGGCATCAACCGTTTGTCCCTTGGAATCCAGAGTTTCAATGACGCCCATCTTCAGGCACTGGGGCGAGTACATACCAGCGACCAGGCCCATGCTGCAATTGAATTCGCCTACAGCGCAGGCTTCGACCACGTTAACCTGGATTTGATGCATGGACTTCCAGGGCAAACCCTGAGCGGTGCCGAGAATGACTTGCTCACCGCTATCGCCCACCATCCTGCACACCTTTCCTGGTATCAACTCACCATCGAGCCGAATACGGTATATCACAAGCGTCCACCAGTTCTTCCGGTCGAGGATGCGCTGGCGGATATTCAGGAATATGGCGAGCAACTACTGGCGAAGAATGGCTATTCGCAATACGAAGTGTCTGCCTACAGCAAACCTGGCCTCAATTGCCTTCACAACAGCAACTACTGGTCATTTGGGGATTATCTGGGTATCGGCGCGGGCGCGCATGGCAAGATCACTTTTATAGACGGACGTATTCAACGTTTCGCCAAGCGACGCCAGCCACAGAACTATATGGCGGCAACGGCAGGGGGCTTTATCGCAAGCCGTCGTACACTGAAACTCGATGAGATCGTCGGCGAGTTTATGATGAATGCCCTGCGGCTAAATGACGGGTTTACCCTGCCTCGGTTCACCTCTCGAACGGGGCTGGATGCGCACGTGTGGGCGCCGCAATTAGAGTTACTCTGCCAGCGTGGGCTGTTGCAACGTGACAGCGAACAGGTCAAAACGACTGATCTAGGTCGCCGTTTTCTCGATAGTGTCATTGCCGAATTTTTTGGGGATTCGCCCTGATGGCCGCTGTTCAGATGCGAGTAAACACACTCTACTATTTCTTCTTTTCCGCCAGAAATCCCAGGATTCTTAGCTGGACATCACATGCTTAGCGAGTTTAAAACGGTGTTACACCCAATAATAATGAATGGAGTCAGGTAATGTCGGAGAACAGGAATAATCAGCACCCCGAAGAAAGCCTACCCGCAGGCGCACTGCCCCGCGAGCTTAACCTCAACTGGACAATCGCCGGGGTGATGAGCGAGGCTTGGCACTTAAAGAACGACTTTAAGGGAACGTACTGTGGCGCAACACTTATTTTCATGGTGGCCAGCATACTGCTGGGGGGTGCCGGCGGATTCATTGCACACGACTCCGAGATGATGAACATCATTATGCAGTTGATAATAATTTTCGTAACCTACCCGCTGATGGCGGGTGTTATCATGATTGCGATAAAACGCAGTGTCGGTACTCTTACCACGGTTTCCATGGTATTTGACTACTACCCAAAAACCATCCCCATTTTTTTAACCTACCTGTTGATGATGGTGATGATTGCTATAGGGTTGATTCTGCTAGTGTTGCCAGGCATCTATTTATTGATTGCCTATACACTGACCCTGCCACTGGTCGTGGACAGAAACCTGGGGCCATGGGAGGCACTTGAAGCGTCGCGCAAAGCACTCACACCCTGCTGGTTCCGGTACTTTGGGCTCAGCCTGATTTGCTCCGTTCTCGTGGCGATCAGCGCGATACCATTGGGCATCGGTTTAATTTGGACGCTGCCATTTATGGGGCTAGCGATGGCAATCGTGTACCGTGATGTTGTGGGTGTTTCGCAATAGCGTGCAGGAGTATTGTAAATCAGGGATCAATCCCGCAAGAAGATCAGATCCCATACGCCGTGCCCAAGCTTCTCCCCTCGCATCTCAAACTTCGTCAGCGGCCTGTATTCAGGTCGCTGGACAAACTCGCTTTTACCGCAGGAATTGAATAGACCTTCAGCGGCATTCAGCACCGCCATCATCTGCTGCGCGTAATCGTCCCAGTCAGTGGCCAGATGCAAAGTCCCACCTGACTTCAGTTTTCTGACCAACAGTGCCACAAACTCAGGCTGAATCAGGCGGCGCTTATTGTGGCGATTTTTATGCCAGGGATCGGGGAAAAAAATCTGCACAGTATCAAGGGATGCATCGGTTACACAATCTCGCAGGATCTCGACCGCGTCATGGCAATACACCCGAATATTCTCGATATCGTGCTCGGCAATGCTGTGCAGTAATCTGCCAACACCGGGACGGTGTACCTCAACGCCAATAAAATTAGTATCAGGCCTGGCCCGCGCCATTTCCGCCAGGGATTGACCCATCCCAAAACCAATCTCCAGTACACGGGGGCCGGAGCAGCCAAAGACCGTATCGAATGCTATTTCATCGGGGCTGTACTCGAGGCCCCAGTGCTGCCACCCCTCGTCAAATCCACGGCGCTGCGCCAGTGTCATGCGACCCGTGCGCAACACATAACTGCGTATGCGCTGTCTCTTGTCGAGATCAGTCATGGAGTGCCTCAGTAGTGCGCCCGAATCAGTCCAGCAGTTTCCAGCCTGTGGCAGCCAGGCAAGCCCATCCAGCGATAAAGGCCAGGCCACCTAATGGCGTGATAGCGCCTAACCAGCGCGCACCCGTAAAGCTCAAGACATAGAGGCTGCCGGAGAAAACCAGAATACCGAGCAGAAACAACCAACCACTACTTCTGAGCAGCGCGGTGTGCGGGTGGCTCAGAGCAAGGATACCCACTGCCAGTAGCGCGAAGCTGTGATAGAAGTGGTACTGGACCGCTGTTTCAAAAACGCCCAACGCATAGTCATCCAGCTTGCCTTTGAGCGCATGCGCGCCGAAAGCGCCAAGCATGACAGCCAGCATGCCGCTGAGTGAAGCCAGAGTAATGAATAATTTTGCCATGATCAGATTGTAACAGGGAGGCAGTTAACCCGCCTCCCTCGCTGGTAAGTTAGACGGCGATAGCCTCTCGTAATTTTGCCATAGCGCTCTGCTCCAACTGACGGATACGCTCGGCTGAGACACTATATTGCGCAGCCAACTCGTGCAGGGTAGCTTTCTTCTCAGCCAACCAGCGCTGCGACAAAATATCGCGGCTGCGCTCGTCCAGGTCGGATAGTGCGTTGTGCAGCTGCGTCTCGCTACTATCCTGCCAATCGCTGGATTCGAGAATCTGCGCGGGATCTGCACTGAGGTCTTCCAGATAGTACTGGGGTGCATGCCATGCATCGTCATCGTCCGCGTCCGTGGGCTGGTCATAGCCGAGGTCTCGACTGCTGAGTCGGCCTTCCATACGCTGCACTTCATGAACCGCCACCCCCAGATCTTCAGCGATGGCCTGCGCCTCATCCGCGCTTAACCAGGACATCGTTTTTTTCGCGCTGCGCAGATTAAAAAACAGTTTACGTTGCGCCTTGGTAGTGGCAACTTTCACAATCCGCCAATTACGCAAAATGAACTCGTGCATTTCAGCCTTGATCCAATGCACTGCAAATGACACCAGGCGCACCCCTTTCTCAGGATTGAAACGCTTTACCGCTTTCATCAGGCCTACATTGCCCTCCTGAATCAGGTCCGCCTCAGCCAGACCATAGCCCGAATAGCTGCGCGCGATGTGCACCACAAAACGCAGATGCGACATCACCAGTTCTCGAGCGGCCTGCACATTCTGATTATAAAAAAGATCTTCTCCCAACTCGCGTTCACGCTCCACGCTGAGTATCGGAATACTGCTAACCGCCTGCACATAGGCCGGCAGGTTGGCTCCCGGCACCATCTGGTCAACGGGCAACAAGCTCTTCGTCATTTTTGGACCCTCTTAAATACTCGGTGGCAAATATTAGCACTCAATAGGTTAGAGTGCTAATTTCAAGAAAGTTCAGTACGGAACGGAAATAGTAGGTTTATTTGTTTTTTATCAATGGTTTAATCACAATTGCTGCAAGCCGATTCAGGAGTTTATTGTGGCTCGATGTGAACCAGATGCCGAGATACCGCTAGCCAGGCACCGGCCAGCCCCAGTAATCCGCCGAGGATAACCAGGTTGAGTGCACCCATCACACCCAATCCGCTCAAGTGGAAAGCGCTTTCGTAAAGCAACGCCAGATCACCGATAGGCTCCTCTAGAAACCACAGTGCCCCCCACACCAGAATTGCCGCCAGCACACCCCCGCCAACGCCGTACCAAAACCCGGTATACAAAAATGGCCGCCGCACGAAACCGTTACTGCCGCCCACGAGTTTCACGATGACAATCTCATCCCGGCGGCTTTCGATAGCAAGTCGTATAGTATTGCCCAGTATCAACAGCACCCCGATCACTAGCATGCCACCTACCGCCAATACGATGCGGCGGCTGAGTTCCATCAGGGTATTGAGGCGCTGCAACCACTCCATATCCAGCACCGCCTCCGCCACGTCAGAACTCGCCTCCAGCTCCACACGCAATGCTGACACCGTGGGCTCATCGAGCGTGGCATGAGGTGTGATCAGAATCAGGTTTGGCAATGGATTTTCCTGCAGGTTAGCCAGCACATCAGCGAAACCAGAGAGATTTCGAAACTCCTCGAGGGCCTCTTCACGGGAAATAAATTGCGTCTCACTCACGCCTTCAAGCGCCGCCAGTTCGGTCTCGAGTTCCTGCACTCGCTCGCGGCTTACCCCGTTTTGCAGAAAGAGCGAAATTTGAGCGGGATTCTCCCAGCTATCACTCACCTGACTCACATTATCCAGCGCCACATTCAAACCGACAGGTAGGGCGAGCGCAATACCGATGACCAACCATGTCAGCAGGCTGCCGCCCAGATTCTCAAGGACCCGTACTAAACTATCCGCGGCGGAAAGGCGGTGATGCTGCATCCAGGCGCTGAGTTGATTCAATAAGCCCGTTTGACTGGAGCGCGCAGTCACCTTGCGCCGCGACGAATCCTGGCGACGCTTCACGATGTGCCACCACTGACCAGACACCCCTGGCGCAACGTAATAATACGGTGCTGCAAGCGGGAAATCAGTATCAGGTCATGGCTGGCAATTAGTACCGTAACGCCCACCTGATTAAACTGCTCGAACAGGTTCATTATTTCCGCGGACAGCGCCGGATCGAGGTTTCCGGTCGGCTCATCCGCCAATAGTATTTTAGGTTTGCCGACGACCGCCCGCGCAATACCCACGCGCTGCTGCTCGCCACCGGACAGCGCTCGGGGCATGGCCCACTCTCGACTTAGCAAGCCCACTTTATCCAGCGCAGCGCGCACTCGCCTGCCAATCTCGCGATGTTCATAGCCGGCGATAATCAGGGGCAGAGCAACGTTGTCGAACACAGTTCGATCGAAAAGGAGGCTATGATTCTGGAACACAACGCCGATATTACGGCGATGCTTGGGAATTCCGCGAGAACGCACTGCGGCCAAGTCCTGCCCATCGATTGTAACCTGGCCCCGGGTGGGCCTGTCCATGAGCATAATGAGACGCAGCAGCGTGCTCTTGCCTGCGCCAGAATGACCGGTGAGGAAAACCAGTTCTTCTCGATCGATATGAATACTGAGTTCTCGCAGGGCATCGTGCCCTTCATCATAGCGTTTGCTGACCCTGTCGAAGGTGATCATGCAGAGGCATTATCCACGTCAAAAAGGGCTTCGATAAAATCTTTAGCCTGGAATGGACGCAAATCTTCCACCGCCTCGCCCACGCCAATAAACCGAATTGGTAACTTCAATTTTTTGGCAATCGCAAAGATAATCCCACCCTTGGCCGTGCCATCCAGTTTAGTCAGGGTTATTCCAGACACCCCGACCCACCGTTGAAAGTGCTCGGCCTGCGCCAGTGCGTTCTGTCCAGTGCCTGCGTCCAGGACCAACATTACCTCATGCGGCGCTGACGGATCAATTTTACCCATAACCCGCACGACTTTTTTTAGTTCCTCCATGAGGTTGTCCTTATTGTGCAGTCGACCTGCCGTATCGGCGATCAACACGTCCACCTTACGGGCGCGCGCCGCCTGCAGCGCATCAAAAAGGACAGACGCGCTGTCTGCACCGGTGTGTTGGGCCACAACCGGCACGTTATTGCGCTCACCCCATACCTGTAACTGCTCGACCGCAGCGGCACGGAAGGTATCACCAGCCGCTAGCATCACGGAGCGCCCTTCCTCAATATAGTACTTGGCCAGCTTGCCGATAGTAGTGGTCTTACCCACACCATTCACACCGACCATCAGAATGACATAGGGTTGATGTCCATACACCTCCAGTGGTTGCTCGCAGGGTTGCAACAGCGCCAACAACTCCTCTCGAAGCGCGCCGTGCAGCGCCTCCGGTTTTGTCAGCTCCTTGCGGGAGACTCGCTGTGTGAGTCGCTGGATAATCTCCAAAGTGGCCTCTATACCCACGTCGGCCATTAACAGGCGAGACTCCAACTCCTCGAACAATTCCTCGTCAATTTCCTTGCGACCCAGAAACATGTTGCCCAGGCCCTGCACCAGATTGTCGCTGGTGCGCCCCAGTCCGCGCCGCAATCGGGAGAAAAATCCGGCCTTCTCGCTCGACGCCATAGTCGCCGCTGCAACCGGCGATTGCTCGACTACCGTGGTCTCGCCTATAGCGGGCGCAACCGCTAACGCGCTGACTGCGGGAATTTGGACAGGTGGAATATCGGTCTGCGGACGCTCTGCCGGGGGCGCTGCAGCCTGCGGGTTCTCTTCAGGCGCAATCTCAACCACCCGTGTGTCTGGCGCAGATTCAAGCGGCGCGGCATCGCTGGCCTGATCGCCTTGCTCAATACCAGCAGGCAGCTCAGAGGGCGCCTCCCGGTAGTCAACCCGGGTTGCGGTAGCTGTCATTGCATCCACTGACGCTTCGCGTTTCGGGGGCTCGCTGAGTGGTGCTACAACTGGTAGAGCCTTGACCTCCGGTATTGAGAGCGACGGGGTTTCGACCGTTTCATCGTGCTGCTCGATGGGAGTAGCGGGCTCAGACGAAGGCTGAGTGGCGTCCTCTTGCTTTTTACGTTTGAAAAATTTCATAAGTGCCGTGCTAAAGTGTGTGCATAACGCACGCCTGAAAGGGCGCCTATCGTAACACCCTTGGAGAACGTGAAGAAATGTCAGGAACAGGAAGCCGTGTCGCCAAGCAGCGACAGGTGCGCATCATAGGTGGCCAGTGGCGCGGTCGTAAACTCACATTTACACCAGCTGGAGGCCTTCGCCCTACTGGCGACCGCATCCGTGAAACCCTGTTTAACTGGCTTGCCCCCTATATTCAGGGCGCTCGCTGCGTCGATCTTTTTGCGGGAAGTGGCGCGCTGGGACTAGAGGCGCTTTCCAGGGGCGCTGAACATTGTGATTTTGTCGATACCGCGGGTCCAGCGTTGGCACAGATCAATCAACACCTGCGAACGCTGAACGCGCCAGACAGAGGCACGTGTCACGCTGGTACAGCGCAGCAATTCCTCCAACACACTGCCATCCCCTATGACATCGTATTTGTCGATCCGCCGTTTACCTTGCAACTGGCCACGCCCGTGTGTGCATCGCTGGCGAGCAATCGACGGTTAGGCGATGCCGCATTGGTCTATGTCGAGACGGCGGCGACAGACTCTTCACTCGATGCTCCCCAGCAGTGGACTCTGCACCGGGAAAAGACTGCGGGGGGCGTGACCTACCGGCTATTTACCAGCCGGCAGGACGAGACTGTATCCCTATCCCGACGGGGTGCGTTGTCGCTGCCCGACTAATTGTTTACCATCCGCTGCCTTGCACTCATAATCGGCCATACTTATGCGCACCAACACTGTCATCTATCCAGGCACCTTCGACCCTATTACCAATGGTCACGTGGATCTGGCTGAGCGTGCTGCTCGCCTGTTTGATCGGGTGGTTGTCGCTATTGCCCATAGTGAAAAGAAAACGCCGCTATTTCCCCTTGAGGACCGGGTATCTCTTTGCAAAGGTGCCCTGTTACATCTGGATAACGTTGATGTGGTGGGTTTCAGCAATCTACTGACGGATTTTGCCAAAAGCCAAAACGCTCGCTGCGTGCTGCGCGGCCTTCGGGCGGTGGCGGATTTCGAGTACGAGTTTCAACTGGCTAATATGAACAGGGCGATATTCCCCGAGTTCGAAAGTATTTTTCTCACGCCCTCGGAGCACCTATCCTATATTTCATCTTCCCTGGTAAGGGAGATCGCCGCGCTGGATGGCGACATCAGTCCCTTCGTTCCAACGGCCGTTGCCGTTGCGCTAAAAAATCGGTACGCCAAAAGCTGAGCTCAGTTCGAACCCGAGGCGGCTTCAGACCCGGCCGCGTCTGAATTTCTTTCGTTCATGCTTTTGATCGCTGCGGCATCCTTGCCGGTATAGCCGGTATTCCGGCAACCGAGACAGCGCATAAAGGTGGACTCTGCCGGACCGCCAATCAATGTGCCCGCCGCTTCACTGGCATTGCCAGCCAACAACGTAAAAGGCAAACTGACCAGCCACGCCGCTGCGCCACCGACAGTGAGCACCGCACCGATGGGCCGCGCTACCAACAAATCACCGACCATCGCCCATTCATTGGGACTCTCATCTATCGCCTCCTCTGCCCACAACAATTGCGGCAGCAAAAGACAACCCATTATCAGCGCAACCGCTGCCCGACGTGCCCGTACTTTTATTTTCATAAACACCCTCCCGGATTTCTACCCGTGCCTCTTTACTCCGTTAGTGTAGCCTGTTCAGTGCTGGCAGGTCACGCAGTAGACACTGCTGCGCTGCCCCAGGCGCAACTCGCGTAAGACTGTCCCGCAGGCCTTGCATGGCTGTCTGGTGCGACCGTAAACAAAGAGCTGCTGCGCAAAGTACCCAGGCTTACCATCTCCTCCCACAAAATCTCGTAAGGTAGTCCCACCATGCTCTATCGCCGAAGTAAGTACCTCCTTAATACACTCTCCAAGCCGCCGGTAACGCGCCAGAGAGATACGGCCAGCAGCGCGGGCAGGGTGTATGCCGGACAGGAACAGTGCTTCATTAGCATAAATATTACCAACACCCACCACCACTTTTCCGTCCATGATGAAGTTCTTCACTGGTCCCTTGCGGCCGCGCGAGCGACGATACAGAAGCTGGCCGTCAAATTCAGATGACAGGGGTTCCGGGCCGAGGTGCATGAGCAACGGATGGACCTCTTCGGGGATCTGCCACAAAAAACAGCCGAAGCGCCGCGGATCGTGAAAGCGCAGACAAACGCCACCCTCAAACAGGAGATCGATATGGTCGTGCTTGCCAGGCGAGGTCTCAGGCGCAACCACCCGCAGCGAGCCGGACATCCCCAGATGCACCAGCAAACTGCCCGCCGTGGTCCGGAAAAGTATGTACTTACCCCTTCGATCTACCGCCGTAATAACCAGGCCGGGCAACGCTGACACCAGAGTCTCCGGAACCGGCCAGCGCAGACGCGAGTCATGCACATCAACTCGCACAATCTTGCGACCGAGGCAGTGAGGTTCGACACCCCGGCGTGTTGTTTCAACTTCGGGCAACTCGGGCATAGCGGAATCGTTTCTTTTATCATCTCGCGCGGAAAACTGGATCCTGAAGCAAAAAACCCCGGCGATAGCCGGGGTTTTTATCCTGTACCTAAGGTCGGGCGACTACTTAATCTTGCCTTCCTTGTACATAACATGCTTTCGCACCACAGGATCGTACTTTTTCATTTCGAGCTTATCCGGCGTGGTTCGCTTGTTCTTATCCGTGGTATAGAAATGCCCTGTACCAGCGGAAGAATTCAATTTAATCTTATCTCTCATAACAATTCTCCTTTAAACCTTTTCGCCGCGAGCGCGCATATCCGTTAATACCTGCTCAATGCCGAGCTTATCAATGATACGCATACCCTTGCTGGATACACGCAAAGTGACGAACCGCTTCTCACTCTGCAGCCAAAAACGGTGCTGGTGCAGGTTAGGCAAAAAACGGCGGCGGGTGCGATTCTTTGCGTGTGACACGTTGTTTCCCGTTATCGGACGTTTGCCGGTAACCTGACAGACTCTAGCCATGATTGTTTGCTCTCCCAAAAAGACGCGGGATTTTCAGTAAAAGTGATGTTGCTTAACGACCAAAATGAAACCTGAGCCGCGCAGAGCGCGACTTTATACCAGAACAACCCGACCATAGCAAGCCTGACACGCCACTCACATTAGGCCCTCTTCGGCAAACGAGTACTCTTTGCCACTACCAACAATGATGTGATCAAGCACCCGAATATCCAGTAGTGCCAGGGCGGCGCAAAGGCGTTCGGTAATCCGCCTATCTGCAATGCTGGGCTCGGCCACGCCGGAGGGGTGATTGTGTGCAAATATCACGGCTGCTGCGCCGTACTGCAGCGCCCTGACTGCCACCTCTCGCGGGTAGACCGCGGCACCATCGAGCGTGCCGAAGAACAAATCCTCGCAGCGCTGCACCCGGTGTTGGCTGTCCAGGAAAAGGCAGGTAAAAATCTCCCGATCGCGACAGCCCAGATGATACTGCAAAAAACGGCGTGTATCGCCCGGGCTACTGAGCGCATCACCGGCACATACCGTCTGCAATGCTTGGCGACAGACTAACTCCATGGCCGCACGCAAGCGCGCGTACTTTGCCGGTCCAACCCCGGGAGAATCCAACAATCTGTCTTGCGTCGCACGCATCAGCCCACTGATGCCACTAAACTCTGTGAGCATACTGCGCGCCATCTCCAGCGCGTTACAATCGCGGTAACCCGTGTGAAAAAGTATCGCGAGCAACTCCGCATCCGACAGAGCGGCCGCGCCGCGTTCCAACAATTTATCGCGCGGCCCCTCACCGGGCATCCACTGGGTAATACTCATTACACTCCTCCCTGAGCTCCTGTCTGCACGGTGTCAAAAACCGCGCTACAGTGGTATCTTTCCCTCACAGTTATCCTCCCAGATAGAGCGAGTAAATGGCACATCTTTTCAATCGCAATGTCCTGCTCGGCGTCAGCGGCGGTATCGCCGCGTACAAATCGGCCGAACTGGTCAGGGAACTGCAGAAACGCGGCGCACAAGTGCGCGTTATCATGACTCATGGCGCGCAGGAATTTATTACCCCTTTGACCCTGCAGGCCCTGTCTGGCAACCCCGTGCATACGCAATTGCTGGATGAAGCCGCCGAGCTCGGCATGGGCCACATTGAACTCGCACGCTGGGCCGATTTACTGCTGATTGCACCGGCTACAGCCGACCTGATCGCGCGCTTGAGCAACGGCCGCGCCGATGACCTGCTTACCACTGTGGCACTCGCGACTGCAGCTCCATTAATGCTAGCACCCGCCATGAACCAGCAGATGTGGAAGAGCCAGGCAACGACAGCCAACATCCATGTCCTTTTAGAAAGAGGTGTGCGGATGGTCGGCCCAGCGGATGGCTTGCAGGCCTGTGGGGATGTCGGTACCGGTCGAATGGAAACACCGGCGACGATAGCCGATGCGGCCGGAGAATTGTTTTCAACTGGAGAACTGGTCGGCAAACGCGTCGTCATCACTGCCGGCCCTACACGGGAGGCCCTCGATCCCGTGCGTTACATCTCCAACAATAGCTCGGGAAAAATGGGCTACGCCCTGGCGCAAGCGGCGGTAGACGCCGGCGCGACTACCACCTTGATCAGTGGCCCGGTTAACTTGGCCGCTCCGGATTACACCCGGGTTCTGGACGTCCTTAGCGCCGAAGAAATGCTGGAACAGTGCCTCATGCTGCTACCGGAGTGCGACATTTTTATCGCCTGCGCGGCGGTGGCCGATTATCGTCCGGCGACGGTGCGGGACCAAAAAATCAAGAAGGGTCCGCAGGAGATCACCCTGCAACTGGTGCGCACACCCGATATCGTTGCTATTGTGGCGGCGAATGAGCACCGGCCCTACACCGTTGGCTTCGCTGCAGAAACCAACGACGTACTGGCTTATGCGAGGGAGAAAATGCAACGCAAAGGGCTGGATATGATTATCGCCAACGACGTGGCTGACCCATCTATCGGCTTTAGCAGCAACGACAACGCGGTGACCGCAGTGTGGCGCGACGGCGAGCAAATTTTGGCGCGCGCGAGCAAAAGCATCATCGCGCGACAAATCGTCCATTTGATTGCCACAGAAATCTGACAATGACACCAACTATCGCTCAACCCATTTCACCCTTTTGTTCCATCGGCCAGCGAATACTAAAACGGACGACTCAACTAATGGCAGTATGTCCATTTGAGTGGCCACGGCTATGTAATATCATCGAAACCTGGACATACAGACTGGCTCAGTGAATGCTGAAGTTTAGAAAGACAAAAAAAACCAACAACGGTAATAATCTGAAAAAGGCTACTTCAACTAGCCCTCAGGGAATCACTGCCACCAGTAATGCCCTGCAGAAAATTGCTGGTATTGCACTGCTGGTCGTTTTGATTCCGCTATTGCTGGCCTTTGCCTACCTGATCCTGTTGCGTCAGCCCGCCCTGCAGGAACAGCAGATTGACCGAGTTTCAGCATCATTTGCGGTACAGCAGGCGACGATCATTCATCGCCTGTTCTCCCAAATGGAAGCCCGCATAAGAAGTGCCGCGCTGTCCCCGTTGGCACGCTCCGCTATCGCGAGCAAATCCGATGGCGACCTGCCGCTGGTAGAAAAAGCCATGCTGGATTATTTTCCAGAAGTAGCCAGCCTGAGGATCATCCCGATTGGCGACATGGGTACCGCAAATTTCTCAAAGGGCAACCAGCGCCTGCGCAATCATATCGAGGTCGACCTGGTGCGACGTACAAGCGAAGGGGAGGAGACACAGCCGGAGGCATACAAGTTCGAAGATAGGTGGCTAACCTCACTGGCCGCTAGAGTAACGCACCCCAGTATCGAAGATCGTTGGGCAGTTATCGTTATAACAATAGACAACGAGCAACTGTCGAAACAATTGAAGCCACTGGGGCAAACCCATGGCAGGTTCGCGCTGGAGCAGTTGTTCGTCACACCCGGCGGACAAGACCGTGTGGATACCATCGCCGAAAACGGCAGTGCTACCATTGGCTTCAACACACGCTACGCCGACGTCCCAGACACTCCCTGGCGTATTTCGTTCAGTCCTTCGGACGAACTGCTGAACACATTCGGTATCGACACGGTACCGCTCTATAGCCTGCTGGCGCTAATGGTGCTGGCGGCATTTAGCTCCATGTCCATCGTGTTGATTGCATTCCCCAGGAAGCTGGATACCGAAATCAAACTAGTAGTGGCTGCAGCAGACCAGAAAACCCCCTTGGATCTAACCATTCCGGAATTGATTCCGCTCGCCAAGCAATTGCGTCGTGCCACGTTGCGCGCCCCGCGACAAAACAATTCGAGCCCCGCCTCCGGGCCCAAGCAGCAAGAGAGCCCAGTGGAATTGCAAAGCGCTCAGTTCACCAATCCGCTTTTTCAATCTAATAACATGATTGATAATGACGAGGACGAAGTCCTCGACCTGGACCTCGCAGGCGGCGGCGTTACAGCTGCGGCCCCAACCAGTGACGTACAGGGATTCCCTGAGCATGTATTCCGCGCTTATGACATCCGCGGCAACGCCCAGACGGAGCTCACCGATGAACTCATCGCAAGTATAGCCCGAGCCATTGGCAGCATTGCGGGCGAAATGGGTGAACAAGCGCTGATCATCGGTTGCGACGGCCGGACATCCAGCCCGCGCATTAAATCGGTCCTGGTACGCGCCCTTATGGAAACCGGAAGGGACGTTATCGATATCGGCCTGGTGCCAACACCACTGCTCTACTTCGCCACACGCCACCTGAATTGCCGTTCCGGCATCATGATAACGGGTAGTCACAACCCGGCCGATCAGAATGGCTTGAAGATCGTGCTTAATCAACAAACCATTGCGGCAGGCGGTATCCGGCAGATTCGCGATCGGGTGCACAGCGGTAACTTCAGCTCTGGCGTCGGGCGAACGATACGTGACGATATTGTGCCTGCCTATAAAGAGGAAGTGTTACACGATATTGCTATCGCCGTGCCGCTTAAAATTGTCATCGATGCCAGCAATGGCGCTACCAGTGAACTTGCACCGAAACTGTTTGAAGAGCTGGGCTGTGAGGTCGAGCGGCTGAACTGCCTCATTGACGGGCGCTTTCCAGGCCACCCGCCGGATACCGGCAATGAAGAAAATCTCGCCGAGCTCGCCCGCGTAGTGGTTGAGGTACAAGCGGACTTTGGTGTGGCATTTGATGGCGATGGAGATCGTCTCGCTGTGGTAACACACAGTGGGCGTATTATACGCTCCGATATATTGCTGATGCTGTATGCTCAGGATGTCGTTTCACGCAATCCCGGAGCAGACGTGGTGTTCGATGTTAAGTGCACTCGCAACCTCTCCACACTCATCACCAGTCACGGCGGTCGGCCCGTATTGTGGAAGACCGGACACGCGTTTATGAAAGAGAAGATGCAAGAGACCGGTGCCCTGCTGGGTGGGGAGTTCGCTGGTCACATGTTTTTCGGGGAGCGCTGGTATGGGTTCGATGATGGCATATATGCCGCCGGTCGCCTCGCTGAAATCCTCAGTACACACGGGGAGAGCTTGGACGAATCTATTGCCAAATTTCCCGCCACCATCAACACCCCGGAAATCATTATTCCAGTACCCGATAGTTACAAATTCGAGCTGATGAAACATATTATAGAAAGCGCGGATTTCACTTCGGGCAAGGTGAATACCATGGATGGAATCCGGGTAGACTTCAGCAACGGCTGGGGCCTGGTGCGCGCTTCGAACACAGGGCCAGCACTCACCGCCCGCTTCGAAGCCGACACCCAGGCCAATCTCGAAATCATACAAGATGAGTTCAGAGCGCTAATCGAACTGGTCGATCCTAAAATAGAACTCAATTTTTAACTTCTTCCGGCCACTCCTCGCTGTGGGGCCCCGGTAAACGGTAGGTAACGATATGTCATTGGATCGCGCGGAAGCCCTCAACATCGCTCAAGTTCTGACGGAAGCACTGCCCTATATCCAGCGCTTCATTGGAAAAACCATTGTGGTTAAGTTTGGCGGCAATGCCATGGTCGACCCACTGCTGCATGAGAGCTTCGCCAGAGACGTGGTGCTAATGAAACTGGTGGGGATGAACCCCGTAGTGGTACACGGTGGCGGGCCGCAGATCGACTCCCTGCTGAAGAAGCTCAATATCCACAGTGAGTTTGTAAACGGTATGCGCGTTACTGACTCGCAAACGATGGACGTGGTGGAAATGGTATTGGGTGGCAGCGTCAACAAGGAAATTGTCACCTCAATCAATCGCAATGGCGGTAAGGCCATTGGGGTCACAGGAAAAGATGGCCAGATGATTCGCGCGCGCAAACTGAATGTCACCAGGCACAACGCCGCACTGGATGCGCCAGAAATCATCGACATCGGCCATGTCGGGGAAGTCGATCAGATTGATACCGAGGTATTACAGGTTATTCTTGGCAGTAATTTCATCCCGGTCATCGCGCCAATAGGCGTTGGCGAGGACGGCAGTACCTATAATATCAACGCCGACCTGGTCGCTGGAAAGCTGGCCGAAGTCATGCAGGCGGAAAAGTTGATGCTGCTCACCAACGTCGCTGGACTGTTGGACAAACAGGGGCAAATTCTTACAGGATTAACCACTGCGCAGGTCGATGAGTTGATTGCAGACGGGACGATTAGCGGAGGCATGTTACCAAAAATCCGTTGCGCGCTGGATGCCGTAAAAACCGGTGTCACCAGCGCCCATATAGTTGACGGTCGAGTGCCTCACGCGGTACTACTGGAAACTTTCACCAACGAGGGCATGGGCACACTCATCACCAATAAACGGGGCTAGAGCGAAAAAATAGTAGAAATCAGCGCACATAGTGGCTGGGCTTATTGCAGGTACGCCGGGTAATCGCTAGCATGGGCTGAAACGCTATTTGAGTTGGAACGCCATGCCTCCGAGAAAATCCCAAAGGCGCCAGCAAATATTGGAGGCCCTGGCACAAATGCTGGAGGCCGGTCCCGGCAACCGCATCACCACTGCGGGTCTGGCGAAACAAGTCGGGGTGTCCGAAGCCGCTCTGTATCGACATTTCCCCAGCAAGTCGAAAATGTTTGAAGGCCTGATCGAGTTTATCGAAGACACGCTATTTACTCGCGTCAACATCATTCTAAGTGAACAGTCGACGGCACAGAAGCGCTGCGAAAACATGCTCATGCTGTTGCTGGTTTTTGCCGAGCGCAACCCGGGCCTCACCCGCATCCTGACCGGCGATGCTCTGGCCGGCGAAACCGAACGCCTACATCAGCGTGTGGCTCAATTGTTTGATCGTTTTGAAACACAAATCAAGCAGGTCATTCGTGAAGCTGAGTTGCGCGAGGGGTTGCGACCTAGCATTGCCTTACCGGCCGCAGCCAACCTGTTAATGGCGGCGGCGGAGGGACGCATCTCGCAATTTGTGCGCAGCGGATTCCAGCGCCCGCCCACTGCAGAGTGGGCAAAACAGTGGGAATTGTTGATGGGGGGCTTCTTTCGCGACGCAATCACCCAGCCGGTGTCTGGTCAGGCTAGCGGTTACATCAGCTAGTGGCTAAGCCACTACGCTAACGCTTGGTGCGCAATGTTTGACGTAGCTCGACAACATCACGCAACATTTCAAAGCGCTCAATATCGGCGTCATAGGCAGTTTCCAGTTCCGCTATTTCACGCCGCCGATCTTTGATGTCGCGCTCAGTACTTACGATTTCATTTTGCAGGGTTTCAATGGCCCGCAGGCGTTCGACGTCCACCGCCATACCCGAGCGTTCCATATTGGCAGCTTGTGTCTGATAAGTTTCGACTTTTTGCTTTAACGCGCGACGGTTGCCCTTCAGGATGCTCATTCTAATCTGCAAATCGCCGAGCGCACGACGCTGGGCATCTTCTATATCATTTGTGGTACTGTAACGGAGCATTAGTGATTCGTCCCACTGTTGCAGGCGTTCCTGCTCCATTCGGGCCCCTTGCTCCCGCATGTTTTCAGCGTCCTCTAACACTCTTTCTTCCGACGTAAGCGCCCGCGGCACCACCTTGATCACCATGCCCTCGTTATTCAATACCTCATAGCCGCCCCCAATTGACTCAACTGGCACCTGATAATCCACGACAACATTGCCCTCGGCGTTGCGATAGCGATAGAGTTGCCTGGCCTCGACCAATGAAGTGAGACACAGCATAAGCGCGCACGCTAATATCCGGCTGAGGAGCGGTGTTCTATTATTCATGTGTCCAATATAAAACCTGTACCCGGTTGGTACAAGCTACACTCCATAGTGTTCGCGGTACTGCCGCATAGCGACTAACGGCCCCTGATCTGCCGACTCCAGATAAGCAATGATGTGGCCCATATTGATAATACTCAACACCGGCACACCCTGGCTCTGTTGCACTTCCTGCACAGCTGACGCATCCCCGGCTCCGCGCTCCTGACGATCGAGACCGATGACCACGCCGGCCAGCTCCGCCCCCGCATCCTGAATCATGTCGATGACCTCGCGCACGGCCGTGCCTGCGGTGATAACGTCGTCTATGATCAATACGCGTCCACGTAGAGGTGCGCCCACCAGAGTGCCACCCTCGCCATGAGCCTTGGCCTCCTTGCGGTTGTAGGCAAACGCCACATCCAGGTCGTGATGATCCGCCAGTGCGACGGCAGTGGCCGCAGCCAGTGGGATGCCTTTATAAGCCGGCCCCAACAAAATGTCGAAGTGGACGCTGGAATCCACGATGCACTGTGCATAGCAGCGGCCCAGAACAGCCAACGCCTGGCCGGATGAAAATGCGCCCGCATTGAAGAAATAGGGGCTAACCCTACCTGACTTCAAAGTAAACTCACCGAACTTCAGGACATCACTACGCCGCGCCAGCTCGATAAACTCTGTCTGATAGACTTGCATATCGCTATTTGATCCTTAAGGAAACATTGTATTCCCCCATTTACGCTATAGAATACGCAAGTCTGGGTTTAACCACTTACTAATAACTGGGTCCGAGCTTTGTAGTCTCGCTCCGGATGCTATCCATCACCGCTGTCTAAACAGCGGTGATTCAACTTAAACGATCAGATGTGCGAGCGTTAGTACCTCAGGAGCCCAGCGAATTTTTAAGTCGCCGCGTGGTTCGTGCATCATACACGCTATCATATCGAGGGGCCAAGAATGAGGATCATCAGCTTCAGCGCTGACGGTATAAAAAACGCCGCCGGTAACGGCTTTTTCGACTGGCTGAAAGAGCAGGATGCAGACTTTATCTGCGTTCAGGATTTACAGTGCTCGGAATACGATTTACAGGACAATATCTTTTTCCCGGCCGATTATAATGCCTACTTCTTCGATGATGCAGATGGCAAAGCCAATGGCGTTGCCATCTACTGCCGGAAAATGCCGAAAGCGATCATGACCGGCCTGGGATTTACCGACTTTGATATGGAGGGGCGCTATATTCAGGCTGACTACGAAAACCTCAGCGTCGCCTGCCTTTTAGCGCCCCACGCACAGGCAAATGACAGCGCTCAGCAAGCCCGCAAAAACGACTTTTACGGACTTCTAGGCTCCCATCTGCAAAAAGTGCGCAACAAGCGCCGGGAATTCATCATTTGTGGTAACTGGCATATCGCTCAAAGCGCCGCCGATGTGCAGGACACGCAAAGTAACAGCACCACAACCGGCTTTCTGGCAGAAGAAAGGCAGTGGATGGACGAGTTGTTAGAGTCGGGGTATGTCGATGCATTTCGCGAGATCAACTCAGACCAGGACGAATTCAGCTGGTGGCCAGACGGCAAACGTGGTGAAAACGGCTGGCGCACGGACTTTCAAATTATTTCACAGGGCTTGAAGTACGCGGTAGACTACGGTGCGATTTACAAGATCAAGGAATTCTCGACACATGCACCCATCATCATGGATTACGATATAGAACTGTAGCCCCGCGACACGGCGAGTCAGGACGCCAGCGCTGCCTTCTGTATTGCAATCAGCTGCTGTATACCCTCGCTCGCCAGATCCAGCATGCTATCCAGTTCCCCTCGCGCAAAGGGCGCCTGTTCCGCGGTACCCTGCACCTCGATAAAGCCACCCGATGCTCCCATGATGACATTCAAATCGGTATCCGCCGAAGAGTCTTCGGGGTAATCCAGATCCAGCACCGGAACTCCCTGATAAACGCCCACTGACACAGCTGCAATCATTTCACGCAGTGGATCGTCCTTGAGTAGTTTCTCTCGCTGTAGATAATTGATAGCGTCAACCAGAGCAACACACGCGCCGGTAATGGCCGCCGTACGAGTGCCACCATCAGCCTGAATAACGTCACAATCTATCGTAATGGTGTTTTCACCAAGCCGGGAAAGATTGAGTGCTGCCCGCAGTGACCGGCCGATCAAGCGCTGAATCTCCACTGTGCGCCCGCCCTGTTTACCACGACTCGCCTCCCGACCCATACGGGAGCCAGTGGAGCGCGGCAACATCCCGTACTCAGCGGTCACCCAGCCTCTGCCCTCACCGCGCATAAAGCTCGGAACGCCTTTTTCAGCAGAGGCCGTGCAAATGACCTTGGTGTCGCCAAAGCACACCAGCACGGAGCCCTCGGCATGTCGGGTGTAATTACGGGTGATGCTTATGTTTCGCAGTTGTTCAGCCGCGCGGCCACTGGGTCGTTGCATGGTGTTACTCCGGTCGCAAAAAAGACGCGTTAGTATACGCGAGGCAGCGGATTGATGTCTTGAAGCGAGGCACGAAAAGGTCATACGTCCTATGCGGCCCGACCTACGCGGCCCGACCTACGCGGCCCGACCTA
>CAWWAG010000008.1:0-84114 GCA_963934845.1 uncultured Halioglobus sp. | reverse complement strand
GCGCATTATTATCACGGAAACAGGCAGTGAGTTTACTTTTTGTGACTATGTGATTGATGGCATGGAGGACATCATTATCACGACCTCCCGTCATACCGGCACGGTAGCAAAATGGTTAAAACGAATGGATGCCAGTGGTCGCAATTGGGAGGAGTACCCCATCACCTCAGACAGATTGCGCTCAGACAACTCGTACGTCCGCAAGTTTGTGCTGAAGGGCGTGAAGTGCGGATACGTTGACGGTGACGACAGCATCGACGTGGTGTTTACCGGTAGCGGCGACGGGTATGGCGTGTTTATGATGAGCCCTCGCACGACTATTTCCAGCGGAATGGTGTGGAATCTGACGTTTCTGACACCGTACGCTCACCTCATGAAGTACGACAATCTCCAACTGATCGATATTGATGGCGATGGTGACCTTGACGTGGTGACGACAGAAGAAGGCGAGGGTGTCTTTACCAAGGGCAAGGGTGTGCTCTGGCTGGAAAATCCACTTATTCAGCACTAAGCGGGAACCGGCTATAACATTGGTACAACGGGAATTTCCGGTGATGTAATGAGATTAGGCCCAAATATCCAGGATGCAAATTCCGCCCCAGATAATGACCTGGTCATTCGCTTTCGCAACTTTCCAATTAACTACCTCTGATAACCGCAACAACACCTCCCTCTAAAAATGCTGGTGCGTGATCTGCTGTGCTGAGAAAAGCCAGAAGAGGGCTATCCAAAAAACTAATTGAGATTCTTATCTCATCCTCTCTTATTGCGAGCATTGTCGTTTACACAAAGATTAACCAGTTAAACATACCTGTGGGTAACTGTGTGTCCAAATGCTCTATTTAACATAATATATATTATACGCATACTTTATAAGATAGCGGAGGCTGTGGATATCTGCATTTATAGGGTTTTCGTGCTGTTTTTTGGGGCTTTCTAGAGGCTCCAGCAACGCCATAGTGTTAGTCACTCCCAGTGAGCTTCTGCAGTTCTTCGGTGTCCTGGTGCGTTGTCTGTGTGTCAAGTGGCTCTGAAAAACTGCATATGGTGCTGTAATGAGCTCTGTTAGGCAGCTATCCGCGTGTCAAATCGAGCTTATCCATGCGGCCAGTTAATACGCCATTCGTTTTAGTTGAATATGTTTTGATGCGCATATCTGTGCTTTCGGCGATGCCTACGGTGCCAGCTCAATGGATGACAGAGCCTTGTTTCAGTGAGTGCGTTTACGTTGCCCCTGGCAGGCTTCAAACCAGCAAAGTCGCTATCACGCAGCGCGTACAGGACCAGACGCTATGGTCTAATCCATTTCGCTTGTTGGACGACTAACCCTACCGGCAGGTCAAGGATCCTGAACCAGACACATCTCTCCTCGGTATCCTGGCGCAGTCGGCTGGAATCTACATAAAATAATATTATTATGTTAAATAGACTATCCTCGTTATCTATATGCAAAATGTTGCATAGTAAGTCAGGGAGATGTTCTGCCGTTGCAGGTCCAGACGATACGCCCTGCAACATGTACCGCTCATTCGCTTACTCATAGTTTATAACGCAGGTGTGATATGTAGGGCTATCGCTAACAGGCGTGCTGCCAGCACAGGCAGCAGGTCATACGCAGGACGAGGAGTTTGTTCATTGGTGTCATTTCTCTACCTACGTTTACCCAGACTGTATTGATTCACAGCGGATTACTGGAAATAGCGTTGCCAAGCTTAGACGACGATATTAATGAATCCCCTTGACAGAAAAAAAATCTCCGCTCTATTAAGTATTTGTGGACTTTAAATGACCTTCCCGCCACTGCAGTATCACGCTGTAGATAACCGGCAGCACTAGCAAATTGAGTATGAGCACA
The DNA here is from genome assembly GCA_963934845.1 of uncultured Halioglobus sp. Classification (GTDB taxonomy): domain Bacteria; phylum Pseudomonadota; class Gammaproteobacteria; order Pseudomonadales; family Halieaceae; genus Marimicrobium. Next base: position 82,259 of record CAWWAG010000008.1, on the reverse strand, counting down.
GTAACCATACCTCCCAGCATCGGGGCGGCAATTCTCTGTGTCACATCCGATCCGGTGCCCGAACTCAAGGCGATGGGTATTAGGCCGGCAATGGTCGACACTGCCGTCATCACCACTGCGCGAACGCGCTGAGACGTGGCGAATTGCGTCGCCTGTTTGATGTCCTCCACACTCAGTTTTACCTTGGCTTTTCGAACCAGCGAGACCTCTTGATCGATAAAGCTCAGAACCAGAACCCCAATTTCCGCCGCCAATCCGGCCAGTGCAATGAATCCCACTGCGACCGCCACTGATATATTAAAGTCGTTGAGATAGACGAGCCAAATACCGCCGATCAGCCCAAAGGGGATCGATAGCATGACAATCAGTGGTTCAACCAGGCTCCTGAAATGCAGATACAGTAGGAGAAAAATTACGAACAAGGTCGCCGGAGCAGCGATTTTCAGTCGCGCTGAGGCGCGTTCCATATGCTCAAACTGCCCGGACCATGTGACGGTATAACCGGCGGGTATGACGACCTCCCTGGACACCAATTCTTTGGCGTGTGCCACATAGCCGCCGATATCTGATGAGGAAATGTCCACGTAGATCCAGGCATTAGGCCGAGCATCCTCAGATTTAATCATCGGTGGGCCGCGTGTGTATTCAATATCTGCGACCATTGCCAACGGTATGGGGGCTCCAGTGGGTGTGGCTATGAGCACTCTGTCCAGCGCCTCCCTGTCTGACCTCAGCGCTCTGGGTAATCGAATATTGAGCGGATAGCGCTCAACTCCCTCAATGATTTCTGTCACGTTCATGCCACCAATCGCCGTCATGATCACGTCCTGTACCTGTCCTACTCTCAGGCCATATCGCGCCGCCGACTCGCGGTTCACATTGATATCCAGGTAATAGCCCCCCACTGCCCTGTCGCCAAATGCTGACAGTGTTTCTGGAAGGGTTTTAACCGTTTGTTCGATACTTTTAGCGATAGACTGTAAGGTTCCCAGATCCGGCCCGGACACTTTGATACCCACCGGTGTCTTGATGCCGGTTGACAGCATATCGATGCGGGTTTTAATAGGCATGGTCCAGGCGTTGGCTACGCCAGGAAATTGAATGGCCTTATCCATTTCACTCATGAGCTCCCGGGTGGTCTTACCGGGGTCTGGCCACTGTTCTTTCGGTTTCAGCCGTACGGTGGTTTCTATCATAGAGAGTGGCGCCGGATCGGTGGCCGAATCTGCACGCCCTACTTTGCCAAAGACAGTTTGAACCTCGGGGAATGTCGCCAGAATACGGTCCGTTTGTTGCAGCAGTTCCTTCGCCTTGGTGATCGAGATTCCTGGCAGGGTACTTGGCATATACAGTATGTCGCCTTCATCCAGCGGCGGCATGAACTCGCTGCCCAGCTTGCTGTAGGGGTAAGCGGTCAATGCCAATAGTACGACGGCGACCAGGATGGTCAGACCTCTGTACTTCATCAACAGCGCCAATATGGGCGAATGGATCGCGCGCATCATGCGACTTATTGGGTTGGCATTCTCTGATACGATCTTGCCGCGCAGAAAATAGCCCATCAGTACAGGCACCAGCGTTATGGACAGTATCGCGGCCGCAGCCATCGAGTACGTTTTGGTAAACGCCAGTGGACTGAACAGCCTGCCCTCTTGTGACTGCAGGGTGAAAATGGGCGCGAAGGAGACTGTGATCACCAGTAGTGAGAAGAAGAGCGCCGGCCCTACCTGCCGACACGCCTGGCCGATAGCCTCCCAGTGCTCGTCTCGCGTGAGCGCCCTCCCCTTATCCGTACTTGCCTGGGCCAACTGCTTGTGGCCGTTCTCTATCATCACGATCGCACCATCGACCATGGTTCCAATAGCGATCGCGATGCCCCCCAGAGACATGATGTTCGCGTTCAAGCCCTGTACCCGCATCACAATGAATGCCATCAGGATGCCCAGCGGCAGAGTGATGATCGCCACAAATGCTGAGCGTGCATGCAGCAGAAACAGGATGACGACCAAACTGACAATCAACAGTTCTTCTATTAGTGATGTGGTAAGGCTGGTCGCAGCTCGCTCAATCAGATCGCCACGATCGTACACCGGTACGATTTCAACGCCTTCGGGCAATCCTCGCTTGAGTTCCTCCAGTTTGGCGCGAACCGCCTTGATCGTCGCCAGGGCATTCTCTCCATAGCGCATGATGACGACGCCACCGACGACTTCACCTTCACCATCGAGATCGGTCAGGCCACGGCGCAAGTCCGGGCCAATTTGCACATGGGCTACGTCTCGAATCCGGACAGGCGTTCCGGATTCATCTACGCCGAGTGGGATGGTGTTGATATCCTCTATCGATTCAATATATCCGCGCGCCCTCACCATGTACTCGGTTTCGGCTTGCTCAATCAGTCGTCCACCCACATCATTATTGGATTGCCTGACCGCATTCTTTAAGGTATCCAGGCTGATGTTGTAGCGCAGCAGCGCGTTGGGATCGATTTCAATCTGGTATTGCCGCACGAAACCGCCAACGGAGGCCACTTCGGAAACACCCGGAACCGTTTGCAAGGGGTAGCGCAGGAACCAGTCCTGCAGGGAGCGCAGCTGTGCAAGATCGTGTTGTCCAGATCGGTCTACCAGTGCGTATTCATAAATCCAGCCAACACCTGTCGCATCGGGGCCAAGCGTAGGCGTAATGCCCGCTGGTAGACGGCTACTGGCCGTATTGAGAGCTTCCAACACCCGCGAACGCGCCCAGTACATGTCCACATCATCTTCAAAAATAATGTAGACAAAGGAGAGCCCAAAGAACGAATAACCCCGCACCACTTTTGTGTCTGGCACGGAGAGCATAGCGGTGGTTAGCGGATAAGTGACCTGATCCTCCACCACTTGGGGAGCTTGTCCGGGGTACTTCGTCAGCACGATAACTTGCACATCCGATAGATCCGGTATCGCATCCAGTGGACTGCTAATAGTGGAAAAGAGACCAACAACAGCGAGAATAAGCGCTGCCAGCAGAACCAGAAACCGTTCCTTGAGTGAAGCGCTAATGATGGCCTTGATCATTCGCTGCGCTCCTCGTCAGACTCCATTGGGGCGGCGTCCATATCGAGCATTTTGCGCGACGCCTCATGCAGTTTTGATTCGGAATCAATCAAAAACTGCGCAGAAACAACCACACGCTCACCCGCCTCAACGCCTGCCAGCACGGCTACATCTCCGCCTGACTCTATCCCCAGCGTTACTTTTCGCGGTTCGAACGTACCGGCTTGCTTCATGACGTAGATCTGGTTGTAGTCGCCGGACCGCACTACAGCCTCAGTAGGGACGACGAGCGCCACAGATTCCTGAGAATGAATCGTCACATCCACCAACGTTTCGGGGTGCAGTATTAGCTCGGCGTTGTCGAAAACGAGGCGCACCTGAGTCGTTCGCGTGGTGGATTCGGCGTACGGATAGATATACGCGACATGGCCGCGCAAAACTTTGCCGGGCATACTTTTCAGGGTCATCTCTACCGGGTCACCTTCTTTTACCCAGGGCAACTCGAACTCGTAAATATCCGCATAAATCCAGACCGTGCGCAAATCAACAATCTGGTACAGCTCTGTCGCCGGTGTGACAAATTGCCCTTGGCGCGCGCCGATATGCGTCACAATGCCCGTCGCGGGGGCGAGTATGTGCAGATTATCCTGAACGGCCTGCGTCTTTTGTAGTTCTGTGATCTGCTGTTCTGCTACATCCAGTAACGTCAGTCTTGCTCGAGAGCTTTTCACCAGTGCAGACGCACCTTGTCGAATATCCTTGAATGGACTGTGCTGTAACGATTTTTCGTTATTGAGCGCAAGCAAGTACTCCTGCTGGCTCGCAACGAGTTTGGGCGAGTAGATATCCAACAGTATTTCGCCATCGACAACAGGCTGTCCTGTTTTATCGACGCGAAGATGTCTAATCCAGCCCTCCACTTTGGGGTGCAGCTTAACAACGCTATCTTCGGCGTAGTCGACGCGGCCAACGGCGCGGATCGAGCGAGAGATGCTACGTATCTCTGCGACGGTAGTGCGCACGCCGATATTGTTTTGCACCACAGGATTGATACTGATACCACCCTCCTGTGTGTCACCGTCATCCTCTGCGTACACCGGGATGTAATCCATACCCATGGAATCCGTCGTTGGCACGGGCGATGTCACCGCCGGGTTCATCGGGTTTTTATAAAACAGTGGTGCGCGTTCTGCCCTCTCACCACTGGCTTCGGTGCCACTGCGTTCAGTCGTAAGGAAATACCCAAGCCCAGTCCCCAGTACGAGACAGAATACGCCTGTCAGTAACGTTGCCTTATTCATAAATTTTGTCCTCTCCTACCGCAGCGGTAAGACGTGCAATAGACTGGTGAATTTCTGAAAAGGACTTCCAATACAGTAATTCAGAATTGAGTAGTGTGGTCTGGCTGCCTGCCAGGCTGAGAAAATCGACCTGATTCACGCGATAGCCCGCCAGCATGGACTCAACAGTTTGTCTCGCCTGTGGCACGATGCCACCCTCGTAGAGCACCATTTGAGCGCTGGCCTGTTGGTATTCAGTGATCGCAGTCGCAATACTGGAAAACACCAAATTTTTCTGGTCCAGTAACGAGTAACGCGAGCGCGCAAGTTCGCGCCGCTGTTGTTTCACGGACTGCGATTGCCGGGTGCCAGCGTATAGCGGTATGTTTACGCTGAGCATAATGGAGACAAAGTCCTGCCGGGATTGGCCCAATTGGTCTTTCTCCCGGTTGCCGTAAGCGAGTCCCACTTTGAAATCGGGATAGTAGGATTTTTCGGCAAGTGCCAGCCTTGATTGCGATGCATCTATCATAGATTGCTCTCCCTGCAGCAACGGTCGGGCCTCTTCGGCTCTGCGATACAGGATTGTGTGCGGTGCGAGCAGCCCCGAGAAAACCGGCATTGACGAGGGCAGTTTCTCGGGCATAGCGGGCGAGGTATCCATCAGGACGTTCAACCTGATGACGCGCTGCTCTCTTATGGCCTTCAGTTGAATCTCGGTATCCAGTAGTTTGGAGAGCTCCAACTGCGCGAGCAACACATCTTGTTGTAGTCCCTCCCCTACTTCGTACTTTTTATTGGCAACCCCAACCAATTGACGGAACACCGCCTGATTCTTCAAAACAGTTTCTATCGCACGGTCCAGATAGAAGATGTCCCACCAGGTCACGGTGACGTTCATATCGAGATTCAGGCGCATCTCCTCGACTGAATACGCCGCCACCTCTGCCTCGAATACGGCGATCTCTTCATTGAGCACAAGTTTTCCCGGGAAGGGGAACGTTTGGCTGATCCCGAGCTGAAGCTGGGTCATGGGTTCCTGGTGCAAATCGAAATTGTCCCAGGGCAGGTTCAGCGCATTTAAGCTGAGCACGGGGTCGGGCAGGCTCGATACCTGTGGCGCGATATGGGTGAGCGCCGCATAGCGCTCCCGCATCATGGCAAGGCCCGGATTGTTGCCCATCGCACGTGCGCGGGCATCGGATAACTGCAGCATGGGAGCGTTCTGTGCACATACGGGTAGCACAAAGACGCTGCTGAAAAACAGTAAAAATCCACATAAATAGCGCGTAACCAGCGGCGCACACGCGTCATGGCTGGCAGCACTACCAAACATTGAAATTTTCAAAATACTTCACCGTCTTCCATCAACTGCGGCCTGCCACGGGCACACTGCGTGCACCGAGAGGTAACAAAACTTAGGGGGTTCTAGCATTCGCGGCGATGAGAGCCGCGCAGGACTAGCTCAGCTTGGGAGGACGATAAAGTTGAGAAGGGGATGGTGATGTAATGACTCGTGTAATGTTCTGATAATACGGTTCGGTCGGCGTAATCGCAGTACTGCGATACACATACGCCACTGTCGAGGATAGGACAGAACAAGCTGCGGCGCAGTTTTGCCCGCCTGCACACGAATGGCAGGGGGTGGCCTTGGTTAGATCCAGTGTAGCCTTTTCATGACAAGCGGGTTGGCCGGCGTCCTGTCCCACACTGCCTGAAGTAGTGCTGGAATCGCTGCCGTGGATTGACGCCAGTGTATTTTGTACACTAGCACCAACCATGTCACAGACGGACGCCAGGGAAACGACCGGTTGCAGCAGTATCAAAAAAACCATAAAGACTGTTAACCAACGATTTTGCATAAAGCTCTGGCCGGTGACTCACCTGGGTGATTATAGATCCCTATTCGCAATTTAACAAAGTCCTTGCAGTACGCGCAGATCAGGTGTCCTGCGAACTGGTGTCGAGCTCCTGTACATCGGGACGGCGTCTGCGACGGGTTCTGGCGGGAATCATACTGCGCATCGCTTCGAGTTTGCCGAAGCAGAGCAACTTATCGCCGGCTTCCAATAATCGTTCGGCGCGCGGATTGGGAATCACTTTGGCCCCGCGGTACAGCGTAAGGACATTGACATCGCTCTCCGCCAGGCCGGTTTCTACAATCTTCTGGCCAACAAATTTGGAGCCCTCTGGCACGTAAATTTCAGTTACGCCATAGCCTTTACTGACGGTGAGTCGCTGGCGGACGTCGATCTCGGGAAAATCTACCTGGGCTGCAATGTATTCAATTACCGCGCCAGCCACATCGAGGCCGGTACAGGTTTCAATCCCTTCAAGCCCTGGCGAGGAATTGACTTCCATGACCTGCGGACCATCCTTGCCCTCTAGCATATCGACCCCGGCAACTTGCAAGCCCAGTATCTGTGTGCAGCGCACCGCAGTCTCGCGGTACTCCTCACTGAGTTCGACCGCTTCGGCGATGCCGCCCCGGTGTACATTGCTGCGAAATTCCTGTCCCTGTGCAACCCGCCGCATCGCCGCCACCACGCGATCGCCTACCACGAAGGCGCGAATGTCACGACCTTTGCTTTCAGCCACGAACTTCTGGATCAGTACGTTCTGTTTCTGGCTCTGCAGCAACTCGACAATGCCCTCCGCCGTCTTTACCGATTCTGCCAGTAGGACACCGATACCCTGTGTACCCTCTATCAATTTGATCACGACTGGCGCCCCCCCTACCCTCTCTATAGCGGGTAGTACATCATTTCGATCGCGTACAAAGGTGGTGCGAGGAATCCCCACATGGTGTCTACTGAGAATCTGCAGGCTGCGCAGTTTATCCCGGGAATTAGTAATACCGTGCGCCGTATTGGCGCAAAATACGTCCATCTCCTGAAACTGACGAACCACTGCGGTGCCATAGTAGGTGATGGAAGCACCAATACGCGGCAGGATAGCGTCGTAGTGTTTCAACTGCTTTTGGCGGTAGTACAGGTCCGGTGAACCCCTGTCGAGATCGATGGCAAAGCGCAGCGTATTGAGTATATCTACCTCGTGCTTTCGCTGTAAAGCTGCCTCCTTCAACCGACGGGTGCTGTACGCGTTCGGCGAACATGACAGAATGGCAAGCTTCATTTTGAATCCCTCTGGACGGGTACGCGGTACTGCGGAGGCGCGAGTGCAATCAGGTCGTTGATGAGGTCACCACCATTTCTCGCATAGTGACAGAAGCACGATCATTATTCTACGAGAACGCACGCAGACTCATGTAACCTACGTAGCAGGCCAAAAGGGTCGCTACAATCATACGATTCATGGTGGCGCGCCCGCAAAAGAACACGACCAGTAGGACTGCCGATACCGCTAGCGTCATCAGAATATCGACGATCCCTCCCGCCAGAATGGGCAGTGGCCTGATCATTGCACTGATGGGCAGGACAAACAGGCTATTGAAAATATTGGAGCCGGCCTACACAGGTCCGATTCATTCTTGAGGGCTGCGATAACAGAAGTGACCAGCTCTGGTGCACCGGTGCCAAACGCGACCACCGTGAGGCCTACCAGTAGCCCCGAGACACCGTATTGGCTGGCAATGCCTGTGCTCCTCGTACCAAGCCCGTACCGCCAAGCAACAGAAGTATTCAACCCAGAATCAGTAGAGGAGATGTCACTGCACTTTTACCTTAACGTTTTGATCGAGAATGGTAACAAGGTTAAATGATGGGTGCATTGCTCGCATCGGAATCGTCAGTTGCATAGGCATCGGGCTGAAGATCTTCCTGGAATTGCTCGACCCCTTTTTCAACGGCAGACACGTTTCTACCGTAATGCGCGATATGAAAGGCTGCGTCGCCCTCGTAAACCAGTGGCAGATTGGTGCGCCCGATAACGATGCCGTCATTCGGTGCCGTCATGGGTACTTCGCTGGAACCCGATGGGTCCGCTACCATGGCGATGACCTGCCCTGCCGTGACTTTGCCGCCGAGCGGCACCAACGTGCGCAATAGTCCACTCTCAGGCGCCCGCAGCCAACTGGTTTGGTAGCTGATGACAGGGGGTAGAGGTTTTTTCCTACGCTTGGATTGACTCAACATACCAATGCTACGCATCACATTAACGATACCTTTAAGTCCCGCTCGTATGTACAGCTCTTCAAATCTTAAGGCTTCCCCCGCTTCATACAGGATGACTGGAATACCAGCATCCTGCGCGGTGCCGCGTAGCGAACCATCGCGCAACTTTGTATCCAGTGCCAGCGGCACACCAAAAGCTTCCGTCATGGCCAAGCTGGCCGGGTTATCCAGATCGGCGCGAATTTGTGGGAAATTGGCACGGTGGCGCGAGCCAGTATGTAAATCGATGCCATGTGTAGATTTGAGCACGATCTCTCTTAGAAAGGTATGGGCCACCCGTCCCGTCAGTGAGCCCTTGGTCGATCCGGGAAACGATCGATTGAGATCGCGCCCGTCGGGCAAGTATCGGGTGTGGTTGAGGAAACCGTAGACATTGACAATAGGGATGGCCAGTATCGTTCCGCGCACATTTTTTAATACTTTGTTCTGCAGCAGCCGCCGAATAATTTCGACGCCGTTGATTTCGTCACCGTGAATGGCAGCACTGATAAACAGTGTCGGCCCCGGGAGTTTGCCACGAATGACCTGCACAGAAATCGACAGGTCGTCATGGGTATACATCGGTGCCACCGGGATTTCGACGACGGTACGTTTGCCGGGGGCGATACTGACGCCTCCGATGACCAATTCAGATGGTGTTTCTTTTACCACGTTAAATTCGATCCTTATTTTTTGCGCCGGTTTTACCTTGAATATAGGATCTGCCAGGATGGATGACATAGTTAGCTCTCAGTGCGGTGCGCCCCAGCAGTACTCGAAACCGCATGCTGTCGCGATCTGTCAGGGTGACCTCAGAACGAATGACATCCTCCCCTATGGCGATTTGAGTCTCGATGACATAGCGCAGTTCTTCATGTCCACCAGAGTCGCGCACCACGCGTTGGTCCTTCACCGGCGCTTCGCACTCTATCACTGTCTCGGTATCGCCCTGCGCCGGGTGGATCGCAAAACGAACCCACTGCTGGGCGTCTCGGGTGAACGGCTCAACCATAAAGGCATGCAGCGCGCTGGTACGTGCGCCGGTATCAATCTTGGCCTTTACCCTGGGTATATTAAGATCGGGGAAACCAATCCACTCCCGCCAGCCGAGGGGCTTTTTAGTGCTCATGGGGATTTACCCCAGTCGGGTTTGCAATCGTTATCACCAGAGGATTTCCCCGGCTCCCAGTACATACAGCTGGTCTGCCACCAACTTCCGAATCTGCCTGGCATCGTTGAGCAACAGTGTCTCTTCGACAATCGCTTTGGCATTGTCGAGGCTGATACGCCGCAACAGCCATTTAATTTTTGGCAGTTGCGCCGCGCTCATACTGAGGGTTCGAACACCCATACCGATGAGCAGTACCACTGCAATCGGGTCGGAGGACATTTCGCCGCAGACGCTCAGTGGTAGATCTATTTTTTTTGCGATCGCTATCACCCGTGCAATCTCATGGAGTACCGCCGGATGAACATGATCATAGGAGGCCGCCACTCTGGGATTGTTGCGATCGAGCGCCAGCAGGTATTGGCTCAGGTCATTGGAGCCAATGGAAATGAAATCGAGCTGCTCGCGCCAGGAACTCAGCTGCGAAATAGCCGCTGGCACTTCTACCATGATGCCCACCGGCGGTCGGCTCACATTAATCCCCTCCTCCTGCAACTGCTGCAATGCATCATTCAGCAGTGCATGGAAGCCGACAAGCTCGGAGGTGCTGCCTACCATAGGCAGCATGATGCGCAAATTTTCCCGACCTTCAGAGGCGCGTAGCATCGCGCGCACCTGACTCATGAATAGAGAACTGTTGTCCAGGCAAAAGCGTATTCCACGCCAGCCAAGTGCCGGGTTTTCCTCCTTGATGGGAAAATACGGCAGTGGCTTGTCGCCACCAATATCCAGCACGCGCATATGGACAGGCTTGGTACCATACGCCTCCAATATATGTCGGTAGACACCCAACTGTTCATCCTCAGATGGAAAGGTATCGCTGACCATAAAGGGGATTTCAGTACGGTACAGCCCCAGGCCCTCAGCGCCAGCTTGCAAGCCTGGCGAGATATCGGCTAACAGGCCACTGTTGGCATACAATTGAATGATCGTCCCATCCACCGTCAGTGCAGGCAGATCGCGCAGCACCTGGAGATCGCCTTTTAGCTGCTGTTCGGCTTTCAACAACTGTTCGTACTCGGTAAGTACAGATGGGTTGGGCCGCACAATAACCCGGGCCGCGTTGCCGTCCACCACCAGGGTATCCAGGTTATGGATACCTTTTATCTCCCCTACCCCCATGACGGCAGGAACACCCAGCGCATTGGCCAGCACAGCAGTATGCGACAGGTTTGAGCCCTGAAAGCACACAATACCAGCGAGAAATTCCATGGGCACCCGGGCAATATCAGAAACACTCACCTGTGCACCAACCAGAATAGTCTGGGTACTGGGGAGTTCTTCCTCACCAGATGCCCGCAAGCCGCGCCAGGCGCTGTAGAGTTTGTTTCCCAGATGCCGGATATCTTCGTGTCGCGCCCTCAAGTAGGGATCGTCCATGGCGAGAAAGACGTCGGCGTGGTGGTGGATAACCCGTTTCAGGGCACCGGGAAGGTGGTGGCCATCGTTTATCAACTGAGCCACACCATTGACCAGCGCCGGATCAGACAAGAGCAGGCAGTAGGCGTCAAACACGGTAGCCACATCCTTTGACAGTAAATCACCCAAACCGGCCTGCTCTCGCTTGACGTCCGCCAGTACAGTTTTAACCAGCCCATGCCACTCTGCCAGCGTGACACCGATATCGCCGCACTGTCCGTCGCTGACGGAATACAAGTCAAGATTATCACACAGACTGGCCTGCCCAATACCGATACCCGGTGCGCCTTTTATACCCGACAGAGTGTGAGCGCTGCTCTTGTTGATTTCCTGCCAAATTGACTCTGTCGCTACCACCAGCGCCAGTTGGCTGCCCAGCGTAACCAGCACCGCAGACTCTTCTGCAGAAAGCACACGGGCTTCCCTACTCTGTGCTACCAGTACGCCGATTACCACCCCGGCCCTGACAATCGGAACACCGAAGAAGCTGCTGTACAGTTCCTCCTGCGTCTCCCTGATGCCGTAAAATGCCGGGTGTTGTGCCGCATCTGCGAGGTTAATTGGATGCCTGGACTGCGCGACCAGCCCCACCAGCCCCTTACCTGCGGGTATCCTGACACTGCCTACTGCAACAGGATCCAGACCGCGACTGGCAAGTAGTGCCATATCACCTCTTTGATCCGCGAGGTAGAGACTGCAGACGTCCAGCCCCATGTACTGTTGAATGGAGTCGACGATCACAGATACCTGAGCTGAGGGCGAGTCAGCTTCGGCCGCAGCCTGTACGATGCGCGTCAGGTCCAGAATTACTGACATGTCCCTACTCTTCCCATATTAAAAGCGCCACGCGATGCACAACGGCGCGACTATCAGTTCACCCTGGACGATTTCCTTGCGTGTTACCTGCCATATTATTAGGCTAGGGAGGCAATCTATGTTCGAATTCAAACCACGGTTACCAGCAAGATAACTTTTGAGAATATAACACATGATCAGGTCGCTATTACACTCCGTAGACGGGCACTACTCAGAGGGGAACGAACAGCTAGTGCAGCAGTGGCGAGATCAGCCCGAGAGCATCCTATGGCTCGACATTCAGAACGAGGTGACACCAGACATTCGCTCCCTGCTGCTAAGCTTCGACTGTAATGAGCTGGCGATCAAGGATGCCTCCAGAGTACGCCACCCTCCGAAGGTGGAAAATTTTAAGACAAACAGCTTCATTCTGTTTCGCGGGATCAGTGAGCTCGACGATGCCCTTACGCATGTGCCGCAGCAGTTGGCAATATGGGTGGGGCAAAACTACCTGATTACGCTGCACCACGGGCACTCGATGAGTGTCGAGTATATGTTGCAACGTGCGGTTGCCGAAAACCTGCTGCAGTCCCCCGCTGTGCTGGCATTGGGTCTGCTCCATTATGCCGCTGGGCGCTATCTGGAAAGGCTGATGGCAGCAGAGGAGCGCATTGGTGATCTGGAAGACCAGTTACTGGGTGAGCAGTCTAACGAGGCGTTGAAGGAACTGGTCGCCTACCGCACGCGATTGCGAAAACTGCGGCGTACTTTCAATTACCATCTACGTATGTCCGAAACCGTGATGAGCGATGGATGTCCGCTTCTCGGCAGCGGCGAGGGCGATTCCTACCATGTCCGGCGCGATCTGTATGACCGCTGCGAAAGACTCTCCAGCCTATGTACCCTATACTATGAGTTGTGTGGTGATCTCGTCGACGGCTATATCTCGCTCAGTTCACACCAGCTCAACAACACCATGAAGATACTGACCATCATTACCGCGATTTTTGTCCCCATCACGTTCATCGCCGGTCTCTACGGCATGAACTTCGAAAATATGCCCGAACTTCACCATCAAAACGGCTACTTTTTTGTGCTCGGCGTCATACTTGCTGTAGCGGTAGCGATGATTGCACTGTTTAAGAAGATACGCTGGCTCTGAGGGGCCATCAATCCGAGATAGGCCATCGCTCGTCACTGGTGTAGAACGCAAAACGCGCCTCTATCATCTCCTTGGTCAGGCCATATTCTGCGAGATTGTATTCGTGCTTGCCGTGCTTACCCTTCGGGTTGGCGTCCACGTGTGCCTGCATAGCCGCTCGTGATTCATCGCTGAGCGGCAGGTCGAACACGCGATAGATTTTTTCCACCATCGCCATCGGTTGGTCGACAAACTCGCGCTGCGAGCAATCTACAAACAGTTCTGGTGGCCACGTTTCGCGTTGCGCCAGGCCGTGTTCCAGCGACATGGCATACCACTCCATCACGGAGCGGCCAATCTCTGCGGAGTCCAGGTGACTGAGATCGCCCGCATACATGCCCATGACCACCTTGTTCATACTGTTGATGCTGGGTACGACACTGACCGGGTCGCGATGGCACCAGATAAAACGGGCGTCTGGAAAAACCTTCAAAATGGCATTGATGCCCCACATATGCGCCGGGGCTTTCAGCATCCATTGCGTGCCGGGATTGCGCCAGTTCAGCATTTGCATCAGCCGCTTCTGGTAGGCGTACATGGGCTCCAGATCACGCGCTAACACCCAACTATTATAGGGTTCGAGCATGATCTCGAAACCGAGCTGCACACCATCAAACGAAAACGCGTGTAACAGCACACACTCTTCCGGCGTGTCCGCATCGATGTAGTGAATCTTGGCAAATTCCGAATTGCGGGTTTGCTCTAGCGCCTTGACCAGGTAGGGGTAGCGCGGATCTTCCTGTCCCGGTTTGCTGTCGGGCCAGGGATCGGGGAACTGCACTTCCCATTGTAGCAGGCCGCGGTTGTCTGGCGCCGCAACCAGCAGGTTCAGCAGCGCTGAGGTGCCCGAACGCGGCAAGCCAGTAACAAAAATGGGCGCCTTGATGTCCTGCTCTGCAATCTCTGGAATTGTTTTGAACGCATTCTCGCACTTGAGTCGGGTTGCGAGCAGCATCACCGCTCTGTCGCGACACCGCTTGCGTCCCTCGGGATCCTGTACATTGCGATCAAACGTTTCAAGCAGTGCTTCCAGTCCCTCGCGAAACGGCACGTCACCGAAATCCTCAAAGCCGGTTTGCGCCTTTGCTTCGGCGATCAATTCACCGGGATTGAAGCTCACGGTCTGTTCTGCCATTACAGATCCGCCAGTTTGGCGACACGGGTCTTCAGCTCAGGATGCCGTTTCGCTCCAATCCAGCGCCAGCACATCGTACCCATATTGTGTCCGGCAGTTTCGATCCAGTTGGGAACGCCGGGGTCGACGTGGGACACCACCACGCGCACGCTACCATCACTGTTGTAGTGGGCGGTGTGTTTATTTACGTGAATGGTGTGATGCCGGTAATCCAACGACTCCATCCACCAGTTGTCCAGTTGGAAGTTCCAGGTCTGGCATTCGGGGATTTCAGGCGCGTCGATAATAAACACTTCATCGTCGGCAAGCTGCCAGGCACTGTGAAAATAGAAAATATTGGGGTCCCCGCCTATAAGTTGACAGTATGCCTGATCTGCCGGAGGCAGTTCATTCAGGGTGGGTAGAAAGCTCTCAGACCAGTTTTCGAACAGCGCCGCGGAGCCTTTTACAAAGCCAATCGCACCCTGCAGACCACGCTCCAGTTTGGTCGCGTTAAATGCATCGGGTCGGTCATCGTCGGCACCAATGCGCTCGATTTTTAACTCAGCCGGTTTTTCGTTGATACGATCCTGAAAGGTTTGCCGCACGTTAATGGAGTTGGTCTCCTCGCCCATAGGCAACCAGTTACCGGGCTGCTTGTTACGGCTGATGATAAGTTCCAACTCTCCGTCGGGACCGATTTCCATCTGTCGGGTGTCGATATGACCGGTGACTTCCATGGTGCCGCCAGAGGCATACTTGTTAATGATGGTGCTGAAACCCAGGTAGTCAACAGAACCGCGACTGCCGGTAATACGGTAGTCGTGTTGGGGACTCAGGGGTGCGCTTTCGTAACGATTGTCTGGATTGTCGGCCCCAAGTTTGATGGTTTCATGGGCACCACAGCGCAGTTGTGGAAACAGTGGATCACGAAATTCCAGGAAACTTTCCAGGCCACCACGCAACAGGCGCGCGAGGTAGCGGTAGCCCTCTGCCTGATTAAATGCGTCCTGCGGCGCTGCGGGGCTGCGGACGATATTTCCCGCATCTTTCAGTGCATCACAGAACTGATCCCAGGTCGTTCCATCGAGCACTCTCTTTTCGGCATCTGTCGAGGACATAAGTTATCTCTTTATAAAGGTGAGGAATGAATTTGCAGCGGCGCCGACAGTGATACCAAACGCCCTGCCGTGACGCAAGGACAACACTCGAACCAGCGCCGACGGACTATATATAGTCTGGAAAGGGTCTATGCCTTTGAACCACGAAAGCAATGACGGGGAGCGCTGATAAGGCCTTTCACGCCAGGTAAGTCCGTCACAACACGCCCTGTGCGATTTTTTTTACGGCATAGTCACAAGCCCTTGCGGTAAAGGCCATGTAGGTGAGCGACGGATTGACACAGGATGATGAGGCCATGAATGAACCGTCAGTGATAAACAGATTAGGAACATCGTGAGACTGGTTGTAGGCATTGAGAACAGAATTAGCCGGGTCCACGCCCATACGAGCCGTGCCCATTTCGTGAATGCCCTCACCTGGCATGGACATGTCATCGTTTCCCGCTAGCGAGACTACCGCCCCCGCCGCTTTCATTAGACGATCTGCCTGGACCTTGGCGTCGCGACGCAAATTAACTTCGTTCTCGCCCCACTCAAAATCGAATACGACCTGCGGGATACCGTAGCGGTCCACCTTGTCTTTGCTCAAGTACATACGGTTAGATTCGCTCGGCAGGCATTCGTTAAAGCCCATCAATGCGAATACCCATGGACCGGGTTTTCGCAGCGACTCTTTCAGGTCAATACCAAAACCCTTGCTGTTGATACCGGTTTGCCAATCCATGCGTAACATCGCCGTTTGATAAGCATAACCTCGCACAAAATCGGCGTCCTTGTCCTGGCCGTTGAGATTCCTGAAACGCGGTATGTAGAGCCCGGTTGGCCGGTTGCCGTGGTAGTAGCTGTCCATATTGTCTAGAAATAATCCTGCACCGCTCAGGCCCAGTGTGTGATCCATCATATAGCGGCCTAACACGCCACTGCTGTTGGCTAGTCCATCGGGAAAATCCTCGCTGGCGGAATTCATCAGAATCTGTGTGCTACCCACGGTGGAAGCGCAGAGGAAAACGATCTTTGCGCTAAACGATATGCGCTCCCTGGTGATCGCATCGATAACATGCACTAGGGATATATTCCCAGACGATTTGTCGTACTCCAGACGCTCTACCACGGAGTTTGCCCGCAGCGTGAGATTACCTGTAGCCCTCGCCGCCGGCAACGTCGAGCTCTGCGAACTGAAGTAACTGCCGGTGGAACAGCCGCGAGCGCATGGGCCACAATAGTGACAGGCTCTGCGCCCGGGAAGATCCTCCGTGAGAATCGCCACGCGTCCGTTGGTGAGCGTGACATCGGGCGCTTTCTTCTTTAAGCGCTCATTGATCGTCTCTTCCAATGCAAACCAGGGCATGGGCTTCTGGAACTCGCTGTCGGGCAGCTGCGGCAGGTTTTCCTTCTTGCCGTTGATGCCGACAAATTTTTCGACGTAGCTGTACCAGGGTTCAATGTCCTTGTAGCCCACCGGCCAGGGTATGCCATGGCCATCGCTTGCATTCGCCTTGAAGTCCATCTCACTCAGGCGATAAGTTTGTCGTCCCCATATCAGCGAACGACCGCCAACCACATCCGCTCGCGCCCAAAGAAACGGCTTACCCTCATCCATGGCGTAAGGGTTTTCCTTATCGTTGTTCCAGAACTGCCGCGTCGCTTCATTAAACGAGTGCGCGACCTTACTCTGCACCGGGTAGTCTTCGGCGTATAATTCTCGAGGCTTTTTACCCTGAAACGGAAACTTCCAGTTGGGCGCGTGTTCTCCCAAATAACCGGTGCCCGCTGCCAGCGGTTTGCCACGTTCCAGCACCAGCACCTTAAGCCCTTTTTCAGTCAGTTCCTTCGCTGCCCAACCGCCAGAGATGCCTGATCCCACCACGATGGCGTCAAAATCGTATTGCTTTGCTTCAATCATAAATGTTTACCACCGTGTTACAGGGGAGTTGACCAGGAACTCTCGTCGCTAGCGAGGGGCGCGTCACCGTCGAAATACATGGGCATAGGGTCGTATCGCAATACCTGGGAGGCGCCCTCTTGCGAGGTGAAGAAACCCCATATGGTAAGTTCCTTGAGTTGGCAGATAAAGGGCGCGTCACTGATAAATTCGCGAAAGACATTCGCAAATTCATACCATTGGGAATCCGACGCATCATCTTCTAGTGTCTCCATAATCTCCAACTGCTGTGCCGCGCTCAACTGCTCAAAGGAGACGCCATACTCTTGGGGTATACGAGTTTCGATATCCTGTAAGCCCGTGTTAAAAATGGCTTTCTCCTGCTCATTTAGCCAATTTGCCACCATCAGTTCTATGTACTTGGGTACACCGGCGTCGACAGCGCCAGGCGTATCGGTTCGGGGGATAACCACCTCAGCCATCGCCGCCACTATTTTACGTTGGGTGGGACTGAAATAATCTACCGCAGTCGAATTGTAGTTGGGCGCGCTAGCCAGATAAGTTACCTGCTCCGCGCTCAGGGAGAACCCCAATTGGCTGGCGCTGGCACCGGATATCAGTATGGCTGCGCATTGCAGGAACTCGCGTCGATTCATAGTTACCTTTCAGCTTCCGCGAAGCTTTTTAATCAGTGTGGGAATGACAATAATAGCGGCCGCCACAGACAAGCAGACCAGCAATCGATGCTGATACACAGTGAAGTAATATCCCGCCGCTTTGAATCCGGTATACCCCCAATAGACAGGGTCAATTTTTGTCAGATGGTACAATTCGTAGAACATATCTGCGGTCGCCGGTAACAAAAAGTACAGGTACAGTGCGATCGCGACAGCAATAATCCAGCGGCGTATAGGTACCAACATTACAGGTTTCTCATGATTGTTGTTTCAGCATCCCGGGTCGGCGTAGCGTTGCGTTATAACCGCGCTCGAATAAACTCTAGCCCCGAGCAATACACTTCTTCGCGCGACTCATACGCATTGCGCCATACATTTGCGGCGGCCGCGAGATCTGGATCGCTGGTTCCGAAGGCCTCTATCACCAGCCAGCCTTCGTAGTCGATTTCATGCAGGGTGGCGAAGTTGGCATCCCAGTCAACCTGACCTGTGCCCAGCGTGCCGCGGTGGCTCTCACTCAGGTGTACATGATTCAAAACGCCTCGGATATTCTGCAACGCCTCACGGGGGTTGGGATCTTCTATATTCGCGTGATGCGTGTCGTAGTGCACACCCACGTTA
Organism: uncultured Halioglobus sp.; assembly: GCA_963934845.1. GTDB lineage: Bacteria > Pseudomonadota > Gammaproteobacteria > Pseudomonadales > Halieaceae > Marimicrobium. Next base: position 63,831 of record CAWWAG010000008.1, on the reverse strand, counting down.
TCCAGCCCCACTTGTTCTACCATCCGCCGACACTCGGCCGATGTGGTGATCAGGAACACCTCGAATCGGTTGAGGCATTCCAGCCCGAGTTGCACGCTGGCCTGCTGCGCGTATTCACCACAGGTGCGCAGATACTCTGCCGACCAATCCCACTCCTGCTGTGTGGGGCCGCTACCGGTGAAGTATTTGTGTGACTGGTAGACGCCGCCGACCAGGATGTCAGCACCTATCAGTCGACTGTCATCTATCCCCTTCTTCAGGTTGTCGATCGCAGCGGCACGCACCGCGGCGTCAGGCGAAATGGGGTTTACATCTGCACCCACAAACGCCGAGGCAGTGCGCGCCAGGCCCAGATCATCACAGGCGGCTGCCATAGTTTTTAGTGCGTCGCGGGACTGGCCCACCACCGGAATTTCAACACCGTCATAGCCAGCTGCGGCCAGGCTTTTAAATACGGGTATGTGTTGCGGGCCTATTTGAATGCCCCACAACAGCATATTCATACCAATTTTTACATTCACTCGGTACTCCTGCTAGTGCTGGTGGTTGCTGCCAGCCGCACCCATGGTCTCTATCTGGTGCCCACCCTTGTTGCGATCGGCCAACCAGACTAACCCGAATACGGGTAGCAGCAATAGCGGCAAGTAGGCCACCGATTGAAACGATTCCACGGACGCATAGCGCACCACTTCTTGCATCGCCTCCGGTGACAGTGTCGCCAATTTGTCGGCACCGCCTGCCGCCTGCGCTTTGGCGGAATCAAAGATGGCGCCCATCTGCGGCAGTACGAACTGGATCGACATACCGCCGGCAAAGCCCATCAGGCCCATCGCCATTGCCCCGCCGCGCGGGAATCGCTCGGCCACAATGGCCAGCATCGTGGGCCACAGGTAACACACGCCGATACCCCACACGGTCGCGGCGGCGAAAGCCAAAACGGGTGAAGTGGCGAGACTCAGCAGATACAAACCAATTCCTGCAAACAGACAACTGACAAACATCAGGCCGACAGATGAGATGTGCACGACGATGGGCCCGGCAAAGTGCCGCATCACAAACATCAGCGCACTGACGTAGACCAGCAGCAGGATGCCTTGCATGCCCACAATATTGGACAGTGAAATATTGACCCACTGTCCCGGCGCAAGCTCCGCCGCAGCGGTCAGGAACATACACACCCAAAACACCCAGAATAGTGGTCGTTTGAGTAATTCGGCGAACATGTCACCGTAGCCGACACCGGCGGCAACACGCTCAGTGACAGGAAAGGTCGAGGTCGCGACCATCCAGACAAGAGCCAGCGCGGGAAGCATCAGTACCAACATATTTAATTCCCACGGCAGACTCATGCCAGTGATCGCCACGCCCAGCAAACCACCTACCACGATACCTGCCGGCCACCAGGCGTGCAGGATATTCAGCCGATGGGTCTTCTCCTCTGGATACAGGGCCGCTACCATAGGATTAGAGGCGGCTTCCACCGCGCCCCAGCCGAGTCCGGTCAACAGCAGGCTGACCCACACGACGGACTCAACCGTGGCATCAACCGGCATCGTCGTCGCGAGCAGCAGCCCCGCCGCACCTGCGATATAGCCGATTGCGGACAGCAATAACATCCGCTTCATGCCGATCAGATCTACCAGTGCGCTACCAAACAATAGCGTCAGGGCGAACCCGGTAAACGTGGCGCCCAGCGCCTCCCCGAGGAGAGCGCCGGAATTGGCCAGGTCAATCTGGTTGTAGATATCTTCCTGTAGATTCGCCGCGATGTTTGCGCGCACGGCAAATCCCAGACCAATCATGAAAATGGACAGATTCCCCACGTAGTAAAGCCGTTTACGATTCAGTCCTTGCTCAGTCATGCTGCACTCCTCCGGTTAACGCTCTGTTGTTGGCGCTCAATCCAGACCAAGGATACGTCGATTGCTGGCCTCGTCCGCGCCCCCGCCGGCAAAATCGTCGAATGCCCTGTCGGTGGTACGGATAATATGATGATTAATGAAATCCACACCCTCGCGTGCGCCATCTTCTGGATGTTTCAGGCAACACTCCCACTCCAACACCGCCCAGCCCTCAAAACCGTAGCGGGCGAACTGACTGAAGATGCCGCTGAAATCTACCTGGCCATCGCCCAGAGAGCGAAACCGTCCGGCCCGATCCGTCCACCCCTGATAGCCGCCATAAACGCCACTGCGGCCATTGGAATTGAATTCCGCATCCTTGACATGGAACATCTTGATATGCTCATGGTAGAAGTCAATGAATTGAATGTAATCCAGCTGCTGCAGAACGAAATGACTGGGATCGTACAATATATGACAGCGCGCATGGTTGCCTGTAGCTTCGAGAAAACGCTCAAAGGTCACACCGTCGTGCAGATCTTCCCCCGGATGAATTTCATAACACAAGTCGACGCCAGCGGCGTCGAAGGCATCCAAAATCGGCAGCCAGCGATCCGCCAGCTCCCGAAATCCTGTTTCCACCAGCCCAGGCGGACGCTGCGGCCAAGGGTAGAAGGTGTGCCACAACAGTGCGCCAGAAAATGTTGCGTGCGCGGTGAGGCCGAGATTCTTACTGGCGCGCGCTGCCAGTAACAATTGCTGTACCGCCCACTTCTGTCGTGCTTTTGGATTACCCTGCACGACTGCGGGCGCGAAGCCATCAAACTGTTCGTCGAAGGCCGGATGCACCGCTACCAACTGCCCCTGTAGGTGTGTGGACAATTCGGTAATTTCTACGCCATTGCTCGCGCAAATACCCTGCAATTCATCGCAGTAATCTTTGCTCTGCGCGGCCTTTTCCAGGTCGATCAGGCCGGCTTCCCAGCTGGGAATTTGCACTCCCCGATAGCCGAGATCACCGGCCCACCGAGTGATATTGTCCAGCGTGTCGAAGGGGGCCTCCTTACCCGCGAACTGGGCAAGAAAAATTGCCGGGCCTTTCATTTGGGACATGGCGCGAACCTCGCTGTTTTTAGGGGCTGACTAATGTTGTTCAAACGGGTGCCACTTAATGTCGCTGGCACTGGCGGCGACCACCAGTTCAATAAATGTCATGCCACGAATCGCGGCTCCAATCCCGGGACAATCAGCAGCGCGCGGATCAACGCTCTGCCCTGACTCGCGGGCCCGAATCCGGGCGGCAAAGGCCAGATAAACATTAGCAAATGCCTCCAGGAAGCCCTCGGGATGCCCCATCGGTGTGCGAGTATTGGCCGCAGCCAGTTCATTCAGATATGACCCGCCAGCACGCAGCATCTGGGTGGGCCGGTCTGACCATTTCAGCCACAGGGTATTGGGCTCTTGTTGCCGCCACTCCAGTCCGCCTTTTTCACCATAGACGCGAATACTCAGGGCATTTTCTTCCCCAACGCTGACCTGGCTGGCGCTGAGCACACCCCGCGCGCCGTTATTAAAACGCAGCAGCACAGCACCATCGTCGTCCAGCGTTCTGCCGGGCACAAATACGGTGAGGTCCGAACAGATCTCGACGATCTCCACGCCGCTAACATACTCCGCGAGATTGGCGGCATGTACGCCGATATCGCCCATACAACTGCTGATGCCAGCCTGTGCGGGATCGAGGCGCCACGTGGCCTGTTTGTTGTCAACATCCTCCTGTCGGTCTGCCAGCCACCCTTGAGGGTACTCGACTACGACTTTACGGACATTGCCCAGTTCCCCGGCAGCTATCCGTGCGCGGGCCTCCTTGACCAGTGGGTAGCCGGTATAGGTGTAGGTCAAGCCGTAGAGCAATCCTGTTTCTTCAAGCACTCCTCGCAGTTGAAGCGCCTCCGCCAAATTCAAGGTTGCTGGCTTGTCAGACAACACATGGAAGCCCGCGCGCAAGGCGGCCTCGGCAACCGGGAAATGCTGGTGGTTGGGTGTCACTATCGCGACAAACTGCATGCGTTGCGCGGCTGGTAGCAACGCCTCAGCAACCATCATTGCGCGGTAATCGCTGTAGACTCTCTCCGGCGGCAGGTAAAGCGCTGTCCCGGAGCGACGCGAGCGCTCTGGATCACGGCTGAAAGCACCGCACACCAGCTCAATTTCGCCATCGAGGGCTGCGGCCATGCGGTGCACTGGGCCGATGAAAGCGCCCTCTCCACCGCCTACCATACCCATTCTTATTTTGCTCATTGCGCAGCTCTCTGGCCTCGGTTGCGTGAACGACAGACAGGGCAATTACAGCGCGCCGGGGTGTTCAGTTCACTACACGACAATACTCCTATCAAATGCAGCAGAAGTCTTGAATATATCCCTCTATAATTAGCACAATTTCGGCTAGAGCGCTAAAAATTGACAAAATTGATCTACCCGTCGCTGGAAGAGGTAGCGAAGAGTTTCACCTTACTGGATCTGATTCCTGACACCCACGCCTGGGTGAAAGATCCACAAGGGCGCTTTGTGTGCGGCAATCGACTGTTTTTCTCACGGTTTGGCTTTACCACTCTGCGCAGCCTGCTGGGAAAAACGGACTACGATCTGGCGCTGGCGGAACAATACGGCAGTGACGATCTACAGGTACTCAATGGCAGCGTGGTGAATGACAGACTGGAATTGATTGTCGCGGAGGGGCAAGGCGGCGATTGGTTCCTGACCTCCAAGTGGCCCATCTACGATGCACAAGCCCATATTCTAGGCAAGAGGCGGCGCTCAGCCCGCGTAGCTATACTCAAACGCATCGACAAAATCTTGCAGGCGATCCAGGGGTAAGTCGTTGATTCCCGCTGCGCCTGCGCGTCCCCCACCGGTAGGGAATTGCATGCACAGTTCAGCTGCGCCTTGTTTGTTTTTCATAGGCGCTCTAACGCTAACCAGATAATTACCCTTGGCATTGAGCGTCAGGACGGCGTGTGCCCGCGCCGGATTGTTGGTTGCCAAGTCGTTGCTATAGACACCACTCACACGGCGTGCCCAGGCTTCGTCGGGCAGTAGGAAGACCGCAGTACTCGGCTTTGCGTGCAGTGGCTGCAGAGCTTCTGCCATGGCCATATCTTCGCGATAGCCGGTACTGAGTTTGTCAAAATCGGGGGAATTGCGCACAAAATCCAGAGGGCCTTCTGCCGCGTAAAGACGCAGATATAGCTCTTTTGGATCGAAGTGTAAGTCCGCAATGGCTGGACCGTAACCATTATAGTTGATATAGGTACCGAGGTTTTCCAGTGCAGTCAGGTCCTGCGGTGTGATATTCAGACCTTTCGCCAGTGTCCTGGCAGTATCGTGGAGGTTGTCACCAAAAGCGCCAGTGACCGCCCAGTCCAGGTGAGCTCCGTTGAGGTGTCCGTTGACCAACGCTGCGGTGCAGACGTCTGCTAACTCATTGATAATCGCAGTCAGGTTGGCGTGTTCGGGAATGTCACCGGAGAAATGGTGATCTACGTAAAACACAGAAGCGCCCTGCTCCAGGACTTTATTCAGTGCCGCGCGGTTCTTGTCCATCGATACGTCGAGGACAGTAATCTGATCACCCGCTGCCGCGTCCACTTTTCCCAGTAGATTGATGTCCCGTTTCACACCGGTGATCAGCGCTGCTTCACGCGGCTCGGCTTTGCGTAATTGGAGCAGAGCGCAGATGCCATCCGCATCTCCGTTAAAGAGGTCGTAATTCATAGTGTCACCAAAAGGATGGGCGCCAGGCAGTTTATCTACCCCGCGCCAGGTTAGATTTAGTTGTCCAAGGTCTGGTAGTAGTCCGACAGGATCTTCGCGACTTCAGGACGTGAAAACTCTGGCGGTGGCGCAATGCCCTTGCCCAGCATTTCACGGACTTTTGTACCCGACAGCAACACGAAATCCTCGGGAGTATGATCCGGCACATCGCGCATCATTACCACTTTGTTCAGTTTCTTACTGTAAGCGGTGTGGTCGGCCTTGAAGACCTGCAACTCCAGTGAACCCTCAGGCACCTCCTCGTCGAAGATGGTCTGGGCATCGAAACCACCGTAGTAGTCACCCACGCCGGCGTGATCCCGACCAACGATCAGGTGTGAACAGCCACAGTTCTGACGAAACAGCGCGTGCAGCACGGCTTCGCGCGGTCCGGCGTACAGCATATCAAAACCGTATCCAGTCACCATGACAGTATTCGCCGGAAAGTAGAGCTCGACCATTTTTCGAATGGAGGCATCGCGTACTTCGGCGGGAATATCACCGGGCTTCAGCTTGCCAAGTAGCATGTGAATCAGCACGCCGTCTGCGTCCAACTGATCCATTGCCATGCGGCACAGCTCTTCATGGGCGCGGTGCATAGGGTTACGCGTTTGGAAGGCAACGACTATTTCCCAACCATGTTCGGCAATTTCATTGCGAATTTCAACCGCTGTGCGGAAGGTGTCGGGGAAGTCAGTTTGGAAGTAGGAAAAGCTCAGTACCTGTATGGGGCCAGACACCATCGTACGCCCAAGGCTGCCGAAGGTCGCAACGCCCGGGTGTTTTGGATCCACAGTGCGGAAGATTTTCTCCGACATGAAGGCAATCTGCTCGTCACTCACGTCCTCTATCGCGTCCACAGTCATCACCGCCAGCACCGGATTACCCTTTACATTGGGGTCGCGCAGCGCGATGCGGCTACCGGTCTTTATGTCAGTTGCTGTCGTCATATTGACGATGGGGACGGGGAAAAACAGGCCGTCCACCGTGTGCAGCTTGTCGGCGACACTGAGTGAGTCAGCCAGATTCATATACCCGGTCAACGGGTTGAAGTATCCACCGCCGAGCATGACGGCATTAGCCGCCGCTGCCGAGTTCAGCAGCAGTGAGGGCAGCGTTTCCGCCTCCGCCAGCTGTGCTTCGCGCGCGGCGCTGTCGTAGACAAAAAGCGGGTTTAGCTCGTCTGAACCATGTGGCTTGATCATCGTGTTCTCCTGTCTATTTACGGATGATGCCGCGCTCACGCAGCGTCTCGAGAATGGTTTGAACTTCTTCCTGTAAACTTTGTTGGTCGGAGTGCAGGTGGATCTCTGGCTTGAAGGGTGGCTCGTAGGGGTCGTCAATTCCGGTAAAGTTCTTGATCTCGCCGGCTCGTGCTTTTTTGTACAAACCCTTGGGATCGCGTTCCTCCGCCGCTGCCAGTGAACAATCCACAAATACCTCAATGAAAGTCATGCCAGCCTCTTCGTGCAGGGTGCGCACCTGGTCCCGATCGGCTTTATAGGGGCTTATGAAACTGCTCAGTGCGACCACACCGCTGTCAACAAACAGCTTGGCCACCTCGCCAATGCGGCGAATATTCTCGGTACGATCCTCAGCGGAGAACCCCAAATTCTTGTTGATTCCCATACGCACATTGTCGCCGTCGAGGCGGTAGGACAATACGCCCATTTCGTTGAGTGTACCTTCGAGTTCCACCGCGACGGTACTCTTACCGCTGCCGGACAAACCGGTAAACCAAAGTGTCGCACCCTTGTGGCCCAGCAATTTACCACGGTGTTCGCGGGTAATATCGCCTTCATGCCAGTGTACGTTTGTCGCTTTTTGTTCCGCCATACCTGAATTCTCCGTCAATGTGTTGGTGCTACTGGCTCCGCTCCAGGCGGGCCCATTTGTTTGGCGATCAAGAGTAATGCCATATAACCTCCATGTAAAACAGGATATTATGGATACATCTACCGGTTTTACCGATACCATGCTCTTACGCCAATCGGGCAATCAGGAAGGCGATGAAATTTACCATCAGACAGTTGCAGATATTCCTTGCAGTGGCAAAGCACGAGAACATATCCAAAGCGGCACAGAGCCTGCATATGTCGCAGTCCGCCGCTAGCGAAGCCCTGCTAAACCTTGAGCACACTTACGACGTTCGGTTATTTGATCGAGTGAGTAATAAGTTGGCGCTGAACGCCATCGGACATACCTTGCGTAAAGAAGCGGAAAACCTGCTCGCCCATTGTGAAAGCTTTGAGCAGACACTCACGGGCCACACCGAAGTGGGCCATATCAAAGTGGGCGCAAGCTTCACGATAGGAAACCATCTGGCTACTCGTTATCTGGCGGGGTACCTGGCGAATTATCCCGAGGCGGATGTCCAGCTGGATATTGCCAATACGCCGGATGTCGTGGCGCGCGTACTCAATTTCGACGTTGATATCGGCATGGTTGAGGGCGAGGTACACCACCAGGAACTGGAATTGATTCCCTGGCGTGAGGATGAACTGATCGTTTTCTGCGCTGCAGATCACCCCCTGGCGGGAAAGAAGTCACTGACTAATAAAGATATCAAGGAGGCACTGTGGATCCTGCGGGAACCTGATTCAGGCGCGCGTCAAACCTTTGACCGGGCGCTTGCTGGACTCCTGCCCGATATCAATGTTTATCTCGAGTTCAGACACAATGAAGCGATAAAGAATGCCGTCGAATCGGGCCTGGGCATTGGCTGTCTGTCACAGATCGTACTGCAGAAGAATTTTGCCAACGGCGACCTCGTAGCGCTTACCCTGCCACGCCGCAATATGCGGCGTACCTTCTACTTCGCCCTATCCAGAAAACAGTTTCGACTGGAATCTGTCGAATTCTGGATGCGCACCTGTCGTGAAATGGACGGCTAATTCAGTCCCAGCTCAGTAGTTCTTGCCACCCTGAGCACGCTGCCATATCTTCAGAAAACTCCGCTCCAGCGCGCCCTCGGCTGCCATGCCAAGTTTTTCCTGCCAGTTCTTTTTATGCGCAAAGCGTACGTGAAAGACATCCCAGTCGACCAGTCTGGCCTGGATGAAACCGTCACTGGTCTGTAGTTCATCGACCAGCCCTTCCTGCAATGCTTGCTGGCCATACCAGACTTCACCAGTGGCAACTTTAGCGACATCCAGAGTCGGACGATTGGCGCTGACAAAGCTCTTGAACAAATCATGCGTTTCTTCCAGTTCCTCAACGAATTTCTCCCGGCCCTTGTCCGTGTTTTCGCCAAACATGGTAAGTGTTCGTTTGTATTGCCCGGCAGTGAGCAATTCAAAGTCTATGTCATTTTTTTGTAACAAGCGGTGAAAATTGGGTAGCTGCGCAATCACACCAATTGATCCCAATACCGCAAAGGGAGCGGCAACGATACGGTCTGCGACGCAGGCCATCATATAACCGCCGCTGGCAGCCACTTTGTCCACTGCGACAATCAGGGGAACACCGGCACTCTTTATTCGCTGTAACTGACTGGACGCTAATCCGTAACTGTGAACCAGTCCGCCCGGGCTCTCCAGATTTACCAGCACTTCATCGCCGGCCTGAATCTGTGGCAGGATTGCGGAAATTTCCTCGCGCAGGTTTTCAGTGGCGCTGGCCCGCATATCGCCGTCGAAATTCATTACATACAGCCGTTTTCGGCGATCTTTGGTGGTGGTACTTTCGCCTTTCTTGAGTGTTTTCTTGGCGATTTTGGCCTGTACCTTCTCCTCTTTTTTAGCGGCTTTTCTTTCCAGCTTCAACACTTCCGGCTCATCGACGACGTCGCGAATAGCCTCATTGATATGCCGATATTTCTCATTGAGGTCGCGAATTTCGATGTGTCCCTCGTGTTGATCAGCGCGCTGCCTGTGCCCGATTGATAGTAGGCCAGTGACAAGAATCAGGACAGCGGCAACCAGCGTAATGGCTTGGGCCAGGAACAGCCCATATTCATAGATAAATTCCAAAGGTTTACTCCAGGGTGTCTATTGTAAAGTTTCGATGTAGTGTTGAATCAGTTGTCCGGAAATCGAGGATGCGGGGGGAATCATCGGAAGTTCGCTATAGTGGAACCACCCGGCGTCGGCAATTTCAGCCGGCTCACAGACAATCTCTCCGCCAGCATAGTCGGCAAAAAATCCCAGCATAAGCTGATTTGGAAAAGGCCATGATTGTGACTGGAAATAACGCAGATTGGTGACTTCGACCCCAACCTCCTCCCGCACCTCACGCTGCAAGGTCTCCTCGGCCGTCTCCCCCGCTTCGATGAATCCAGCCAGCGTACTGTACATTGGCTGGGGGAAATTGACATTGCGCGCCAGCAACAACTGCTCGCCCCGGGTGACCAGAACGATTACGCACGGGGCAATGCGCGGATAGTTGACAGACCGGCAGGGGTCACAGCGCATCGCTCTTTCCCGCGTATCCACCCGCATCTGATTGCCGCAGTGACCGCAATACTGGTGATCTCGCTCCCAGTCCAGCAACTGGGATGCCCTTCCTGCCAGCGCAAACAACTGCTCATCGACCCGCCCCAGAATTTGGTAAAGACTACCCTTCTGGTACTGCAATGGATCGGGCTGGTCTACCGAATCAATTTCCAGAACATAACAGGGTTGATCACCCCAATAGCCCAAAAACTGGCGCCTGATTTCAGTCCAGCCGCTATGTTGTAGTTGTTCGCGGGCAATCAGGCATCCGGTGAGCGAGCGTATATCACTGAGCAATTGGCCGCCCTGAAACACGATGTGTAGCTCGAAGTCGCTGGACTCGGGTGGCGTGTTGCCATGTCGAAACATCGGGCCTCCAAAGGGATGTCGTCAATGAGCTGGCTATAGTATGACTGCGCAAGCACGGGGGCAAGGTCGAAGCACACTGCTCGACATCGATCAGGCAGAACACAGGCAGTATTGTGGTCAAAATTCAGGCATGTTTTTGTAGAATGTCGTAGAATGCGCGCCTGAAACCAGGGATAGCCTCCATGATAGAAAATCTGCTCAATGCCCTGTGGAAGAATTTCCTCGGTCCCTCGCCCGATTGGTACAAGCGAACAATTCTTGCGTTTTTGCTGCTCAACCCTCTGTTTTTGCTGACACTCGGCAGTTTTGTAACCGGTTGGGTATTGATTGCGGAGTTTATCTTTACTCTGGCACTGGCACTGCGCTGCTATCCGCTGCAGCCCGGAGGGTTGCTGGCGATTGAGGCGGTACTGCTGGGCCTAACCTCACCAGACATGGTCTATCACGAGACGGTGGCAAATTTCGAAGTCATTCTGCTGTTGATGTTCATGGTGGCAGGCATCTACTTTATGAAAGAGTTGCTGCTATTCGTATTCACCCGAATCCTGCTGAATGTGCGCTCCAAGGTGTATCTGTCCCTTTTATTCTCACTGGTTGCCGCATTCCTGTCGGCGTTTCTGGACGCGCTCACGGTAACAGCCGTGTTAATCAGTGTCGGAGTAGGCTTTTTCGCGGTGTATCACAAGGTGGCTTCTGGTCAGAAACTCAATGAGGACACGCACGACCACTCTGTAGACGATGGAGTGGGCGAATTGCATCGCGAGGATCTGGAACAGTTTCGGGCTTTTTTACGCAGCTTGCTGATGCACGGCGCGGTGGGCACGGCTTTGGGCGGCGTTTGTACCATGGTGGGTGAACCCCAAAACCTGCTGATCGCCACGGTGGCAGAATGGGATTTTATCGAATTTGCCACCATCATGGCGCCCGTCAGCGTGCCCGTCCTGATCGCCGGCTTGTTGACCTGTGCCCTGTTGGAAATAACGGGCGTATTTGGCTACGGGACAAAATTATCTGACAACGTGCGCCTCGTCCTGATGGAATATCAGGAAAAGGAAGAGAGTAAACGCAGTACCCGCAGCAATGCGCGTCTGTTAGTGCAGGGGCTGGTGGCGGTGATTCTGATTCTGGGGCTAGCCATGCACTGGGCGGCGGTTGGCTTGATCGGTCTAATGGTTATCGTATTGCTGACCGCGTTCAATGGCGTCACAAATGAACACCAACTGGGCAAAGCGTTCGAGGAAGCACTGCCGTTTACTGCCTTATTGGTGGTGTTCTTCGCTATCGTCGCCGTCATTCATGACCAGCATTTGTTCACGCCTATTATCGACACTGTGCTGCACATGGATTCCGACGTGCGGCCTTCTATGTTTTTCCTGGCAAACGGGGTTTTGTCCATGATCAGCGACAATGTGTTTGTCGCGACGGTCTATATTAATGAGGTAAAAGCTGCGCTGGATACAGGCGCCATCACTCGCCAGGAATTTGAGCACCTGGCGGTAGCCATCAATACGGGTACAAATCTCCCCAGCGTTGCCACACCCAACGGGCAGGCGGCATTCCTGTTTCTGCTCACCTCTGCGCTGGCGCCGCTGATCCGCCTGTCCTACGGTCGCATGGTGATCATGGCACTGCCCTATACCTTGGTGATGGGTGGTGTTGGCCTGGCGTGCGTGGCGTTGTTTTTCTAGTGGAGCAAACGTCTGACTGGCAATTCCGTCACGCTAGGGGCATTGCGCTGGCATTATCTCGCCATATCACTTTGCCGCCGCTGGCTGCAGCGATAGCCTCTAGTTGTGCCTCGTGTGCGACAAGCTCTTCGCTTGACGCTTTAATTACCAGTAACGGTGCGTGCTCGGAGTCCAGTCGCACAATCTGCTCGGAGAGGGTTTGGCCGTCGTTATCGGTGCCCGAATCGGACAACTGTAACGCTGTCTGGCCGCCGGTCATGGCCAGATAAACATCTGCCAGAATCTCGGCATCCAGCAGGGCACCGTGCAGGTCGCGCTGTGAATTGTCGACGGTATATCGCTGGCAGAGCGCGTCCAGGCTGTTGCGCTGTCCCGGATGTTTGGAGCGCGCCATCACCAGCGTATCAGTCACCGAACACAGATCATCCAGACCGGTATCGGCGCCGGACAAGCGCTGTAACTCGCCGTTCAAAAAACCGATATCGAAAGGCGCGTTGTGTATCACCAACTCGGCTCCCCGCACGAACTCGATGAATGCCTCTGCAATGTCCTCGAACGGTGGTTTATCGGCGAGGAAATCAGTGGTAATCCCGTGCACCTCTATCGCTCCCTGATCGATTTCCCGGTGTGGATTAATGTATTGGTGGTAGTGATTGCCAGTGAGCTTGCGGTTTACCAGCTCCACGCATCCAATTTCAATAATGCGGTGACCCTGGGAGACTTCCAGCCCGGTCGTTTCGGTGTCGAGTACGATTAGTCTCACGTCAGTTTTATCCCCGCAAGCGCGCAGCGCTGTCTATTTTTGTAGTGCATCGATGCCCCTGTTGGCTAACCGGTCCGCCCGTTCATTCTCAATGTGTCCACTGTGGCCCTTCACCCAGTGCCACCTCACCTCGTGGCGCTGATTCTGCTCATCGAGCGCCCGCCACAGGTCCACGTTCTTGACAGGTTTACGCGCGGCGGTTTTCCACCCTTTTCGCTTCCAACCGTCAAGCCAGGTGGTGATGCCGTTTTTTACGTACACCGAATCGGTGGTGAGGTCGACGCTGCAGGGAACGGAGAGCGCTTTAAGGGCCTCAATCGCTGCCAGCAGTTCCATCCGATTATTGGTGGTGTGCAGCTCACCACCAAATAATTCACGCTCGACCAAACCGTGTCGCAATAGCGCACCCCAACCGCCTGGCCCGGGATTCCCCCGGCAGGCACCATCAGTGAAAACTTCTACTTGTTTCAAGCGACCAGATTTCCTTTGTCCTGAGATCGTTTCAATTTGCCAAGAGCAGACCGGGGCGACGGCGTCGGTATCGGCGCGGATTTTGGCACCAACCCAATCAGACGCTTGCTGCGCGCCAGTAACGGTTGCCGCGGACGACTCATCCCGGCGACCTGTTTAGTCGCGTGCAGGACATAGACACCGCCAAGTGGCAGATTGTGTTGCGCTGCCCAGTGGTCGCAGCGCCCGACTATCTCACGCAGACGTCCACGTCCCACGGGCGGGACTGTATAAAGCCAGCGCGTCTCCAGTACCTCAAAACCGAGTAAATGTAGCCAATCGGTCAGGCGATATTCGCTCACCGGCCGATGTTTGGCCCACAGCGGGTCTCGCATCATACCGCGCAAACGATTACTGCACCCCAGAAGGCTGAAGGGATTGAACCCCACCACCAGTAATTGTCCCTGTGGTGTTAATACACGCTGAATTTCACGCAGTACCTGGTGTGGATTGGCAGCAAACTCCAGCCCGTGATGCGCTATGATGGCATCCACGCTGTCACTTTCGAGTGGCAATTCCTCGGGATCTGCAACCAATCCGACGCCGTCTCCGGGCCGCTCAGCGCAGATCAGTCGATGGTTGATGGGGCTGCCCAGACAGAGGGCCCGACCGCCGCTAACGCCCAATTGCAGAATATGGTAGCCAAATGCGGTGTCGAGGAAGTCCTGCATAGTGGCGCGTGTCGCTTCCAGCAGGAACTGGCCTTTGTCAAGCGCGTACCAGCATTCCAGTTTGGTTAAAATATCTATACAATCACGACGCATTACAATGTGGTCTCCCCGCGCGAGATGCCGTGGGTTGCTTCGCTCTGTAGGCAGTTAACGACGGTGCTTATACTACTGTATTTTTACCTGATTGGAACGCTAACTCATGCTGAACATGCAGGCCATTGCCGTTATGACAGGCAAATCTGCCATACAACACTGTGCCGACGAGTGCGCAATCATTGGTGGAACTACAGTCAAAAGTGAGGGTCTATTAAGGCCTCGAACGCTGGGTAGATGCTAGTCACTCATCTTACCGGTTGCCGTATCGTTGTGATGCAGTGCCCCTAGACCTCTGCCACAGCGTCTGATAAAGGACGATAAAAATATTATATTTCAATAAGATAACGCGGCTATTAGTAGTCATTTCTAGTTTGGCGATGATGGTTGCCTGCGAGACACCCTCGCCGCAGCCCTCTGCCTCGGAATCTGCTGCTACGTTGCAGTCAGAGCCTGATCTGGAACCGCGGTCAGAGCTGGAACCGCAGCTAGCGGGCGAACTACAGCCAGCGCCAGTCGCGAAAGTACCGGGTGTTCAGGCGGCAGTACTCCAGGACAAAGCCCAAGCGCTAACCGTAGCACTACCATTATCAGAAACAAACAAATCTCCACCCGACGAACACCCGGATGATGTGTGGGAACGTATTCGTCAGGACTTGAGCTGGCAGGAAACCGACAGCCTTCGAATCGATAAGGCCCGCGAGGGTTATCTGCGTCACTCCAGTCACGTTCCGGTCGTAGCCGGTAGAGCCGATTACTACCTGTACTACATACTGGAGGAAGTGCAGAAGCGCAATATGCCGGTGGAGATTGCCCTGATACCCATGCTAGAGAGTGACTGGGACCCGTTCGCCTCATCCTCTTCTGGCGCTGCTGGACTGTGGCAAATAATGCCGGCGACCGGCGTACATCTGGGACTTGAGCAGGATTCGTGGTACGACGGTCGCCAGGCACTGCGAGATTCCACCACAGTCGCACTGGATTATCTGGAGACATTGTACGAAGAGTTTGACGAGGACTGGTTCCTCGCACTCGCCGCGTACAACGCCGGGGCAGGCAATATTTCGCGAGCCCGCAAGGCCAATGCTGCGAAGGGCCTCGGCACGGATTACTGGTCGCTAAAACTGCCGCGACAGGCCACGAATTATGTCCCAAAGCTGATTGCCCTCTCGCAAATTGTCGCTGAGCCTGAACGATTCGACGTGGAGATTCCGGCTGTAGATAACTCACCATCGTTTGAGGTGGTCGACACCGGGGGGCTGCTGCAAATGTCGCAGGCAGCTAAACTGGCTGGCGTTGACCTGGATACATTGCGCGCCCTCAATCCTGGCCAGTTGCGCGAGACAATCTCACCGGGCAGGCCGTTCGAAATGTTGGTGCCGGTCGGCAGTGTAAATCGCTTCGAAGCCAATATCGCCAAACTCAGCCCAGAGCAACTCGTGCAATGGCAGTCCTATAGAATAAAACAGGGAGACAGTCTTTACCTGATTGCGCAGAAGTTCGATATCGAGGTGGAACTGCTACAGGATATCAACAGTATTCAGGGTAGCAAAATCCGCGCGGGAGAAATTCTGAAAATTCCGGACAGCAACCATGCAACTCTCGACGAGGGGTTGGTGGCGGTGGACGCCCATCCACCACAGGGGTACATGGTCCGCGCGGGCGATTCGCTCTCTCGCATCGCTGGCCAGTTCAAGGTGTCTGTTGATGACATCATCGTCTGGAATGCACTGGACCCTGACGCTTACCTTAAACCGGGACAAGAGTTAAAGCTCTACGTTAAAGGGGGGTAGTACGCCGGTGCTATCCAACTATTGATGGCCGCAACAACAGACAAACCGTATTTTGAGTCATCATTTGGCGTCTTTCACCTGACCCGCTATGCTGCCAGAGTTGATGAAGACTTACTCGCGTGGTGCGCTGCCGATTCGCTTGCGCTCGAAGAGGTGAGCCGTCGTGAGGTACCCGGTTCAGAAATAGTCGTCGTCAATGATGCGCATGGCGCCCTTTGCGTCGCGCTACAACCACAGGCCCTATGGACCGATTCTGCGCTGGCAGTTCTCGCGCTGCGGCACAATGAGCGCGCCAACTCCCGCATCGAAACACCGGTGTTCTGGAGCACTGAAATACCCGTATCGACGCCCTCTTTGGTGGTGTTTCGCATTCCCAAGCAACGGGTATTTTTCGAGTATCAATTATCCCAACTCGCCTCTTGGCTGCCAGCGGGCGCAACCGTGTTGGCCGGCGGCATGGACAAGCACCTGTCTGCGCATGCTGCGCAAATTCTGGAGCGTTACATTGGGCCCACACAGCGGCATCCCGGACGGCGCAAGGCGCGCTTGTTCAGTGCCGTGAGGGACGACAGACCCGTGACAAACTGTAACAATGTAAACGCAATGTATTATTGCGCGCCGCTGGGTGCAGAACTACAGGGCTTGCCCAATGTGTTCAGCCGCGACAAGCTGGATATAGGCTCTCGCTTCCTGCTTGAGCATTTACACCGTGTCGCATCGGCAGAAACCGTCGTGGACCTGGCGTGCGGCAATGGTGTTCTGGGTCTTGCCGCAATAAAACAGGGACTCGCACAGCAGCTGGTTTTTTGCGATGAATCGGCCATGGCCGTAGCCTCCGCTCGAGCTAATGCCGCCCGAATATTTCCGAAGGGGAGCCACAGTTTTGAGTTCCATCATGGCGATGGACTAACGCGCTATTGTGGGAAAGCAGCCCAGCTGATCTTATGCAATCCGCCTTTTCATCAGGAGCACACAGTGAATCCATTTGCCGCTCACAGACTCCTCAATCAATGCAGTCGCCATCTTTCTGGCGGCGGCCGCCTGCTCCTGGTGGCGAATAGGCACCTCGACTACCAGTCGCTACTACGGCAGACGTTTGCGAAGGTAGAAAAGTGCGCGAGCAATGCAAAATTTAATATTTTGTTGGCACATATGGGCTGATCCTCTGCACATTGCTTTGTGCGCCTCATTGGTAGTATGTTGTGGCAACTGTTCGAATCTGAGCAGTCTTCAGCAGTAAAAAGGAGCCTGACCATGAATATCAATATGAACAATCTCGTAAACACTATTAGTGGAGCCCTGATTACTCTACTGGTATCAATTGTGCCAGTGAGCGCACAGGAAGCTGTGGGGGAGACAGATGCGCTAAGCCGCGCGGTGGGACTGGAAATTGAAGCCGTGGTCGTAGCAGTAGACCAGCAGACTCGCGAAATCGCATTAACTTCAGGCATGTTTCAGTTTCGTGTGTACGTGCCAGAGCGCGTTATCAACCTGGCAGATCTCAATGTCGGCGACAGTATAGTCGGTTCCTATTCCGCCTCGGTAGAGATAGAACTGCGGTCACCCACTGAAGCAGATCTGGCAGAACCCTGGAATGTGCTGGAGGAGGGTGCGCTCACCGGGGAAGGTGATGATCTGGGTGTAGAAAAAGCACGCCTGGTGCGCGCTGTCGTCACCGTTGAAGGGGTAGACACAGCAAGGGGCATCGTCGTTGTCACAGATTCTCGAGGCGCGGCGCATTTCATCTCGGAGGTAGAACCTGAAAAGCTGACTGGTTTGACGGTTGCGCAGCAAATCGTGGTGGTATTCACCGACTCAATGGCGGTAACGCTACAGAAAAAGTCCTGACAGCTTGCTGTAACTAAACTACTGGCCGATAGCGCAGCACTCAATCAGCCAGTAGTTCCCCCACCAATGCTACGACTTACTTCGTCGCCACACCTCTGCGTTGCCGGTGAAAACCTCCGTCACTTCGCTTAATTCTCTGTTAACTTCTACCGTCTGTCCATCGCCTGCCAGCGCCTCCTGTACAAACCCCACCGCCGGATAGAAGACACCTGAGCTGCCCACCGCAATAAACAGGTCACAGGTACGCAGCTTCGCTCCAATGGTTTCCATGTGGTAGGGCAGTTCTCCAAACCAGACTATGTCTGGTCTCAACATGCCATACATATGGCATACCTGCTCACTGCCGCCTCGCTCATGCAAATTATCCACGTTTTGGGTCACCAGGAATACGTCACCAGGGGACTCTACTGGTAAGCCGGCGAGTGCTCTATGGGCGTCATTAGGATAAGCATCCTGGAGTTGGTTCCTGCGTGCATTGTAGAATCGCTAGACCAGCGCCGGCTTCCGCGCGAAAGCCTCTGGCGTGGCAATCCGCATAGGATCATGCTTTTCCCAGAGGCTATCCGAATCCCGGAATATTGCCAGCCCTGACTCTGCGGACACGCCGACCCCAATCAGAATGGCGATGCGATTAACAGGGTGATTATTCAACTGTCTCATAGTGTGGCTCCGGCGTCCTGGCCTGGTAAATCCAGCTCAGTAACAATATGTAACTGCCCGAGAGCTGTAAAAAACAGAGCACAGCGTACCGGTTCCCTGCCCAAAAACCGCACTGCATCACGATAACCTCGCAATTGTTCGAAGTAAGTGGCGCTCTCGCGCGCCACAAAAGTATCGAACGACTCTGTGGGCGCAGGGCAACTGTTTTTATAGTCGACTACCCAACGCACGCCGGTTGATGTATCGATGAAACAGCGGTCAATAATAATATCCCGTATGTGACCCTGCCTGTCGACGGTGGTCAGGGGCCACTCACTGTGCGCCTGGTTATGTTCCGGAGCCAGCACCCATCGCCCTGCACTATCCGCTTGAAGTGATTTTATGAGAGCACCGAGGACTGTCTGCAGCGCAGCATCGAGGGGCTCCCCTCGCAATCCTTCACGTTGCAGCGCCATACGCCAGCGCTGGCAATCCCTATCGCTGACAGATACTGGCAGAGCAGTGTAGCGTGACAATTCCTCCAGGGCCTGATGAACGACAGTGCCTATGCTGCGCTCCCTGGCATTCGTGGAAGGAGTGACAGGCCGATTGGCTGCCGCGGACAAAGGCGTAACGGTAGTGCCGATTGTTGGAGGAGGGGTCACTCGCTGCATTCGCAGCAGCGGGCGCGGCGTGCGATCAGCAGCAGTGGTCGGTTTTTGCACTTCAATGGGAGAGGCCACAGTCATCTGTTTACTAAAGGTTGTCCATATCGGCCGCAACAGGCTGGGTGCAGATGGAGCGCGGGGCAGCCCCGTCTTGTCATCCCATTTTACAGTTGCTGTGAGCAATAGATGACGAATTGCTCGCGTAGCACCGACGTAGAGGAGCCGCGTGGCCTCCAGCAGTAACTTCTGGCGCCGCTGTAGCTGCAGATAATTGTAGAGGGTTGGGCTATGTGCTGCGCTGTGATCGTCGGCGGCCAACAAGAAGGAACGCTGTCCATCGGCGTTGCTATGCTCATCCCAAAGCAAAATTTCACGGCCATCACTGCGGGGCAAGCGATCCAATTGCGGGATGATGACTCTGTCAAACTCCAGTCCCTTGGCTTTGTGTAGTGTTAGCAGGTGTACATTACTTTCCGCGTTGCCCGCATTCATAAAGCGTTTCTGCAAACGCAGGGTCAGCCAGTCTAAATCAAGTCCCACGCCCTCTGTTTCCGCTAACTCAAGCAACTGGAAAAAGCTCTCGACGTCCAGCAAGCTGTCGACGTCGGGCGCGCACTGAGGGCCGCCTAGTTCGATCCAGGCTTGCTCCACCCAGACCCGCAAGTTGAGCCTGTCGCGTTTTTCACGAGCCTGACGAAGCGCCGGTAAAACATGCCACAATCTATCCCTCCCCTCTTCACTCAGCGTACCCGGAAAATCCGGTTGCTCAATAATGCTCCAAACGGGCGTGTAAGGGGCCGCATCGCCGCCGTGCGCGACAGACAATAAATCATCCAGTTTCAGGCCGCACCAGGGCGCCCGCAATAGCGCCATCCAGGCGAGGCGATCTGCATCGCTACCTAAAGCTCTACACAGAGTCAGCAAATCGGCGACCACCGGCGACTGCGCGAGACTATCCAAATCTGGCGCATTATACGCGATACCCGCCGCCTTCAAGTGTTTGATAACAGCTTGCAGATGACTGCGACTCCGCCCGAGAATGGCAATGCTCTCATCGCCACTCTCAATACAATCGGCGACCTGTTGGCCAATGAATATCACCTCCTGCGCGCGTGCATTGTCTCCCCGAAAAGCCCGCATGTGGACGGCCGGCTCATTGCACGCAGGCCTTACTGCGGTCGCCGGGCTGTAGCGTACCTGCGATCGGTACACGTCATTCGATTTGGGGAAAGCCAGTGTGAAGGTCTCATTGACCCAATCCACGATACCTTTTTCCGAGCGGAAGTTGCAGCGCAACTTTAAGTATTGCAACAATACCCCGTTGAAGCCCTCGCGCCGCGCCTTGAGAAATAGCCCGACATTGGCCCCACGAAAACTGTAGATAGACTGCATGCCGTCACCGACAATCATCATTGTGCGTGGCGCTAGCGGGTTCTGTTCGTTGTACTCACCCCAGCCGCGAGTCAGTTTATGCAGGAGTTCGTATTGGGTTATCGCCGTATCCTGGAACTCGTCTACCAGGATGTGCTCGATCTGGTAATCCAGTCGCAAAGCCAGCTCTGTTGGTGCATCATCATCACCCAGTGCGAGCAGCGCAGATTGCGCAACCTGGCTGTGATCAACCACACCGTGTTGTTGGAAAACTAGCAGTAATTGGGCCGCCAGCGTGGGCAGCAATCGTGACAGATGCAATACCAGTTGCCATGACATACTATCGGCCGCAATCACCGGTAGCGACTGAATACCCTCTAATCTGGCTTGCAATCCGTCTATTTCTCGCAGCTGTAAAATTAGCTCCTGCCACTGCGTCTTACGGCGTTTCGGTAGGCCACTGCCAGTGGGAAAACCCTCTCCCTTGGTGATCTTCTTGCGCCAGTCACCCTTTCTGGTAAGCAACATATTACGAAGGTTGCTCCAGGCGTACAGCGCATTTGAGGCTGTACCAGGAAGTTGCTCTGGTGCCGATCCACCAAGATTTTCGGCGGCAAACTGCAGCAGTTCCAGCAAGTCTACATTGTGTGGTGCGATTAATTGCGACACTTCGTTGAGTTCACTGCTTATCATGGCATCGACTGTCGCGACCAGGTAGGCCTCGGCTTGCTGTGGGGCGTGGTGCACGCCCACGTAGTCGCGCCATTGCTCTCTGCGCGCCAACATCGACACGAGCAGTGTCTGCAAACCTTCCCAGTTATTGTCAAAGTGCCGCAACAATGCCGCCAGATCTGCGGCGATCGGGTGATCCCCCTCCAGCAGTTTGTACAACTCCTGCACCGCCTCCGCGTACAGCGGAGTCACATCGTCTCTGACATTGACCTGACCGCCAAACTGACTCAATACAGGCATCTGGCGCGTCAATCCGGCACAGAAACTGTCTATCGTCTTGATATTAAAGCGGGAAATATTTCCCAGCAACTGCCACTCGCCGCGCTGGTCAGCCACTAACGCCTGATCTGCCAATGCGCGGGTAACCCGCTGATGCGGGCTGTCACAAGCGGTGCCTGCCAGGGCGTCTCGCAAAGCTTGCATGACTCGCTCGCGCATCTCGGCGGCCGCCTTGCGGGTGAAAGTGATCGCCAGTACCTGCTCGGGGCGCTGCACGCGGGATAACAAACACAGGTAACGCTGAATCAACAACTCTGTTTTGCCGGAACCAGCTGGAGCACTGACACACACGCTGGTGATAGGGTCTATAGCGGCAATGCGTGCGGGGGTGTCTACCACGTCACTCACTCTGACACTTCCTGTGTGAGCTCGGCGTTTTCATCAATCCAATCGTCGACACGACACAGCGGTTGCAATCCACACCAGGTGCAACTTGTGGGGGTCAGTGGGTCGACTTGTGCATCGCCCGCCACAAACTCATGCGCCAGACGTTCAAGGGTCTTGCGCCAGGATTCATTAAGTTCCGCCCAGTTATTCACGCCTATCGCTGGATCTACAACGCGCACCAGATCAGTGGTAATTCCGGGTGCCGCTGCAACGCGCCCCAGACCTGTATAACGACATTCACGGGGTCGTACCGTGGCGAACGCCAGACCTGCAACCGACTTCGGCTCGACAATACTGTACAGCAGAAGTTGTGGCCGGGCCGGTCTTTTACCCAACCAGTCCTGCACGCTACTTCTACCCGATTTGTAATCGATGATCACGCGCGATCCATCGGGCAACTGGTCGACACGATCGACACGCAAGCGGATCTGTAATTGCGCCAGCTCCAGCGTCATGTCCAGTTCCCGTTCCGCGACGATGAACGCACTGCGTTGGCGTTCAACATGCAGCCACTCATGCAGTAGTGAGATTATTCGCTGCTCTTCCAGTCGCCAGTAGCCAGCGCCGAGTTTGCGCTGTTGATGCCTCGGTACCTTTGCTATCGCGGCCTGGGCAGCCCTTTTAACAAGTTGTTTTTCCCCCGCGTCATCCAAAGCTTGTAACGTCGCAGCGTCGCGCAGTTCGTCCCAGAGCCTGTTCAGGGCTTCGTGCAACAGCGAACCGCGTTCTCCGGCAGACAAAGCCACATTAAAAGTTGCTAGCGGCTCGACCTGCAATCGATGGCGAGCCAGCGCTCGAAAAGGACATTGCGATTGATCCTCCAGCAGGCCACTGCCACCTTTCATTGCGAATTGCTGCGCTACATCGAGGGGCTTCGCATGGTGATCCGCCACCGTTTCCATGGTCCTGTGAGAATGACTCTGCAGCCACTGTGACGCGATCAGTGGGCGCTCTGGCATTGCCTCAAGCGTAAATCCTTGTAGCAGAGCGCTTGGCGGCTCCGGTACGCCCTCCACCTGCCGGCAATAACTGGCGTGTACGATTTGGCTGGTCCGAACATATTGCTGCATCAGCGTCTCGGCGAACGTCCACTCTCGTTCGGGGTTGGCATGCGGCATGTGCAATCGGTTTTGTAGCGCGAGCGGAATAAACGGGCTCGGACGGGGTGATGCCGGCCAGCTTGTGCCCTGCATACCGCACAGCCAAAGGTGCTTGAATGACAAGCCGGCAGCTTCCAGTGGACCCAGCACTTGTATTGGGCTGTCTGCGGTCTGCGGCTGGGATAATTGGCGGCGGCAACAGTCGCGCAACAATGCCAGTGCTTCACCAAAATGCATAGGGCCGCAAACACTATCGAAGGCCCCGAATTCTTCGAGGGTGCGCTGCCACAGCATCAACTGCTGGTATTCCAGGGTATCAAGCGTCTGGTTACCGGGCCAACCCCAGACACTCAAGACCTCGCTGAAGTGTTCCATCCATACAGAGGGCTGCGCCTTGTGACGCAAGCTTCGCATTCCGAACACTGTCTCCAGATATTGCCCCAGTCGCAGTCCTCTCTCGCCGTCCAGCTGAACCGCATTGGCATCGTTACGTAAATCTGTAATCGACACCACCGCCCTACCCTGTCCATAAAGCTGGCGGACAAAGCG
This sequence comes from uncultured Halioglobus sp., assembly GCA_963934845.1. Classification (GTDB taxonomy): domain Bacteria; phylum Pseudomonadota; class Gammaproteobacteria; order Pseudomonadales; family Halieaceae; genus Marimicrobium. The sequence goes on along the minus strand of CAWWAG010000008.1, from coordinate 40,284 downwards.
CTGCGCGAGTGCGCTCTGCGCATCAGGTAGGTCGACAAACCGCGAGCGCATCAACCCCTCCACGGCAGAAATCGTAGACTGCTGTAAACTCATGGCCAGTGCTGCCAAGGCATCGCGTATCACAGGTGCCTGATCGAGCGTAATACCCGTGGAGAAGTTAACCGGCAGACTGGCGTAGTTGTGGCCCAGACAATCAAACTCCCGCCGCAACAGATACTCCAGAGGCACTCTGTCTGCTGTCATATTACTCAGTACGATACCAATGGTTGTCTCCGCACGGGTGCGGTGTAAGTCGGCAGCCCAGCTAGCCACCGCCTGAAGTTCTGCCCGCTTGTCGTTGAATGGATGCATCAGACGATCTTCGCCCCTGATCACCGGGCTAACATCTTTCACCTCGACACAGAGTGCTTCCAACGCGGCGCGCAGCAGCGGTGCCAGCAGATCAAACTCCACCAATACCACCCGGGTTGTCGACAGGCGTCCGCTGAGGTCGGGCAGTTGTGCCAGACAATCGACCACTGTGCATTGACCGTCTTTTTTCAGCCGGGCGTTAAATAGGTCCAACCATTCCAAAAATGTGCTGCAGTCCCTGTCCAGCTCAAATAAGGGCCTGATATCACGGGCGCCTGTATCAACCTGCCAGCGCAATAAGGTTTCGCGAGCCTGAGCGGCGAGGTCGGCTGCCGCCGAGGGTCGCAGCAGGTGAAAGTCAGCGGATTGGCTCTGTTGCTGATTGATAACCTGCCGCCAGAGTTCAAGTGCCTGGGCGGTGGTAAGCGGTGAAATAGGTGCCACCAGATTATTGCTAACAGCCAACTGCCACTGCTCCAGCAGCCAGACTTCCAGAGGTTTGACTGACAGGGGCTCCCACACCCTTTCTCCAGCCGCTATACGCTGGGCATCCCATTCTGCTTTTATGCGCCGTGCCAAGCGAAAATTGGGCGTGAGTAGGGTATAGCCCTGCCCGATAAGCGCTTCAAGCGGGGCGATGTCGTAAAGGCTGAGGGCCACTTTATTCTCCTGCGTTAATGACGATGACCCCTGAGACATACACAATGGGCGGCGAATACTATAGACTTCCGAGCGTCGTTTTGGTCTGGATAAACTGACAATTCATTGCCGAACTTAAGGCAGTGGGCGGCAAATACTCTATCAGGTAGCGAAGATGAGCAACACCAAAGTACACAATGTAAATGTCGCATCCCAGGACATATTGATAACACCTGACCAGCTGAAGTCTGCTCTGCCAATGTCGGATTCAGTGCAGGACACGCTCGCGGGTACTCGCCAAATCATTGAAAACATCCTGGATCGGCGCGATTCTCGTATCTTTGTCGTAGTCGGCCCCTGCTCCATACACGATCCGGGTGCCGCGATCGAATACGCCTTGCGCCTGAAAGCGTTGGCAGATGAACTTGACGATACGCTGTACATCGTCATGCGCGTATACTTTGAAAAACCTCGCACTACCGTGGGCTGGAAGGGGCTGGTCAACGATCCCTATCTGGACGACTCCTTCAATATTGAGGATGGGCTGCATATTGCCCGCAAATTGCTGTTGGATATTCTGGACTTGGGACTGCCCACCTCGACTGAGGCACTCGATCCTATTTCCCCGCAGTATTTGCAGGATCTGGTGAGTTGGACGGCAATTGGTGCCCGCACGACGGAGTCACAGACGCACCGCGAGATGGCCAGCGGCCTGTCCAGTGCCGTGGGATTCAAAAACGGCACCGACGGCGGTTTGACAGTGGCGACCAATGCACTCAATTCAGTGGCAAATCCGCACCGATTTCTGGGTATCAATGGGCGGGGCCAGGTATCGGTGTTTACCACCCGAGGCAATCGCTACGGCCATATTGTGCTGCGCGGCGGCGCAGCAGGTCCCAACTACGACTCTGTGCATATTAAATTGTGTGAAGACGCGCTGGAAAAGGCCGGCGTCTTCCGCAATATCATGGTCGACTGTAGTCACGCCAACTCCAGCAAGCAACCGGAACTGCAGCCGCTGGTGGTAGAAAATGTGGCGAACCAGATATTAGAGGGCAACACATCCATTGTCGGCCTGATGATAGAAAGCAATTTGAAGGCGGGAAATCAATCCATACCGGCAAACCTGGACGAGTTGGAATACGGGGTATCGGTTACTGACGGTTGTATTGATTGGGAGACAACTGAGCGCTGCCTGCGCAGCCTGCGTGAGCGGATAAAAGACACCCTTGCCAGTCGTGGCCACAGCTAAACCCGGCAAGAGGTATTGCACGCTGTGGTTAGCAGCGTGCCGCCGCCGACTAGTAGTAGGCCTGCGAGGTATCGCTGTGGTCGGTTGTATCCCTGACACCGGTCAGCTGGGGAATTTGTTCCAGTAGCGTCTTTTCCACCCCGCCTTTAAGCGTCTGATCGACCGCGCTGCAACCCTGACATCCGCCACCAAACTGCAGTATAGCCACGCTCTTGTCGGTTATTTCTACCAGGCTCACTTCCCCGCCGTGAGAAGCCAGCGCGGGGTTTACTTCGTTGTGAAGCACATAGTTGACGCGGTCTTCCAAGGAGCTATTGTCGTCGACTCTCGGCAGTTTGGCGTTTGGGGCTTTGATTGTGAGTTGCCCCCCCATGCGATCCTTTGAGTAATCAACCAGTGCGTCCTCCAAAAATGGCAGACTTTTCGCTTCATACCAGACCTGAAACCGAGCTAGTTCTTCCTGCTGGTCGGCTTCTTCTATATCACCTTCGCGACAATAGGCGATGCAGGTTTCTGCGCGCGGTGTTCCAGGCTGGTTAATAAATACCCTGACACCCAGCGCACCTTCCTGCTTGGATAACAGTTCTGCCAGGTAATCCTGGGCGGATTCAGTAATTGTGACCATTGGATGACCCATTCCGAGTAAATTACACGAGCATTGTAACAAACTTGCCGACCAAGTGTGAACGATACCGGGAACCTATCTTCAAAGAGCCTCAGAATCTGTTAAGATTGACCTCTATGTTGAAGCGTAGCGACTTTTCTCCACCACACACCCTAAGGCACTGCAATGGCAACGGTCAAAAAAAATACTGGGCTTCTGGAGCAAGCCCTCGAAAAGCGTATTCTTATAATCGACGGTGCTATGGGCACTATGATTCAGGCGGAAAACCTCACCGAAGCAGATTTCCGCGGGGAGCGTTTTGCCGACCATGGCTCTGATCTCAAAGGTAATAATGAATTGCTCAGCCTCACACGGCCTGACCTCATTACCAAAATACACCGAGCCTTTCTCGAGGCCGGTGCGGACATCATAGAAACCAATACTTTCGGTAGCTCAGCGATCGCACAGTCGGACTACAACTTGAGCGAGCTCGCGGTAGAACAAAACCTGGCGGCGGCAAAAATTGCTCGCAAAGTGGCCGATGAGATCACTGCCAAAAACCCGGAAAAACCCCGCTTCGTTGCGGGCGTTCTCGGCCCCACACCCAAAACAGCCTCTATTTCACCCGACGTGAATGATCCCGGTGCCCGCAGCATCAGCTTTGATACGCTGCGTAAAGATTATGCCAAAGCGACTCATGCCCTGATCGCTGGTGGTGTTGACCTGATTATGATCGAGACTATCTTCGATACCCTGAACGCCAAGGCTGCGATCTTCGCTGTGAAACAGGTGTTTGAAGAACTCGGGCAGGAATTGCCTATTATGGTCTCGGTCACCTTCCCTGACGTCAGTGGACGAGTGTTGTCCGGACAAAATCCGGAAGCCTTCTGGAATGCTGTAGCCCATGCAAACCCACTAATAGTCGGGAGCAATTGTGGTCGCCCCTACCGGGATATCCGCCCCTTTGTGGAGGAGCTGTCAAAGGCCAGTGATTGTTTTTTCAGCGCCCACCTCAACGCTGGATTGCCCAACGCATTTGGCGAATTTGATGAAACCCCGGAAATTATGGAGCAGGAGTTCAGGGAGTTCGCTGCACGGGGCTTTCTCAACCTTGCCGGGGGCTGCTGCGGCACAACACCTGCTCATATACGCGCGATTGCACATGCCTGTGAAGGCCTGGCGCCCCGGCCACTTCCGACGCATGAGCCGGCGTGCCGCCTAAGCGGACTGGAAGCCTTCAATATCACCTCCGACAGTCTGTTTGTGAATGTCGGTGAGCGCTGTAATGTCACGGGCTCCGCCAAGTTCAAACGCCTGATTATGGACGATCGCTTTGATGAGGCACTGGTTGTGGCTCGCAATCAGGTGGAGGATGGCGCTCAGATCATCGATATCAACATGGATGAGGGTATGCTGGACTCCGAGGCGGCCATGGTCACCTTCCTCAATTTGATAGCCTCCGAACCGGATATTTGCCGGGTTCCGATCATGGTGGACTCTTCGAAGTGGCATGTCATTGAAGCCGGCCTGAAATGTATACAGGGCAAGGCGATCGTAAACTCCATCAGCCTGAAGGCAGGAGAAGAGGAATTTCTCACTCAGGCCCGTCTGTGCCAGCGCTACGGTGCAGCAGTCGTTGTCATGGCTTTCGATGAGGAGGGTCAGGCGGACAATCTGCAGCGGCGTAAGGACATCTGCAAGCGCTGTTACGACCTGCTGGTAAGCGAACTGGATTTTAACCCAAACGATATTATTTTTGACCCCAATATCTTTGCCATTGCCACCGGGATAGACGAACACAATAATTATGCCGTCGAGTTCATAGAGGCAACACGCTACATCAAGGCTGAGCTTCCGGGCGCATTGGTGTCCGGTGGCGTGTCCAACGTATCATTTTCATTCCGCGGGAATGACGCTGTGCGGGAGGCTATTCACTCGGTCTTTCTGTATCACGCGATTCAGGCCGGTATGGATATGGGTATTGTCAACGCGGGACAACTGGCGGTTTATGACGAGTTGCCCAAGGATCTGCGAGAGGTTGTCGAAGACGTCATTCTCAACCGTACCGAAGACGGTTCCGAGCGCCTGCTAGAGTTGGCCGAACGCTACAGGGACACTGGCGGTGGCGAAGCCAGGGTAGAAGACCTCAGCTGGCGTGAACAGGAAGTGGAAAAGCGCCTCGCCCATGCATTGGTAAAAGGCATCAACACCTGGATTGTAGAGGATGCCGAAGAAGCGAGGCTGAAGTTTGATAGGCCTATTCAAGTCATTGAAGGGCCGCTCATGGATGGCATGAATATCGTCGGCGATCTTTTTAGCACCGGTAAGATGTTTCTACCGCAGGTGGTAAAAAGTGCCCGTGTGATGAAACAGGCTGTAGCGCACTTGCAACCGTATATCGAGTTGGAAAAGGTGGGTGGTAACTCCACCAACGGCAAAATCCTGATGGCGACGGTCAAAGGTGACGTTCATGATATTGGCAAAAATATCGTCGGAATTGTGCTGCAGTGTAATAACTTCGAGGTGATTGACCTCGGTGTGATGGTACCCTGTGAGAAGATTCTGCAAGCGGCGATCGACGAAAAGGTTGATGTTATTGGCCTCAGCGGACTGATCACCCCCTCCCTTGATGAGATGGCGCATGTCGCGGCCGAAATGCAGCGCCTGAAGTTCGATGTACCGTTGATGATAGGCGGCGCGACCACCTCAAAAGCACACACCGCTGTGAAGATTGATCCCCAATACGATGGAGATGTCGTGGTGTATGTCCCCGATGCATCCCGCAGTGTTGCGGTCGTCACCCAACTAGTGGGTCAAGGCAAAGGAAAATTTGTTAACGACCTTCGCGCGGAGTACATCAAGGTGCGTGAACGAGTTGCCAACCGTAAACCACGCGAAAAGGAACTTAGCTACGCGCAGGCTGTTGCGAATGCATCTCAAATAGACTGGGACAGTTACCATCCGCCTCGCCCCAGCTTTATTGGCAGCCGTGTATTTGATGATTTCCCGCTGGTAGAACTGGTGGATACCATCGACTGGACACCCTTCTTCATTACCTGGGAACTCGCAGGGAAATATCCCAAAATACTGAAAGATGAAGTTGTAGGCCTCCAGGCCACCGAACTCTTCCGCGACGCGCAGGTGATGTTAAAACGCATTGTCGATGAAAAGCTGCTGACAGCGAAAGCCGTCGTTGGGTTTTGGCCTGCTGCCAGAATCGGATCTGATGACATTGCTGTTTACGGTGATGAATCTCGCAGCGGTGCCATCGCCACCGTGCATCATCTGCGTCAGCAGACAGAGAAATCGGATAGCAAGCCCAATGCCAGTCTGGCCGATTTTATCTCGCCAGTTGATGCTGGCAACGAAGATTATATTGGCGGGTTTTGCGTTACCACCGGCCACGGAGTGGAGGAATTGGCCGCCCAGTTTATGGCGCAACATGACGACTATAATGCCATCCTGTTGAAATCGCTGGCCGATCGTCTGGCGGAGTCTTTTGCCGAGTATCTCCACAGGATGGTTCGCATGGAATTATGGGGTTACGACGCCACCGAATCCTTGAGCACCGACGAACTGATTGACGAGGGCTATCGCGGTATACGCCCTGCCCCCGGCTATCCAGCCTGCCCCGATCACACGGAAAAAGAGACCCTCTTCAAGCTTTTGGACGCCACCAATGCCTGTGAGGTCGTCCTGTCAGAAAACTTCGCAATGACGCCGTCATCTTCCGTTAGCGGGTTTTATTTCTCGCACCCAGAGTCACGATACTTTGCCGTTGGGAAAATAGGTCGCGACCAGATTGAAGACTTGGCAGTGCGCAAGGGCGAGTCCGTCGAGGAAATCGAACGCTGGCTAAGACCCAATCTGAGCTATTAAGCGAGATATTCAGAATGAGTGACGCACAAAACAACGCCGCTGAAAATCAGGAGAAAAAACCTAAACTGAATCCATTGCAAGTTATTGCAAGTGTGTTGGCGGCCGGGCTGGGGGTGCAAAGCAGCAAAAATCGGGAAAGGGATTTCAAACAGGGCCGTATAGGGGTGTTTATCGCTGCGGGTATTATATTCACCCTATCTTTTATTGGCCTTGTGATGTTCGCCGTGCAGATGGTGATTAAAAATGCAGGGGACTGACGCGACCCACCAATCCTCCTTCAGACCTTACGTGGGCATGCCTGACAGCCAGATATACAGTGTGATTACGAAGATGCTGATAATCGCAACGGTGGCAATGGCATCGGCAGCACCGTCAGCGGCGCGCTCCTTATTAACTTGACCGGACATTTTCTACTCCAGATGTGAGCGTGTGTGAGGTCACATTATAGCAAGATTTGCGTCAATCAAAAGCACTAGACGCCCGCTGTGAAAAATTGCCAGAAAGTGGCTAAGTCAATCTAAGCTTATGAATATTATGACTATTTGTTGGGACCGATTTTCTGATATGGTAATGCCCTTTTCTTACCCCAGCAGCCTTGGCTCAACGCAAGTGCAGGATATATAAATGTACGTTTACGACCAATATGACCAGAAAATTATCGATGAGCGAGTCGCCCAGTTTCGCGACCAGACGTTGCGCTTTCTCGCCGGTAAAATCTCTGACGCTGAATTTTTACCGCTGCGATTGCAAAACGGCCTGTATCTGCAAAGACAGGCTCCGATGCTCCGTATCGCGGTACCCTATGGACTGATGAATAGTACACAATTACGTAAGTTAGCCGAAATTACCCGCGTCTATGACAAGGGTTACGCGCATATTAGTACGCGGCAGAATGTGCAGTTAAACTGGCCTGTACTGACGGAGGTGCCTGATATTCTGGCAGAGCTCGCCACTGTCCAGATGCACGCCATTCAGACCAGCGGTAATTGCGTGCGCAACACCACCACGGACCAATTCGCTGGTGTGGCCCGTGATGAATTAGAAGACCCGCGTCCCTATTGCGAAATTATTCGGCAGTGGTCGACATTGCACCCCGAATTTGCATTTTTGCCACGAAAATTCAAGATTGCGGTCTGCGGATCCACCGAAGACCGTGCGGCAATACACCACCACGATATCGGACTTGAGTTATTAGCAAATGACCAGGGTGAGATAGGCCTGAAAGTTCTCGTGGGCGGAGGCATGGGTCGTACCCCCGCCATCGGATCGGTCATCTGTGAATGGCTAGATAAAAAGCACATGCTGACCTACTTGGAAGCTGTCCTTCGGGTGTACAACAAGTATGGGCGGCGCGACAACAAATTTAAGGCACGCATCAAAATTCTGGTCAAAGCTATGGGTGTTGACGCCTTTAGAACGGCTGTGGAGCAGGAGTGGTTATCCGTAAAGGATGGCCCCACTACCCTGACAGACGAGGAGCTGATTCGCGCGCGCTCGTTTTTCGACGCACCTGATTACGATGTCGTGGATGATGCAGAGGCTATATCTCGGCTGCAGGCGGAGTGCGATCGCGAAGCTATTTTCGGAAACTGGGTCAAACGCAATACGCAGGTACATCGGGTTGCAGGCTATCGCATCGTTACATTATCACTAAAAGCCACTGGCTATGCGCCGGGCGATGTGACCGCGGAGCAACTCGAACTGCTGGCCGAACTTTCCGACCTGTATTCGTTTGGCGAAGTTCGCAGCACCCATGAGCAAAATCTAGTGCTAGGGGATGTTCCAATGTCCCAGCTCTACGCATTGTGGCAGCGCTTGCAAGCGGCACGTTTGGCGACACCCAATATTGGCTATCTCACCGATATCATCTGCTGCCCCGGCGGTGACTACTGCTCCCTGGCCAACGCAAAATCACTTCCGATCGCGGAGGCCATCCAGGTGCGGTTCGACAATCTTGATTACGTCTATGATCTCGGGCCGCTGGAGCTCAATATAAGCGGCTGTATGAACGCCTGTGGTCATCACCATATTGGGCACATCGGTATCCTGGGCGTGGACAAGAAAGGTAAGGAGTACTATCAGGTCTGCCTGGGAGGTAGCCAGGCAAAAGATGCCTCAATTGGCAAAATCCTCGGGCCGTCGTTCAAGCGGGAAGACATGCCGGATGTCATCGACAACATCCTCTCAACCTACGTGACACTGCGTCATGAAGAGGAAAGTTTTCTGGATACCTATCGGCGTGTCGGTATCGACCCCTTCAAGGAGCGAGTGTATGCCCCGGCTCATTAAAGACAGGAAGGTTGTTGAAGATACATGGTTGGCGTTAGACGTCGATACCACCGCACCAAGGGCTGGACAGATCTGCAGTCTGGAGCAGTGGTTACAACTGGCGGACAAAAAAGGTAGCGCGGTACAACTGGAGCCGGCTCAGGAACCCGATGTCCTCGTTGAACATCTGGAACAGATCCAGTTGATTGTGATCAACTTCCCGATATTTACAGACGGTCGGGGATTTTCGTATGCCAGACGTCTACGTGAGCGCGGATACCTGGGCGAATTGCGCGCCGGTGGTCACTTTATCCGCGATCAACTCACCTATCTTCACCGCTGTGGATTTGACGCGTTTCAAATGGCCGATGAATCTGAATTGGAAGCGGCGCTGGAAAGTCTTGACGATTTCACCGAGTTTTACCAAGCAGCTGATGATCAACCTCTGCCGCTGTTTCGCCGACGCCCCCATTTTCCTCACTGAGTCCCTATCCGCAGGTGGTTTATTACATTCGTAATCGGCGAGGTAGATAAGGGCAGCAAATGGACTTCGGCAGCATCACCTTTTCCTTTTTCCTGATCTTTAGTGGGGCAGCTGTGTTCGCCTCCATTGCCCTGTATACCCGCCAGCCCCTGATTATTGCCTACATAGCTCTGGGGGCCTGCATAGGGCCATACGGCCTGTCCATGGTAAACGACCTCGCGCTGCTCTCAGACATTGGCCATGTTGGCATTATCTTTTTATTGTTTTTACTCGGCTTGGATATGCAGCCTCGCGCGCTATGGACGACGCTGCGTAAATCAACCGTGGTCGCGATATTCAGTTCGGCCATTTTCCTGGCAATGGGAACTGCGATCCCCTTACTGTTTGGCTATACCATGCAGGATAGCCTCGTAGTAGGCGCAGCAATGATGTTTTCCTCCACCATCATCGGTATCAAGCTGCTCCCGACGACCGTTTTGCATCACCGCCACATCGGTGATCTTATGATCGGCCTTCTCCTGCTCCAAGACCTGCTGGCCATCATCGTCCTTATGGTACTGATCAGTGCTGCCTCCGGTAGCGACCATAGTATGGGCAGTGAACTGGTGGTGTCATTAGTCAGCCTGCCACTGCTTGCGGGTGCGGCCTTGCTTATCGTACGCTATATCCTGCTGCCCTTGATTACTCGCTTCGATCGCTTCCATGAGTACATTTTTCTGCTGGCTATAGGCTGGTGCCTGGGCATGGCCGAGGCTGCAACAGCGTTGGGACTATCGGCTGAAATAGGTGCCTTTATTGCCGGCATTACGATCGCCACCAGTCCAATATCGCAGTACATAGCAGTGAATCTGAAACCACTGCGCGATTTCTTTTTGATCCTGTTCTTTTTCTCGGTCGGCGCCCGGTTTGATCTGGCCGTTCTCCACCAGGTGCTCGCACCCACACTGGTTCTGGCGTTGCTCATTCTGGGCATTAAGCCGGTGGTCTACCGCTATCTACTAAAAGGTGTCAGCGAGAAACGCAGCTTGGGATGGGACCTGGGGTTCCGCCTGGGTCAGGCCAGCGAATTTTCGCTGCTGATTGCCTATGTTGCTGTCGGCGGCGCGCTGATTTCCGAGCAGGCGTCGCTATTGATTCAGGCTACCACCATTCTCACGCTACTGATGTCTTCCTACATTGTCGTACTCAACTACCCTACTCCGATCGCCATCTCAGATCGCTTGCGTAGGGACTAATTCAAGACAAAAAAAACCGATCGCCAGGATCGGTTTTGGGAGTGCAGGTATCAGTTTACAGTTGCGATTCGAACTCGGGAAGCGCGACAAACAAATCTGCCACCAGACCGTAGTCAGCTACCTGAAAGATCGGAGCGTCTTCGTCCTTGTTGATTGCAACAATCACCTTGGAATCCTTCATGCCAGCCAAATGCTGGATCGCACCGGATATACCAACCGCAATATACAGATCAGGTGCAACGATTTTACCGGTTTGGCCCACCTGCATATCATTGGGTACGAAGCCCGCGTCAACTGCCGCACGGGATGCGCCAATTGCAGCGCCCAGTTTATCGGCAATACCGTCAAGCAGCTTGAAATTCTCGCCGTTTTGCATGCCTCGACCACCGGAGACGACCACCGAAGCAGCAGTCAATTCGGGTCGCTCGGATACCGCCACTTCTTCACTTACAAATGAGGAAGTACCTGCGTCGTGAACAGCATCCAGGGCCTCAACTGTAGCGGCACCGCCTGTGCCGGGCGCTGGGTCATACGCAGTGGTACGCACCGTGATGACTTTCTTGGCATCAGAACTTTGCACGGTTGCGATAACGTTGCCAGCGTAAATCGGTCGCTGAAAGGTGTCTGCAGACTCAACCAGGGTCACGTCTGATATCTGAGCGACATCCAGTAGTGCCGCCACGCGAGGCATAAAGTTCTTACAGTTCGCTGTGGCCGGTGCAAGAATATTGTCATAGTTCGCGGCCACTTCGGCAATCAACAGGCTGACGTTTTCAGCCAACTGGTGGGCATAAACGGCGTTGTCCGCCACCAACACTTTACCGATACCCGCAACAGTGGCTGCGGCTGTCGCGACAGCGCCACAATCAGCGCCGGCCACTAGTATGTCGATATCGCCGCCGATGGCCTGTGCTGCTGCTACCGTATTAAGCGTAGAGACCTTCAGGTTGCTGTTGTCGTGTTCTGCAATAACCAGAGTACTCATGAGATCACCTTTGCTTCATTCTTCAATTTATCGACCAACTCCTGTACGTCCTTGACCTTGATGCCAGCTTGACGCGTAGCTGGAGGCTGAACTTTGACCTGAACCAGGTGGGAAGTAATCGCAACACCCAGATCTTCCGGCGTAAACACGTCCAGAGGCTTCTTTTTGGCTTTCATAATGTTGGGAAGCGAGGCGTAGCGTGGCTCGTTCAAACGTAAATCTGTCGTGACGATCGCGGGCAATTTAAGGCTCACAGTTTGCATGCCACCGTCAATCTCACGTGTAACGTTGACCTTATCCCCGTCCACAACCACTTCGGAGGCAAACGTGCCCTGACCCATGTTAGCCAATGCTCCGAGCATCTGGCCCGTCTGGTTGTTATCGCCATCTATGGATTGCTTGCCCAGAATAACCAGTTGTGGTTCTTCCTTATCGACCACGGCCTTCAACAACTTGGCGACCACCAGCGGCTCTAAACTCCCGGCGGTGTCTATATGGATTCCCCGGTCAGCGCCCAGCGCTAATGCGGTACGAATTTGCTCCTGGCAGCTTTTATCACCCACAGAAACTGCGATGACTTCGGTCGCTACGCCAGCTTCTTTGAGACGCACGGCCTCTTCAACGGCAATTTCACAAAACGGATTGATAGACATTTTGACGTTATTCAGATCAATATCACTTCCATCGGCTTTGACGCGCACCTTAACGTTATAATCAACGACACGCTTTACAGCAACAAGAACCTTCATGGATTCTCCAGAGAAATATCAGGTGAGTTTAAATTGGCCACAGCAAAAAAAGACGGCTGCCACCCCGCGAACTTGGCGGCACATTTTGCCCATAAAAATGTCTGGGGTCAAGGGCCTTGGGATGGGTAAAAACTGCACACCGCGCGCATGGCAAGGTTTTTCTGTATTCATCTTTATGGTTTTTAATCGTTAAAAATTATATACTTGTCACCCTTCAAGACCTCAGATCGACCATCCGAACCAGTAACCAAAACCAGAGGAAAGCACAGTGGAACGTGAATCTATGGAATTTGATGTCGTGATCGTTGGCGCCGGTCCTGCGGGATTATCGGCGGCGTGTCGCATCATGCAACTGGCAAAGGAAAAATCGCAGGAAATCAATGTCTGTGTGGTGGAAAAGGGTTCAGAGGTCGGAGCCCATATTTTGTCTGGCGCGGTGCTTGAGCCACGAGCGCTCAACGAACTCTTTCCCAATTGGAAGGAACTGGGCGCCCCCGTCAAAACGGCCGTTACAGGTGACAGGTTCTTTTTTTACCTGAGCCAGACCAGCGCGATCAAACTGCCAAACTTCATGATTCCCAAGCCCACGCATAATGAAGGGAACTATATTGTCTCAATGGGTACTGTTTGCCGCTGGTTGGGCGAACAAGCGGAAGGCTTGGGGGTAGAGGTTTATCCGGGCTTCGCAGCGGCTGAAATCCTGTATCACGAGGATGGGCGAGTCAAAGGTGTTGCCACGGGTGATATGGGCGTTGGCGCCAATGGCGAACACAAAACCAGTTATATGCCTGGCATGGAACTGCATGCCAAGTACACATTATTCGCCGAGGGCTGCCGCGGCCATCTCGGCAAACAATTGATGGAGAAGTTTTCACTCGCTGAAGGCAAAGATCCCCAACACTACGGCCTCGGTATTAAGGAAATCTGGGAAATCTCCCCAGAAAAGCACGAGGAAGGTATGGTGATACACGGTCTTGGTTGGCCCCTGAGCGAAACCAATACTGGTGGTGGGGCATTTATGTACCACGCTGAAAACAATCAGGTATACCTCGGGCTGATAGCAGACCTGAACTACAGTAACCCGCATGTGAGCCCCTATGAGGAGTTCCAACGATGGAAACATCACACTGAGGTTGCCAAATACCTGGAAGGTGGAACCCGTCTGGTATACGGCGCTCGCGCACTTACCAAGGGCGGCTTGAACTCCCTTCCAAAAATGCATTTTCCAGGTGGTCTGCTGATCGGCTGTGACGCTGGCACGCTAAACAGCGTCAAGATCAAGGGCAATCACACGGCTATGAAAAGCGGTATGCTGGCGGCAGAGGCCGTGGTAGAAGCCCTTGCACAGGGCGAAGCCGCACCGGCTGATCTCGATAGCTATGCAAGTAAATTACAGTCCTCCTGGTTGCATGAAGAACTGTATAGCACCCGCAACTTCTCTGGCTTCATGCACAAATTTGGTATTCTGATTGGTTCGGCGATGGTCTGGATTGACCAAAATATTTTTGGCGGGAAACTGCCGTTCACACTGAGAGATTCCAAGCTGGACTACGCGACGCTCAAACCAGCGGTAGCGTGCAAAAAACCACATTATCCGAAGCCGGACAACACTATCAGTTTCGATCGCTTGTCCTCGGTATTTTTGTCTAACACTAATCACGAGGAAGACCAACCCTGCCATCTCACCCTCATCGACCCCTGTGTTCCGTTGGAAAAGAATTTTCCGATGTGGGATGAGCCGGCACAGCGCTACTGTCCCGCTGGTGTGTATGAGATTGTTGAGGATTCGGCTGGCCAGCGTTTCCAGATCAACGCCCAAAACTGTGTGCACTGTAAAACCTGCGATATAAAGGATCCCTCGCAGAATATAGTCTGGGTCACACCTGAAGGCTTTGGCGGGCCAAACTACCCAAATATGTAGGGGCCTTAGCGACGCACGGTGGCTCAGCTATGCGGTTGGCAGCCTTAGTTCATATTCACCTGATTTCAGCACGGCACAACCATCGTGAGCGTCAGCAAGTTCTACCAATCGGTACCAGGCAGCGCGCGTGCAAAGCGCTGTTAAACCGTGGGGGAGCTTGAGACCAGCTACCTGCTCTACCCTATTATCGAGAAACAACGGCGTCTCTTCGCTTACCAGAATTTGCTTGCCGGTATTGAGTGTCGCCTCCAGCACCTGCTGACCTTCTCTTTCCAGTAGACTGATATCCGTGATAAGAAGTGCATGCCGCTCAACCTTTATGCGCCACTTTTCAGACGGCGTCACCAGGTAGTACCCGCCGTCCTCCTCCTTTCGCAGGATACTTGCGAACAGCCGGACGATGGATTCTCGTTCGATCTTACCTCCATCGTGATACCAGTCCCCATGCGCGTCGATAGTAATAGGAATATCTCCGGAGAGCTCCGGTTGCCAAAGATGCAGTGGCGGTGAATCATAATTCTGGGATTTCAGGCGTTTTTTTACAAGGGATTCCAAGGAGTTTTCCATAATTGGTAATGCCTCAGTTGTAGCTGGTTGTGGGACGTAGAGAGTGAATAGCACAAGTTACATTCTGCGTTAAGCAACGAAACTTCTTCAATCTGCGATACAACCCATAATCTACCTCTGGTGTCTCCATGCCGACTGCGATCTAACTGTCGGCATACCATTTTCCCGAGTAACTCATCCAATGATGAATGAGATACGCACAGCTGTTGTCAATCGGCTAAAGCATAAAAAGCCACTGCCAGAAGCCTGAAAACCTATATCAGGCACAGTCGCCGATCAAGCGCACATTGATGACACCGGGTATTACGCGCATTCTATCCAGAACTTCTGGCGAAGGTTGGCTGCCGATATCGATCAAATTATACGCAATCGTTTCGCGACTTCTGTTAATCATATCTATAACGTTAATGTTTTCGTCAGCCAGAACAGAGAGGACATTGCCCAGGATTTTGGGGACGTTATCATTGGTTACCGACAGCCGACAGCCGCTGACACGATCCAGCACCAGAGTTGGAAAATTGACTGAATTGCTGATATTACCGTTCTCAAGAAAATCCTGTAACTGGTCGGCAGCCATGATAGCGCAGTTATCCTCAGCTTCATCCGTGCTTGCGCCAATGTGAGGCATCAAAATAACGTTGGGCCGGCCGATGAGTTCCGGGGTTGGAAAATCGGCAATATATTTGCGCAACTGGCCTCGCTCCAACGCCTGCAGCAGGGCTTTTTGGTCGATAATTTCCTGCCGCGCAAAATTGAGCAAACAGCTCTCCGGACGCATCATTCCCAGTAATTCCTCGTTGATCAATCCACGGGTTGAGTCCAGCACAGGCAAGTGCAAACTGATGTAATCGCATTTAGCGAACAACGCGGACAAAGTATCTGCCTTACGGACCTGACTTGATAAACGCCAGGCTGCGTCAACGGATAGCGCTGGGTCGAAGCCCACCACTTCCATACCCAGCGTTAGCGCCATTTCCGCGACGAGAGATCCAATCGCACCCAGCCCTACAACCCCCAGGCTTTTGCCCATTAACTCACTACCCCTGAACTGCTTCTTTTGAGCTTCAAGCGTTTTATTCAGTTCGCTACCGTCCTTGATGCTGTGGAGAGTACGCACATATTCAATGCCCTCAACAACACCCCGAGAGCCCAGCAGCAAACCGGTAGCAACCAGTTCCTTCACCGCATTAGCATTTGCGCCGGGAGAGTTGAATACGGGTATACCGCGCGCTGTACAACTTGCAACGGGAATATTGTTGACGCCCGCACCCGCGCGAGCTATGGCCAGCACAGACGGACGAATATCCTCTTCCTGTAATTTGTAGCTGCGTAGCAGGATTGCATCCGGTTGCGAGAATTCACTTGCAATTTCATAACAATCGCGCGGCAATCGTTCCAATCCCTTGAGGGAGATCTGGTTTAGCGTGAGTATGCGTTGGGCCATGTCTGCCTCAGTTAATCAATTTACAAGACTGTGATTTTTGCGCGTTCGCGCAAGCCACGCTGAAATTCGTTGTCGATCAAGCCACCGAACTCGCCACTCAGTGCCTGCTGGAGCTGTGCTTGCTCCGCGTCAGGAAGCGACCCGTAGTCCCCAGTATCCACCTGCAGGAGCTCGACGACAACAGCATCACCATTGGGGGCCAGTACATAGTCTGCGGACAGACTTTCAGCCCCCGGTGCCGGTAGCTCAAAAACACGACGCAATACCTCGGACATAACGATGGTATTACGTCGATTCACACCCAGTTCAACCTGCATTTGGTAACCTTGAGACTCGGTAAGCTGCGCCAGTGGGACACCGGCACGCAACTGCTTAAGTACCTGAGCTGCCTCTGCCACGACCGCAGTACGCGTGGTTTCCTCAACGACTGCGGCCAGTACCTCAGCCCTGATCGCCGCCAGAGGTTTCACGTCAGGCTCGTTGTACCGACGTACACTCACAACAACAAATTTATTGCCCGGCAGTTCAAGCACTTCACTGTTGTTACCCGCCTCCAATACCTCTTCCGAAAAGGCGGCTTCCACCAGTACCAAATTCGAAAACAAACCTTTATTCTGTGTGCGTGTGACCGCATTTGCTTGCTTGACAGTGAGGCCCAGTTCTTTTGCAGGGTACCCGAGATCCTCCGCGTTGAACGACAAGTCTTTGAGCGACTCGACAGTACGCAGTAAGACGATACGGGCTTCGTCTGCCTGAATAGTGTCGCTCAACTGCTTGCGCATCTCTTTCAAACTGATAACTTCGCCCGCTTTACGTTCGGTAACCAGGATCAAATGGGTTCCCGCGTCGGTTGTAACCGGAGCGGAGACAACGCCAGGCTCTAACTGCGCGATAACGGTCTCCATGGACTCAGGGAATGTATCGCCGCTGGTGTAACCGAGATCGCCGCCCTTGTCAGCGGAACCAATATCATCAGAAAATTCTTTCGCGACTTCGGCAAAAGCCACACCGCTATCCAGTTCTGTCTGGGCCAGTGCAATTCGCCGTGTCAGGTCGTCCTGGGCACCTTCCTCAAACAGGATGTGTGACACCCTGTTTTGGGATTGAAATGACGCGTCTTGTTTGGCGAGTTCGTACGCCTCCCGAACTGCACTCTCCTCTACAGGCTGGCGAAATTGCTTGAGCGTAAGCTCGAGATAATCCAGATCTACTGACTCTGGCGTTCGAAAGGAATCCTGATGAGCGTTGTAGTAAGCCTCGATCTGATCTTCAGTGATTTGCGAGGCCGTAGAGAAGTTTTCGCGGGGAATACTGAAAAAGCGCAAATCGCGTAGCTCTGATATGACTTGAGTATTTGTCTCAAGTTCCGCCTGGGTGACAAACTCACTACCCGCAATACCGCTACGCAGCTGACCCGCTAACATATCGTCGCTCAAGCTGACTTTAAAATAGCTGGGCGTATATCCGGCACTGGAAAGCACGCTTCTGTAGACCTCAGGCGAAAACACGCCATCTACCTGAAATTGCTCCATGCTTGCGACTACGGCGCCTATCTCGGGGTCGGATATCACCAGCCCCATGTCACGCGCAGATTGCATGAGCAATTCGCGGTTAATCAATGCCTCAAGTGCTTGTTGGCCTAACCGCTCATCATCGAGCATAGAAGGATCAAGATTATCTCCCATCATCGAAATGAGGCGTCTTTTTTGAGTGTCCAGGGCCTGCTGCAACTGCTGCGGGTAGATTGGCTCTCCGTTGACTTCAGCGATCTCGTTACCTCCACCGCCTACCAGTATGGACTCGATTCCAAAGAATGAAAACGAGATAACGATCAACCCCACCACGATCTTTGCGGCGGTACCCTGCACATGTTTACGTATGTCTTGAAGCATGACTATTACTCACAAAAACTAAAAAAAAGGCGCACAAAAACGTACGCCTTTTTAACTGAATTCACGAATGTCCCGTTAACCGGGCCAGATGGCTACGCAACCCAGTGGTTGCGCGTGTGTTCCGCTTGCTTCAGGAATTAACCGCGTCTTTCAACGCTTTACCTGCTTTGAAGCCGGCTACCTTGGAAGCCTTGATTTCAATGGTAGCGCCAGTCTGCGGATTGCGGCCACTGCGGGCATTGCGGTGCTTGACGGAGAAGGTACCAAAACCTACCAAGGCAACTTGCTCACCCATTTTTAATTCATTGGTGATGCTTTCAAGTACAGCGTCCAGTGCACGGCTTGCAGATGCTTTTGGCAGATCTGCTGCTGTTGCAATAGCGTCTACCAGTTCAGTTTTATTCACAATTATCCCCTTGGAAGTTATCGTTGCGCAGGTTATCGCTGCGCAAGCTTGTATGTTACCGCTTGGTAGTAAGGAGCGGGATTATTAATCTGGGATTGGCTTCTGATCTCCAGTTATAGCATCACGTAGTGTGGTGAGGTAATTTGCTCGAAGCTTTCACTATGCGGCTACTTAGCGACTGTATACTAGAGAAGGAATGTTGGTCAACATTGCAAGCGCCTGCTAGTGAGTATTTATACGATTTTTTTCGTCAATTGCATTGTCGGCGCCGCCAGATAAGGAGTTTGCGAGAAACTCTTCGTCACTCAGCGGCTTGGGCATGAACTCAAGCGCTAGCGCCAGGGCTTCATCAATCCATTTCACCGGACAAATGTTGAGGTGCTCTTTAATATTATCGGGTATTTCTTTCAAATCGCGTTCATTCTCTTTAGGAATGATTACTGTCTTGATCCCTCCGCGCCTCGCGGCTAGAAGTTTTTCCTTCAACCCACCGATGGGCAGCACTTCTCCACGGAGTGTAATTTCACCTGTCATAGCGACATCTGATCGTACTGGTATATTCGTCAGTACCGAGACAAGTGCTGTGCACATAGCCACACCGGCGCTTGGACCATCTTTAGGCGTAGCGCCCTCGGGCACATGAATATGTACATCGTGAGTCTCATGGAAATTGGCCGGTATTCCCAGCACCTGTCCACGACTGCGCACCACCGTAGTGGCAGCTTGAATCGATTCCTGCATGACATCACCGAGCGAACCCGTCTGCACATGACGCCCCTTACCCACGACTGCTACGGCTTCAATGGTCAACAATTCACCACCCACGGACGTCCAGGCCAAACCAGTGACCTGTCCTACTTTATTGGTTTCCTCCGCTATGCCGTAGTTGTGTTTCCTGACACCCAGTAAATCGGGAAGCATTTCAGGGCTAATAGTCGTACCGATAGAAATCTCTCCCAGAGTGAGTGCTTTCACGATCTTGCGACAGACCTTGGCAATCTCACGCTCCAACGAACGCACACCCGCTTCTCTTGTGTAGTAGCGGATCACATCGGTCACTGTCTGTCGGGCAAACGACAATTCATCCTGAGCGAGACCATTCAATTTGACTTGTTTTGGGATGAGATATCGCTCGGCAATATTAAGCTTCTCGTCTTCCGTATAGCCGGGAATTCGAATCACTTCCAAGCGATCCAACAGTGGCCCGGGGATATTCATAGTATTTGAAGTGCAAATGAACATGACATCCGATAAATCGTAGTCCACTTCCAGATAGTGATCGTTAAAGGCGTGGTTTTGTTCGGGGTCCAGCACTTCCAACATGGCTGAGGCAGGATCGCCTCGATGGTCCATGCCCATCTTGTCAATTTCGTCGAGTAGGAACAACGGGTTTTTGACGCCCGCCTTAGCCATCTTTTGTAATAACTTGCCTGGCATCGAACCGATATAGGTTCGACGGTGCCCTCGAATCTCGGCCTCATCTCGCACGCCGCCAAGTGCCATACGCACAAATTTTCGATTGGTGGCGCGTGCCAGTGACTCACCGAGTGATGTCTTACCAACGCCCGGAGGGCCGACCAAACACAGTACGGGGCCTTTTACCTTACGTACGCGCTTTTGCACCGCGAGGTACTCGATAATACGATCCTTTACTTCTTCAAGACCGTAGTGATCTTCATCCAGTATGGTGGACGCTCGTTTCAGATCGTGTTTTACCTTGCTACTCTTTGACCAGGGGACACTCACCATCCAGTCAATGTAGCTGCGTACCACTGAGGCCTCGGCAGACATCGGTGACATCATCTTGAGCTTACCCAGTTCGGATTGTGCTTTGTTTTTCGCCTCTTGCGGCATTTTCGCTTTTTCAATACGGGACTGCAGCTCATCCAATTCATTAGGCGCCTCATCCATATCACCTAATTCGCGCTGAATAGCCTTCATCTGCTCATTGAGATAATACTCGCGCTGACTTTTCTCCATCTGCTTTTTCACGCGGCCACGAATGCGTTTTTCAACCTGAAACAGATCTATCTCTGCGTCCATCAAGCCCATCAGATGTTCCAGCCTGCCACGTACACCAGACATCTCCAGAATACGCTGCTTTTCCTCCAGAGGAACACTCATGTGCGCTGCTATGGTGTCGGCCAATCGCCCTGGCTCATCAATACCGGTCAGCGAGGTGAGGACTTCCGCAGGCACTTTCTTACTGAGGTTTACGTACTTTTCAAACTGGGCAATCGTAGTGCGAAGCAGTGGGTCAACATCGAATTCGGGGATATCCTCGCTGAGAATTTCACGTACTTCAGCTTTACTGAAAGGCCCCTCTTCATCCACATTATCGACAATCGCCCGATAACTGCCCTCCACCAAAACTTTGATAGTGCCATCGGGAAGTTTTAGCAATTGCAAAATATTAGAGACGGTTCCAATCTGGTAAATGCCCTCGGCGCTGGGATTGTCGTCTGCCGCTTTACGCTGCGCCACTAACAATACCTGCTTGTCATTAGCCATGGCATCTTCCAGGGCTTCAATTGACCGCTCGCGACCCACGAAAAGGGGTAGCACCATATGCGGATACACGACAACATCTCTTAATGGCAGGAGAGGTAATACGATTATAGAAGAGGAACTCATACTAATCTCCGGGTTTTATAGAATGTGGAGTTATAGGGTGTGGACTCGGAGGCGTCCTCACAGAAACAAATGTACAGTCCCGAAACAGCCCTACTTTGCCAAACACCGTTGTGCACGGCGGCTTTACACTAATCGTCAGTAGAGGCTACTCGGGCGACCGGCTCGCTGTTCTGATAGACCAGCAGGGGCTCAGAGTCGCCGCGTATTACCGATTCATCAATAACGACCTTGCTAACATTTTCCAGGGATGGAATGTTGTACATGGATTCCAGAAGTACTCCCTCCAGAATTGAGCGCAAACCCCGGGCTCCCGTTTTGCGCTCCATACCCTTCTCAGCGATGGCGCGCAAGCCATCTTCGCGAAAATCTATTTCTACTCCCTCCATCTCAAACAGCTTGCTGTACTGCTTGGTTAAAGAATTCTTGGGTTCTGTCAATATTTGAACGAGGGCCTCTACATCCAATTCTTCCAGCGTGGCAATGACGGGCAGACGACCGACAAACTCAGGTATCAGGCCGTAGTGCACAAGATCCTCAGGCTCCAACTGTGATAGTAGCTCACCGACATTGCGCTTTTCGTCCTTACTTTTCACTTCCGCGCCAAAACCGATACCGCCTTTTTCCGAGCGGTTTCGGATCACCTTCTCCAGCCCGGAAAACGCTCCGCCGCAGATAAACAGAATATTAGAGGTATCGACCTGCAGGAATTCCTGTTGCGGGTGCTTGCGACCACCCTGAGGCGGCACCGAAGCAATGGTGCCCTCAATCAGCTTGAGTAATGCCTGCTGTACACCCTCACCCGAAACATCACGGGTTATTGACGGGTTGTCAGACTTGCGTGAAATTTTGTCAATTTCATCGATGTAAACAATACCCACCTGGGCCTTCTCAACATCGTAGTCACATTTCTGCAGCAGTTTTTGAATAATATTCTCGACATCCTCACCGACATATCCCGCCTCGGTGAGCGTCGTGGCATCAGCAATGGTGAAGGGCACATCAAGAAGACGAGCCAAGGTTTCGGCCAGCAGCGTTTTGCCACTACCTGTTGGGCCCACCAACAGAATGTTGCTCTTGCCGAGTTCAACACCCTCGCGACCTTTACTGTGGCGTAGGCGCTTGTAGTGATTGTAGACGGCGACTGCCAATACCTTCTTTGCACGCTGTTGGCCTATGACGTATTCGTCGAGGATGCCTTTGATTTCGTGCGGCACAGGCAAATGATCTTGCTTGGCTCCGCCGCTGTTTTCCTGCACCTCTTCGCGGATGATATCGTTACAAAGATCAACGCACTCATCGCAAATGAAGACCGAAGGCCCGGCAATCAGTTTACGGACCTCGTGTTGGCTCTTGCCACAGAAGGAGCAGTACAGCAGTTTACTGCCATCGTCACCCGTTTTAGTGGTTTTATCGCTCATCCAGCTTTCCTACGCCATTAAAGTGTGCCCGTTACGTCATCAGACAATCCCACGATGATGTTTTTTAGGGGTGTTTGCAAGTCCCAAAAGGAACTAAATCACGTTATTTGGGTTTATTCTCGGGAATTTTTGCAGCGTTTGCACGGCTGGCAATCACCTCGTCCACAAGCCCATATTCCTTACTTTGTTCCGCATTCATAAAGCGATCACGCTCTGTGTCGCGCTGAATCGTCTCGAGGGGCTGCCCCGTGTGTTCTGCCATTAACTGATTGAGTCGCTCACGAATAATCAATATCTCCCTGGCCTGAATCTCGATGTCAGTGGCTTGTCCCTGCGCGCCGCCGCTGGGCTGATGAATCATGGTGCGGGCATTGGGGAGACAGAAGCGTTTACCCTTGGCTCCACCAGACAACAGGAAAGCACCCATAGAAGCGGCCTGGCCTATGCACATTGTGCTAACGTCAGGTTTTATGAACTGCATAGTGTCATAGATTGACAGGCCAGCAGTAACTGAACCGCCAGGCGAATTGATATATAAATGGATATCTTTATCTGGATTTTCGGACTCCAGAAACAGAAGTTGCGCAACAATAAGATTCGCCATGTAATCTTCAACTGTACCCACCACGAAGATCACGCGCTCTTTCAATAGCCTGGAGTAAATATCGTAGGAGCGCTCACCGCGTGCTGTCTGCTCCACAACCATGGGAACCAGTCCCAAACTGCTGACCTTGTGTCTATCTTGCCCGTCGAGTTGAATTGGCATTTGCGCTATCCCCAGGTTGTTTTTTTGTTCCAGATCGCGACGAGGTAACTACCGCGCCACAGCCCATGACCGTTTTCAGTGCACTACTGGTTGATAGCTTCCTGATAGTCACACTCATTTACTACTATATGGGCCTTGGCAAGTAGGTTTTCAACCACCTGGTCCTCTAAAACTTTCGATTCAACCGCAGAAAGTTGCTGCTGGTTGGAATAGTAATAATCGATCACTTCCTGAGGATCCTGGTAGGTGGATGCCATCTCTTCAATAGCTTCACGCACCTTATCGCTATCAGCCTTCAATGCATTCTTTGCAATGAACTCCGCCAACACTAAACCCAGTTTAACCCTGCGCTCTGCATTTTCTGTAAACATGCTGTCCGGTAGCAAAGACTCCAGGTCCAGATTCCGATTCTCTAGACCGCCCAAATTACCATATTGCTGAAACATCTGGTTGCGCAGACCTCTAACTTCTTGATCAATCAGGGATTTGGGGACTTCCAGACCTTTGTGGGCCTCCAGGATCGCATCCATAACCTGCTGTTTAATCTTTGATTGGATAGCATTTTTAAGTTCTCTGGACATATTGTCGGCGACTTCCTTACGAAACTGCGCTTCGCCGCCCTCTTCCACGCCATATTTGGCGAACAACTCGTCATCCAACGCTGCCGGGGTCTGTTGCTGGACGGTGTTCAAAGTAACCTTGAACTCTACCGCAGCCCCCTTCAACTCCTCGTTGTGATATTCGTCAGGAAAGATCAGTTGCAACGTTCTCTCCTCGCCTGAGGTCATACCGACGATACCATCTTCGAATCCGGATATCATACGACCAGAGCCCAATTCCAGATCACTGCCCTGGGCACTTCCCCCCTCAAACGTTTCACCGTCACGTGTACCCACGTAGTCGATATTAACCTTGTCAGCCAAAGCCGCCGCACGCTCAACCGCATCCCAGCTGCCCTGCTGCTTTCTAAAAATGTCAATCATGATGTCAATATCTTCGGCCTTAACCTCAGCCGCGACCTTTTTTATCTCAAAATTCTTCATATCCACCAATTCGACATCGGGGAAGACTTCAAAGGTAGCCACATACTGCAACTCCTTACCTTCTTCCATATTCTTTGACTCAATACTGGGCTGACCAGCAGGACGTAGTTTTTCCTGAATAACCGCTTCCCGGAACGACTGGTTTACCACTTCACCTACAACTTCCTGCCGAATACCAGCACCGTAGCGCTGGCGCATAACCTTCATAGGCACCTTGCCAGGGCGAAATCCGGGAAGACGAACATTTTGCATGGCTTTTTGCAGGCGGTTGGCAACTTCGATATCCACGCGCTCAGCGGGTACACCCACGGTCAAGCGACGCTCCAGGCTCGACGTCGTTTCAATTGATACCCGCATAGTATTTCCTCATCATTCGATTGCTATCAGGCGCATTCGGCGCGCGCACGTTGGTCAACATCACCACGCTAAAACCATGGTGCCTACCCTCATAAGTATGGTGCGGAAGGAGAGACTCGAACTCTCACACCTTGCGGTACTGGAACCTAAATCCAGCGCGTATACCAATTTCGCCACTTCCGCATAAAAAACAGCCATTAGCTAGATAGAAATAACCCGACAAGCTCTAGTTAACGTATTGATTAAAGATAATTTTTCATTATCGACAGCCAAAAATTTGTGGACTGTCATAAGGGCGCTGATTCTGCCATAAAGGTTGCCTCGGTTCAACCGCCAGAAAGGCTTGCTGAACCGGCGACCAGAACAACTATAGCAAAACAGCGTTAAAGCGGGCCTCCCGGAAATTGTGCGGGACGCAGTGTGCCTTCAGGCGGTTAAACAAGCCGGATCGAAGCTGTACCCTCCTTTCAACCATTGCGCCACTTCCTCAGCTGCGGGGCCAGCGAGTGCCTCGTATTCTGCGGCGAGTCGCTGGCAGCGCTGCGCGCCTAACCCGGAGAGCCCTTCACACTGAAACACGTCGCGGTCTCGCACCACCCTCTCCCAAGTGGCCGGACCCAGTATCTGGGCTAAGGCAGCATCATCGAGTCTGCCGGCACCATAAAGCTCCGCCAGACCACTCAGGGCAGGCAGGGACAAAAGTCCCTGGTTCATAAGATTGCACAAATGACCACTCAGAAATGGCCGCAGATCCGGCGACCTTGCTGCCAATTTCCTGGTAAAAAGAAAGTTACTTCGCACCGCTCCGTCATTGACGGGATAGTTATCCCACAAGACAACTGGGCGGGCCAATTGCTGCACTATGGCGTCGATATCGTCGGTATCGATCGAATCAGAACACACCTTGTTTCCTGTCCAGAAGATCGATGCCTCCTGCGGTAACGCCCGACCCAATTGCGGCCAGTAATCTGCAGGCATTGCCCCAAAGTACTTCTGCAATACAGGGTCAAACGAATAGTAGGTCGGACACACCAGCATACGCACCCCCGGCAGCCATTCACAGACATCGGCGACGATCTCGGCCTGGCGCGTCGCAAGCGCGGCCATATCACCGGGCATATCATCGAACAGGATCGCCATGATAGGCGCATCTAACTCACCCAGTCGCGCCACTTTGCGCCTAAGCGCGTCCCGCTCTGGTCTACCGTAATTTCGGTAGAGCTCCACCGGGGAGAGCCCAACACCCCAGTTAATACCCCGCTGTTTATACGCTGCAGACAGCTGACGAAGGTCTCGCGACTCAGTGTCAGGCCAATCTTCTTGCCAGCGGCTGCGCAGGTACAAATCACCTTTGGGGCAATAAAGAAACGTATTTAACCCGGCTTCGGCCAGATAGTCCGCATAGGCCAACCGGGTGTCAAAGGACCAACTACGCCCATAAAAACCTTCAATAACGCCAGTGAGAAACTCGGTAGGATGTGTCATTTGATTGATTTCAAATTAAAAGTGATTGTTTATGCAGCCAAGTTTTTCAGTAAATAAGACGGTAAGTGTAAAGAAATACTCATTATAGACGATACTGAGCAGGTGGCTGTCCATCCCCTAGCTCAAAAGGGCAGTCACAGGGAGCATTCCGATGCTCTTTTCAGGAAGCAATTCCTTTATGTTTTACTCCTAACGGTCTTGGCGGGCTCCTCTGGGACCCCATTTTTTTAAAGTATTTATTTTTTCAAATAGATAGCGAAAATTGTACAGGAATCACATCAGCCGCTTACACTACATCGTGTGCGTGGGCCGATCCGAAGACAGCGAACCAGCCAGGTGGTTTTCGATTTTAGCGTTAGCGGCCGCGTCCTGGTCACTGAACTGAACGCCAATACCAGCCGTGCGGTTTCCCTGTGCGCCACGAGGCGTCACCCAAACAACTTTGCCGGAGATCGGAATTTTTTCCGACTCATCCATCAACGTCAACAGCATGAAGACTTCATCACCAATATCGTAGGTCTTGTTAGTAGGAACAAAGAGCCCGCCATTGTCCAGAAAGGGCATGTATGCTGAGTACAACACGGCTTTGTCTTTGATGGTGAGCGACAATATCCCATTGCGGCTGTTTTGTTTTGTATCATTCATACGCCAGGATCTCCAGTTCGCGCTCAGATACTATCACCAAGAAGGTCGGTACCCAAACGTCTATGCACTTTTGACAACAACGCCTCCACCAACAGCTGCTTGCTGGGATTAGATCCAGCGCTCACCGCTCGCCGCAGTTGCGACACCTCATCCAGCAGTCTGAAGAGCATATGGGCCTGTTTGGTGCGCAACTGTTCCAGTGGCAGTGATCCCAATAGTCTCTGTAGATCTGCTGTCAGGTGTTCAAGAATCACACTCGTCTCCAACTCATTCCACAAAGCACAGGCCTGGTGCACAGTGAGACGTCCCGTGATCAAGTCCTCTAACGCGAGACGTCTTGCCGCTAGCTCCTCGGCGCCACCGCTGCGGTATAGCTCTCTTGCCAGTAGAGGAAGCCCATCGCTCAATGACAGCAGTTGCTCGCTCTGCTCTCGCTGCCCAGTGGCGCGCTCCAACCATCCCAACGAAGTTTCTGTATCGGGAGTCGACAGGTGCAGTGTGTGACATCGGGAACGAATAGTCGCCGGAACGCCATGCATATGATCACACACCAGAATTAAATGGGTATCTCTGGCAGGTTCCTCCAGCGATTTCAATAGCGCGTTAAATGCGTTCACATTCATACTGTCTGCGGGCGCCAGCACGATAACTTTGCGCAGGCCGAACCCCGCGGTCTTATTGGTGAAGCGCACCACCTCGCGCACCTGGTCGATTTTAATGACTCGACTCTTTTCGCCGGGTGTCACCCACAGGAAATCACCGTGTCCACCGCTTGCACTCAGCTCACAGGCATGGCACTTGCCGCAATTTAGCGAGTCCACCGGATTCGCGCATAACAGCAGCCTTGCCAGCGCCATGGCCAATTGTGACTTCCCTGTGTGCTGCCTACCGACGAACAGCAACGCGTGAGATAACTGTTCCTCTTTCAATTGCTGATTCAGCAGCGCCCATTCCTGCTCATGCCAGGGCAATGGTGCACTAATCGGCGGTAGCTCGCTCAATGCCATCACAATTCTTCTTTGCTCGAGTTCCAACGTGACAGTAACTCACTGCTGAAATTGACCAACGATTTCTGCACCTCACCCAGAGGTTGCGCTGCATCGATAATTCGGTAGCGGCCGCTGTGCGTGTTCGCCTGCCGCAAATAGGCCTGCCGGACTCGCTCAAAAAATGACATGGTCTCCTGTTCAATGCGGTCCAATTCTCCGCGATCGCGTGCCCGGACCATTCCTACTTCAATAGGTGCATCGAGCAAAATCGTGTAATCAGGGCGCAAATCACCTTGGACCAGTTGTTCCAATTGCTCTACCGCCTGCTGGTCAAGCCTCCTGCCGCCGCACTGATATGCATAGGTCGCGTCGGTAAACCGATCGCTTAAGACCGTCTTCCCTGATGCCAGAGCAGGCTCTATCAACTCATGGATATGTTGCGCACGTGCCGCAAAAATGAGTAACAACTCCGCTTCTGCACTCACTGTTTCACTGCGAACCTGCAGCAGTAGCTGACGTATATCTTCACCTAGCAGCGTGCCACCGGGCTCTCTCGTGACGACAACTTCCACACCCCCGTCAGTCAAAAGGCGCTCGAGGAAAGCAAGGTTGGTAGATTTGCCGACCCCCTCCCCGCCCTCCATCGTAATGAAAAAACCTCTGGCGTTCATGCTAGTGGGACGCCTCCGGTGTAGATCTGTAGTTTTTCTTGCGCTGCAGCTGGTACTCTCGTACGGCTCGATTGTGTTCTTTCAAAGTGTTACTGAAGACATGGCCGCCATCTCCTCTAGCGACGAAATACAGCGAGCTACCGGAGTCGGGATGCAGCGCCGCATGAATGGCAGCCCGTCCAGGCAGAGCAATCGGTGTGGGCGGCAACCCGGGAAGGCGGTATGTATTATAAGGATTACTGTCTTGCGTGAGATGTCGACGTCGCAAATCGCCATCAAACTCATCTCCCAGACCGTAGATCACTGTCGGATCCGTTTGCAGTAGCATCCCTTTTTCCAATCGACGCTTGAACACACCCGAAATTTGTTCCCGCTCTTCAATCAGACCAGTTTCCCGTTCAATAATGGACGCCATAATCAATGCGTCATACAAACTATCATAGGGTACCGACATTTCACGTTGCTGCCACTCCTCCTCAAGCACGGTGAGCATAGCGGAATGCGCGCGCTGTAAAATGCTTAAATCCGAGTCGCCACGGGTATAGCGATAAGTATCGGGAAAAAATAGTCCCTCTGGGTGAGACTGAGGTTGAATCAGCTGGAGAATTTCTGAGTCGTCCGGCCCAGTCAGTATAAGATTGAGGTATTCTTGCTCTGCGAGTATATCGAGAGCTGTTCCCAGCGTAATTCCCTCGGGCAGCGTAACTTGATATTGAACAACGTCGCCGCGGTGCAGCATCATAAGCATGGATTCAGCGGTGGCGTCTTGTGGCAGGAGATATTCTCCCCGTTTGATCTGTTGATCCAAGCCCGTCCATCTGCCGTAGAGCGCGACTAACCGTGGGTAAGCCAGGACGCCCGCGTTGTGTAAGGTATCAAGCGCTTTTCGCAGCGAGTCCCCCGGCTCCACCACGAGCGTAAATCCTTGCTCTGTTATCTGTAACGGTGCGGCCCAGCGCTGCCGTACCTCACCGACACACCAAGCGCCCAGTACCATCAGGGCTAGAAAGAATACGACTAACTTTTGTCTCATGCCAAATCGTCCAGGTACTGTTGAAACAGCGCATCACACACGCGGTAATTAGTCCAAGCTTTAGTACCTAGACTGGAGATTGATCTCACCGCTTGTAGGCTATTGCTGTAGAAGACTTCCTCAGCGCTGTCCAAATCTGCCAGCGTCAATCGGGCCTCACGGACTTTAAGCCCTATAGCTGGAGCCCATCTTTCCATTATCAGTCGACGACGCGTACCTGCAACACCACAATCGACCAGCACGGGCGTCAATAGTTCCCCCTCACAAACCAGGAAAACATTGCCGGCAATAACAGAAACAAGGTATCCGGCCTGATCGAGCACAAAACACTCATCAACATTCTCGGCCTGAGCTTGCGCAGCAGCCAAAACCTGCTCCAGTCGATTGAGGTGCTTGATGCGCGCTAGCACAGGCTGTATTGACAGGCGTATGTCTGCCACGCCCATCGCAGCAGCGCGGGACAAATTTGTGCAATCACGGTCGATGCGCGTAACAGTAATAAGGATACGTGGATCCAGGTTTTTAGCCGGCGCATAGCCGCGTTCCCCTGAAGCTCTGAGCACACTTAAACGCAGAGCTGCCCAGCGCCACTCGCCGTTGATACCGCGGCATGCGTTTTGGATTTGCTGTTGGGCCACTGCTCGACAATCGGGAAAATAAAGAGTCTTTAGGCCTTGCTCCAGGCGATCAAGGTGTACGTTTAAAAAGAGAGGATCACCACTGCGTACCAATAAGGTTTCGAACAAACCATCGCCGAAGTCGAGGCCGCGATCCGGCAGCGGCAACACTGTGGCTGGTATGCCATCAAGCCAGGACGCGGATTGCTGGGACATGGCAGCTATGGTCAGTCAGCTTTGCTGAACAGTAGTGACCCGTTGGTTCCGCCAAAACCGAAAGAATTGGACAGGACGCTATGGATAGCGAGTTCCTGCGCAGTGTTAGGAACGTAGTTCAGGCTGCACCCTTCGTCGGGGTTATCCAGGTTAATTGTCGGCGGAGCAATCTGGTCGCGCAGGGCCAGAATAGAAAATATAGCCTCTACTGCACCGGCAGCGCCCAATAAATGCCCAATCATGGATTTGGTAGAACTCACAGCTACCTGTGAAGACCAATTACCGAGCACCGACTCAATAGCACGGCTCTCAGCGAGGTCACCCGCCAGGGTCGAGGTGCCGTGTGCATTAATATAATTGATTTTATCGAGGTCGACGCCAGCGTCTCTAATAGCGTTACGCATGGAGGTCGCGGCACCGCGACCGTCTTCGGGAGGAAGTGTCATGTGATATGCATCGCCGCTCATGCCAAACCCGCAAAGCTCTGCATATATTTTGGCGCCACGCGCTTTTGCAGACTCGTACTCTTCAAGCATGATAACCCCGGCGCCATCTCCCAACACAAAACCGTCGCGGTCCCTGTCCCAGGGCCGCGATGCTTTTGTCGGATCATCATTGCGAGTGGACAGTGCGCGAGCGGCGGCGAAACCACCCAGGCCAACTGGAGTGGTTGCCATTTCCGCCCCACCGACCAACATCGCGTCGGCATCGCCCAGCGCTATCAACCTGGCACCCAGACCAATGTTGTGTGTGCCGGTGGTACAGGCTGTTACCACTGCCAGGTTCGGTCCCTGCAAATTATATTTTACCGAGAGATTGCCCGATATCATATTGATGATGGAGCCGGGCACGAAAAACGGTGAAACTTTTCGAGGGCCGGATTCCCTTATAATCTCAGTATTTTTCTCAATCTGGCCGATACCACCAATACCCGAACCGATAGAACAACCGATACGCGGTGCGTTTTCCTCTGTTACTACCAGCCCGCTGTCTTCCATGGCCTGTATTCCCGCGACCATACCGTACTGCACGAAGACATCTTGCTTGCGCGAGTCTTTGACTGGCATGTACCGGGAAGCATCAAAACCTTTCACACTGGCGCTGAACTGTGTGGAATAGGCTGACACGTCGAAACTTTCAATTAGGGCAGCACCGCTTTTTCCTGCCAGGATATTGTCCCAAGTCTCATTCACGGTGAGCCCCACAGGAGTCACCATGCCCAGGCCCGTTACGACAACTCTTCTGCCAATCAAAAAACTAACCCCTCTAGAGCATGAATTCTATGACCATTTAAAAAAGAAAAGCCGCTCTATGAAAATAGAAACGGCTCTTCGAGATAAGAATATGGATCAGGCAATATTGCTATTGATGTAAGCGATCGCCAAGGCAACAGTCGTAATTTTCTCTGCTTCTTCGTCGGGAATTTCAGTTTCAAACTCCTCTTCGAGCGCCATTACCAATTCAACCGTATCGAGAGAGTCCGCACCCAGATCTTCCACGAAGGACGCCTCTGTTTGCACTTCTTCTTCTTTGACGCCAAGTTGTTCGGCTACTATCTTCTTAACGCGTTCTTCGATGCTACTCATTTTATCTGTTACTCCTGAGGTTTTTATACGACTGATTTGTATCCGATTAAACGGGCTGTGAGAGCAGTTTACTCTGTTTTTCAAGAGAGTAATAAATTTTTTTTGGCACGCTTTTAAATCCGCAAGTTAATCTATATTTATCAATTAATTAGGCCATATACAGGCCACCGTTAATATGGATTGTTTCACCCGTGATGTAAGCTGCAATATCGCTACACAAAAAACTCACCAAAGCGGCAATTTCTGTAGGTGCACCGAGTCTACCTAGGGGGATTTGCCGCATGAGCAAATCACGCTGCTCTTCAGGCAACGTGCGCGTCATATCGGTATCGATGAATCCCGGAGCAACACAATTAACGGTAATAGATCGAGAACCCAGTTCTCGTGCCAAAGCGCGCGAGAAACCCTCAGCGCCGGCCTTGGTTGCCGCGTAGTTGCTCTGGCCTATATTTCCCATGGAACCGACAACAGAAGTGATATTGATAATTCGGCCCCAGCGCGCTTTTGTCATGCCACGCACGCACGCCTTACTGACTCGATAAAGCGAAGAGAGGTTAGTATCGATAACATCTTGCCACTCATCCTCTTTCATACGCATCAGAATATTGTCTTTGGTGATACCTGCATTGTTGACCAACACCAAGGGCGCGCCATATTGCTGCGTAATCTCTTTCATCACTGCGGCTACACTGTCCTGATTGGCCACATTCAATACCATGCCCTGGCCAGCGTAATTCTCCTGCGCGAGGTAGGCAGAAATTGCGTCAGCGCCATCGCTGCTGGTCGCTGTCCCTATCACGACAAAACCATCGGCGCCCAGTACTTCAGCAATCGCTTTTCCGATACCCCGGCTCGCACCCGTAACGACCGCCACTTTTGGTTCTTCTGACATTCGGTATCCTCCTGCGCGTTATTTCAATTGCTCTGCGGCAGCTATCAGGTCGTCACACGCGTCCAGTGAATAACTCTGCAGTGATTTATCGATACGTCGATTAAGCCCACTCAGTACCTTGCCCGGACCACACTCAACGATGTGGCGAGCGCCGGATTCAACGATGGCCTGAACGCAACCGGTCCACCGCACAGGACTGTAAATTTGTTCGATCAGCAGTTGCCGTATTTTTTCTGGGTCGGCCTCGGTTGCCGCATGAACATTATGCACCACCGGTATCCGCGGTGAAGAAATGGTGATTAAGGCGAGCACTTCTGCCAATTGCTCGCCTGCCGGCTTCATCAATGCGGTATGGAAAGGCGCGCTGACTGACAACGGTAATACCCTCTTTGCGCCCGCAGCCTTCAGCGCAACTATCGCTGAATCTACCGTAGAGGTGTGGCCGGCAATAACAACCTGCCCTGGCGAATTGAAGTTGACGGCAGAAACGACAGCGTCAGCACCTTGCGTGACCTGTGCGCAGATTGCATTAATGTAACTATCTTCCAGACCAATTATTGCCGCCATGGAGCCCTGGCCGACGGGCACCGCAGCTTGCATAAATTGACCGCGTTTGCGCACCAATTTCACCGCGTCGGCAAACGTCAGTGCGCAGGCACACACCAGCGCAGAAAATTCCCCCAGGCTGTGTCCGGCGAGAATAGCGGGTTGGATATCGGTTTCTGACTGCCACGCTCGCCAGAGCGCGACACTGGACGTCAAAAGTACCGGCTGAGTGGTTGCCGTAAGGTTCAGTGTCTCCTGCGGACCATTTTGTACCAGGGCCCACATATCGTATCCGAGTACCTCGGAGGCTTCGGCGAATGTGTCCCGCACTGCCTCGAACCGCTCGTGAGCAGCGGCCAGCATCCCCACCTGTTGTGAACCCTGCCCCGGAAAAACAAAAGCAATCGAATTGTCTGACATGTTTAAACTCGCCCGTCTTTATAGTACACAGAATCGCGTCACTAACCTTTCAGCGGCTAACCATTGCAGTACCGCGAGCCGCGCGCATTACAGGCAGGTGCACTGGAGCAGCAAAAAGGGGTGACTTGAGAGGGTGGTATTTGACGTGTGGTCAGCGCTCACATTGAATATTTTGGTAGCGCGTGCGGAGACAAGGTCTCCGCGAATTGCCTGAACCGTCGGGTTCAATGCCGGTAGACTTTCGTCCAAAGCACTGATTTCAGTCGTCGTTGCCGGTATCGATGACTTTCTTACCACGAT
Source organism: uncultured Halioglobus sp. (assembly GCA_963934845.1). Classification (GTDB taxonomy): domain Bacteria; phylum Pseudomonadota; class Gammaproteobacteria; order Pseudomonadales; family Halieaceae; genus Marimicrobium. The sequence continues at coordinate 5,990 of CAWWAG010000008.1, read as the reverse complement.
AGAAACCGTCTGCTGTAACGTGGTGCCGGAGGTGGGTCTCACCTGAGGTCTGATCAACAGACAACGTAGATCCTCGCAGCGCATCGTGTGAACGACGCATGCCTCGCCGAGAGCGGGTTTTCTTACTTTTCTGAACAGCCATGTCTACAACTCCTAGTGCCTATTGCCGGGCTTCAATTGCGCCAGCACGTTGAACGGGTTGGGCTTTTTCTCACCTTCATCCTCAGCTGGAATGGGGTCAGAATAGGCCGCCGTTTTCAATTTACATTCGTCTGTTTCATGGTAACTGAACGGCGGCAAAGCCAGTATCAGTTCATCTTCAACTATTTCCCACAGATTACTGGGAGAATCCATCACAACCCATGAATCCAGATGCCTGGGTACGTGAGCCGCCTCTTCATCTGTCCACACTATCGCTAGCGTGCTTTCGCTGGACAGGTGCTCAGGCATGGCCTCCAGGCACCGCTGGCACGTAACCACTACATTTGCCGCAGTCGCCACATGCATCACGTATCGTCGTTCCTCGTCGTACGAGAAAACTACTGCAGCCGAAATAGTACCTTCATCTCCCGCTAACAGGGGCCGAAAACGCTTTAAATCACGTGGTTTCAGTACTCCACTGACGGTGACACCACGCACCACTGCCTGGCGTAGGTCCAGTATGCTTGGTAGAGTCTCAGTCAACATAGGCGCGCATCATAGGTGTGAGTTGCTTCTTTGTCAAAAATATCTTTAGAATACAAATAGTTCAAGTCACAACCCATTATTTTGGTCCGTTCATGGACATTATTCTAGCATCGACCTCCCCCTATCGCCGAGCTCTGCTTGAGCGCCTGCAATTTGATTTCCGGTGCATCGCGCCCGATGTGGACGAGGAACCCGTACCCGGGGAGTCACCCTGCGACCTGGCCCAACGACTGTCTCGCGCCAAAGCCCACACAGTTGCGGAGCTCCATCCCAATGCGCTGGTTATCGGCAGCGATCAGGTCGCCTCGATCGATGACCGCAAGATTGGTAAGCCGGGCAACTTCGAAGCCGCCAAAGCGCAATTGCAGCTCAGCTCAGGAAGGGACGTGCAGTTTTATACCGGGGTCGCGCTGGCCTGCAGGGCGCGAGGCCTGGAGCGGTTCCACGTGGAACCGTTTAACGTTCGATTTCGAATCCTCTCTGAGGCCCAGATCACACAGTACCTAGAGCGGGAGCAGCCCTATGACTGCGCTGGAAGCTTCAAGGTTGAAGGCCTGGGCATCGCTCTATTTGAGCAAATGGTCGGGAATGACCCCACCAGCCTGGAGGGCCTGCCCCTCATCAAGCTAACCGAGCTGCTAGCGGCGGCAGGTTTGGATATTTTAGCGCGTTAGTTCGAACCGCACCGCTCGTGTCCTGATCTCTATGTTCGGTGAGACTCAGATCCTAATAAAATATATATATAATAACTAGTTACGAATACTATTTAATATTGATTCTAATGTATTATCCAGAGGAGCGTGGAGCGTAAACTCGCCATTATCCGGCAGCGAAAACTGTAGTGATGCCGCGTGCAGAAATAGTCGCTTCAGGCCTATTTGGCGGGCAAATTCTTCCGTTCGGTCATTGCTATACTTGGCATCGCCCAGCAATGAAAAACCTGCATGTTGGGCATGAACGCGTATTTGGTGCGTGCGCCCCGTAATAGGCCTGGCCTCAATCAGCGTGGCGCCCTTTAAGCGCTCCACCACGTTAAACTCCGTAATCGACCGCTTCCCCTCGCGACTTACGCGCACCATCCGCTCTCCCGATTGCAGTACATTCTTTTCCAGTGGCGCATCCACAACCCGAACTGTTTTGGGCCACTTGCCGAGCACCAGCGCGAGGTAGCGCTTCTCAATGTGCTTTTCACGCAGCTGTCTATGCAATTCCCGCAGTATCGGTGCGCGCTTTGCGATCAGAATTAACCCGGAGGTATCACGATCCAGACGATGCACCAGTTCAAGATAACGCGCTTCTGGGCGAATTTGGCGCAGGCACTCTATCAGCCCAAAGCTCAGGCCACTGCCGCCATGCACAGCCAGACCGGATGGTTTATCAATGACCAGCAAGTTATCGTCCTCATGAACAATTTGCCGTGTAATCTGCTCAATCTGATGCCGTGAGATACTCGCGGGTGCGGAGGGTTCCGGTTGGTGAAGCGGAGGGAGTCGAACCATATCCCCCAGCGCCAACCGATAATCCGCGCGCACCCTACCCTTGTTTACCCGCACCTCGCCTTTTCGCAGCGCGCGGTAGAGACGGGCACGAGGCACGCCCTTCATCTCCCGTATCAGGTAGTTATCCAGACGCTGCCCTGCGGTATTGTCATCTATAGTCAGATAGCGCGCTTGTCTCCCGGAGCAGGTCTCAGGGCTAGTGGGCACGGGCTGTACAAATCATATCAATTATTTCCATATACTGTTACAGTCCGCAACGTGGTTGCATCCGCCCGAGCTTTGAAGCCGGGTTTGGTGATGAATAAGACTCCGGCGATCGTTTGGGCCTGCACGCGAGATGCACGGTGCCGCCAGTCCAACCACACAAACTTAATGGATGTCGGTATTTTAGCAACGTGCACGCGAATAAAACGCACACTTGATTGCTTAACCGACAATGAGATGAACCGAGCAGCAAGCACTGCCGGGACACAGAATCAGTTATAAAGAACTATCAGCGTCGTCGCAGCCCTCAGGTGCTCCGACATTAGCAAAAAGGCAGGTTCAGTACCACACCATTTACTGCCTGACGTTGTGGTAACCGCGCTATAGATCGTGGTTAACGTTAACAAGATACCTGGGTGCCACCTTCAGAACCCTTGTCGGAAACGCCCTGTAAGCGTCTGAAATATAAAAGGTTTCAGGCTGACTACTTACTGTTAACCGGCCCCGCGCCGGCTTTATATTTGATCCCCTGCCCCGCCAGGCCTGCAGTCACAAGGCAATGGCACTATGAAAAAAATGTTAATCAATGCAACTCAACCCGAAGAGTTGCGCGTAGCAATGGTCGATGGGCAACGCCTCTACGACCTCGATATCGAAAACAGAACCCGTGTGCAGAAAAAGGCCAGCATCTTCAAGGGTAAAATCACTCGGGTAGAGCCCAGCCTGGAAGCCGCATTTGTCGATTTTGGCGCTGACCGCCATGGCTTTTTGCCCCTCAAGGAGATCGCGCGGGAATACTTCTACCGGAAACCGGGTGCCGATGGTCGCCTTAAAATTAAGGAGATCGTCAAAGAGGGAACAGAAATCATCGTTCAAGTTGATAAGGAAGAGCGCGGCAACAAAGGCGCTGCGCTGACGACCTTTGTTAGCCTGGCAGGCCGCTATATGGTCCTTATGCCCAACAACCCACGTGCTGGCGGTATCTCTCGCCGCATCGAAGGTGATGACCGCTCGCAGTTGAAAGAGGCGCTGAGTGCTCTGGAAATCCCGGAGGGTATGGGTGTCATTATCCGTACCGCCGGCGTAGGTCGCGCAGTTGAAGAACTCCAGTGGGACCTGAACTACCTCCTGCAACTGTGGGATTCGATCTCCACGGCCGCCGAAAAAGCCAAACCCAAGGATCTCCTGTTCCGCGAAAGCAACGTCATCATCCGCGCCGTGCGCGACTACCTGCGCGATGATATCGGTCAGGTCTTGATTGATGGGGAAGATGCGTACAAGCAAGCCTGCGATTTTGTAGCACAGGTTATGCCCAAATATTCGGCTCGTATCCAGCGTTACGAAGACAATATCCCCTTGTTTAACCGCTTCCAGATTGAGAGCCAGATTGAAACCGCTTTTCAGCGTGAAGTGCGCCTGCCTTCGGGTGGCTCCATCGTCATCGATCCGACAGAAGCACTGATATCCATCGACATTAACTCGGCGCGCGCAACGCGCGGTAGTGATATCGAGGAAACGGCGCTGAATACCAACCTTGAAGCTGCGGACGAGATTGCCAGACAACTGCGCCTGCGTGACATGGGTGGCCTGGTCGTTATCGATTTTATCGATATGCTCGCCCCCAAGAATCAGCGCGCTGTAGAAACCCGCATGCGCGAGGCGCTCGAGATTGACCGGGCACGCGTTCAGGTTGGCCGAATCTCGCGTTTTGGTCTACTGGAAATGTCCCGCCAGCGGCTGCGCCCCTCACTGGGTGAGACCAGTAATATCGTCTGCCCACGCTGCACTGGACAGGGCAGTATTCGCGATACTAAGTCCCTGGCGCTCTCCATCCTCCGTCTGCTTGAAGAAGAGGCGATAAAGGATCGTAGTGCCGAAGTACGGGCAATCGTTCCGGTGGACGTCGCTGCGTACTTGCTGAACGAAAAGCGGGCAGCACTGACTGAGATCGAGCTGGACACCAAAGTACGGATACTTGTGGTACCGAACCCGAATCTCGAGACTCCGCATTTTGAAGTGCAGCGTCTGCGCACCGACGAAGTGGATGGCGAGCACGAAGTTAGCTACGCCGTGGATATTACCGTACCCGATGCAGAAGCTATCAGCGATGTGCACACCCCTGCGGTGCCAGCGCAACAGGCCGCCGTTGAGGGCATCCCACAGCGACAGGCACCCGTAGTAAGCAGCGAGTCCAAAGCTCCCGCACCAGCCACAGCAAAACTGGCGCAACAGCCGTCGCGTGCCACACCAACGCAAGCTGCGGCACCCAGCCTTCTGTCCCGTCTTACCTCCGCCCTGTTTGGCACCAAAACGGTCGAGCAGCCAAAAGCGCGCAAGTCTATTCCTGCAGAGGCCCCTGCAGAGCAGAAGCAACGCACGGCAGCGGCTGGTGGACAGTCGGCTCCAGGTAACCGGAATCGAAACCGACGCCGAGGCGCACAGGGGCGGCAGCAGAACCGCCCCAGGGACGATGCAGCGACTGCAGATGGCGAGAAAAGCGCTGACAACCAGGAAAATCCGGGACAGCAGCGGCGCGAACGATCCAATGAGTTAGCCAATGATCGCAACGAGGGTAACAACCGTCGCCCTAACCGCGACAACCAGCGTCGTCCACAGGACGAAAGCCTGGCGGCCGGTGCGGAAAATGCCGAGGCACAAGGACAGGATTCCAGCGACGATCAGGACAAGCCACGCAAGCGTCCCAGTGATATGAAACGCTCTGAGCCGCAGCGTCGTCGACGCAACCGCGGCCGTAAGCCACAAACGGAAACGGAAACGGAAACGGAAACTGTTGCTGATAGTGACAACACTCCAGCTCCAGAACATGCCGTCACACCAGACGTTGCCCCGGCTCCAAAGACTGCTGTGCCCGAGGAGCCAAATGGCAACGTAGCTCTGGAGGGGGCAACGTCAACAGAACAGGCGCACGCACCTCACAGTGAGGCGCTGGATGCCGGTACGCTTGGCGACGGATGGGCGGAGGTACCCGGGGAAAACGACGAACAGGAGATTCATGTTGCTGCAGTTGTGGCTCCTGAGCCTGTTGCTGTTGCTGTTGCTGTCTCTGAGCCTGTACCTGAACCCACACCGGCCCCCACGCCTGCGCCCGCAGCACCTAGGGTTACGCAAGCGGCTGAACCAGTAAAGGCTATTGTAGAATCGGAAGTAATACCCTCTAAAGAGGGTATTACAATGAATGGCAGAGCATGCAACGATCCAAGAGTCCAAGCGCGCCAGGTGGGTGTTGTGGAGTGCAGTACTTCTCACAGAGCATTGTTCAGTGAGACTGTGCAACCACCCGTCCCGGCCAGTAATCGCACTGTCTCGCGCGCCAGTAATGATCCGCGCGGCCCCGGGGCAGAGGCAACTACTGCGCAAGCGGCAGGCTAGGTACCAGAAAAATGCTACCTCAAGGACACAAGAGGGCGACCACCTCTTGTGTCCTGTTTTCATCGCTGTATAATCTGGCCCGCTTCGCTACTCACAGGTAGCGTATAGCAACAAGTTTCCGGTGGGCTGGCTGAGTGGTCGAAAGCGGCGGTCTTGAAAACCGTTGAGGGTTTATCCCCTCCTAAGGTTCGAATCCTTAGCCCACCGCCA
>CAWWAG010000007.1:0-85292 GCA_963934845.1 uncultured Halioglobus sp. | reverse complement strand
AGCGAGTGGAGCAGGGCGGTTGCGTGAGATATCCAGGGCAGATTACCCTGGTTTCCTGGTATGCATCATCAACCAGAAAAAGCCGGCAAAGCCGGCCAGCGCTGAGGCTAGCAAAATACCGGTTTTCGCCATCAGCAAGTCCTGTGGAGAATTGGCGAAACCTAGGTCGGCGATGAAAATCGACATCGTAAAACCGATGCCGCCCAGCAGGCTAACACCCAGAATATGGTTCATATTCAAACCGGCGGGCAAATTAGCCCAGCCCATTTTTACTGTCAGCCAGGTAAGGCCCGCGATCCCGACGGGCTTGCCCAGCACGAGCCCGGCCAGCACCCCTTGCGTAATGGGGTTCTGAAAGTATTGCGAGAATCCGGAAAAGTCCACGGGAATGCCGGCGTTGGCCAGCGCAAAAACCGGTATTACCAGGTAGGCGACCGGCAGGTGCAGCGAGTGTTCCAGGCGCTGGGCAGGTGCCTGCACCAGTCGCACCCCGTCGCCCAGCGATGTTACCAGCGAGCGAAAGCGGTTGTTCTTGATGATGTCAGCTTGGTCCGAGATGGATTCGAGCATCTTGACGGACGTGTCTTTTACCCGCTGGACGAAGACTTCGGGTTCAAATTTGGGGCGAATCGGAATCATGAACGCCACCACGATACCGGCGATGGTGGCATGAATACCGCTGGTTAACATCGCGATCCACAGCAACCCACCCACACCCGCGTACGGCAGAGGACGGCGAATGCCTCCCAGGTTCAGTGCCATCAGCAGCAGTGTGCAAGCAGCGGCATAGGCCAGCGCCATGAGGTTGAGGTTCTCGGTATAGAACAGCGCGATCACTGCCACTGCGCCGAGGTCATCGACGATGGCCAGGGCGATCAGGAAAGTCACCAGGCTTTTGGGTACGCGGTTACCCATCAGGCTCAGGGCGCCGATCGCGAAGGCGATATCAGTGGCCATTGGAATTCCCCAGCCAGTGGCGTTGGGGCCGGAGGTGTTAAGTGCCAAGTAGAATAGCGCGGGAACTACCATACCGCCGATGGCGGCCATGATAGGCAGCAGTGCCTGTTTGGGGGATGAAAGCTCTCCCACCATCAGCTCGCGCTTCAGTTCGAGGCCCATGATGAAGAAAAAAGCCGCCATCAGACCTTCATTGATCCAGTGGTGAATCGACAGGGAGAACGTATAGCTGCCCAGACTGATGCCAATTTCTGTGTGCAGTAAGTGTTCGTACTGATCGTGCAGTGAGCTGTTGGCAATAACGAGTGCGATCACGGCGCAGATCATCAGCAGCACGCCGCTGGTGGTCTGGCGGTGTATAAACTCTTCCAACGGGGTCAGTAGCCGATCAAATGATTTTTCCCACCGCGCGTTGTAGATTCCTTTACCGGCCATAGGGGGAGTAGCTCCTTATTAGTATGATTGAGGTTACAACGTTTGAAGGAACGGACCGTCGACGCACAAGCGGCGTCCGTCCGGTGTCGCGCAGGCGCCGCAAATACCCACGCCGCATTTTGTGAGGTAATCGATAGAACTGAAGATTTGCTCGGGTCGGCAGAACTCCCTCTGTACCGCAGCTGCAGCGTGCACCATGGGGGCGGGACCGCAATTGTAAAAGACCAGTTGCTCACGCTCGGGCTGGCTCATTGCCTGCAGGCGCTCGCGCAGCAATTCGGTGACGACCCCGTGGTAGCCGGCGCTACCGTCGTCAGTGGCGATATGAACATCAGCTACCTGTCGACATTCGTCCAGATAGTATAACCGCTTCGCAGTCCGTGCCCCGATAAACACGTCGGCGTCGCCGAAATCGCGCGCTATCTGGTACACCGCGGCCAGCCCCGTGCCGCCCGCCACCGCGATAATTTTGGCATCCTCGGGCGGTGCCACAGGGATACCGTGCGGGCCGCGTACATACGCTTGTGTACCCGGTGGCAAGTCCATCAGGGTATGCGTGAATTCCCCCAGATCGATGACGGCCAGCGTAAAGGGGTCGTCGGTGAGGGCGGAGAAAGGTTTCTCACCCAGCCCGGGTATCCACAGAAAAATGAATTCTCCCGCCTGTATATTGATTTTTCGGTCGAACCTCAGCAGAGCGATATCGGCGCACACGCGGGTATTTTCCACCAGGGTGACGGGACGAAAATTCATGTCGATATCATAGCGAATCTGCATCTCGGCACGCGTACTGCCGTACTCCAGATCGCGGCTGAGCGCTTTGAAATAAAGGCCTATCTCGTCCGTCGTCAACCCCGTGAGTGAGGATCCGATGCCGACGACAGTGGCGCCAGCATCGAAGTAAGCGTTTACATCTTCCGCGCTGCTGGCACCTCCGCAGCCGATAATCGGACAGTCCACCACCGCGGCAATCTCACGTACGCATTTCAGGCCGATGGGTAAAATCCCCTTGCCGGACATACCGCCTGAGCCGTTGCTCAACACCGGGTGCCCATGGGCCGCGGTGTAGCCGGGCCCCACGGTATTAACGGCGCACAGGCCATCGGCACCACCGGCAATCGCCGCTTTGGCGATTGCCGCTATGTCCGGGGTGTTTGGTGTGAGTTTGGGAATCACCGGAATATTGACTACCGCTTTCACGGCGGCGGTGATCTCCCGCACCAGTTCCGGATCCTGGCCCATTGCCATGCCATAGCCCTTGGCATGGGGGCAGGACAGGTTCAGTTCCAGTCCGTCCGACACCGGTGCCAGCATCTTGGCAACTGCGACAAACTCTTCAAGGCTGCCACCGAAAATGGATGTCAGTAGAAACCGGTCCTCGGGGATCGTGAGGGCGCCCAATGCTTCCAGCGCCTGCTGTGCGCCCGGGTTTGTCAGGCCCACCGCGTTGACGAAGCAGCCCGGTGCGTACTGGCTGTACACCGGTTCGCGATTCCCCTCGCGCGGCTCCAGCCCGATACTCTTGGTGGTCACCACGCCAACTTCGGGCATGTGATCAAAAATGTACTGGATAATAGGTGTCGCTGTGGTGACGATGCCCGAGGGTATGGTGAAAGGGCCGGACAGCGTTTTGCCGAAGAATTCCATAGTCAAGGTTCAGAGCTCGTGCGTCGATAGTTTATGCGATTAACAATACAGATGATTATACGGGTTTGGCGCGTTATAAACGACCGCTTGCTTCGTTGGTGAAAGACTGATGGTCATTGGATAATCCCGGTTTCAGGTACCACAAAACGTCTGCAGCACTATTTGCTCCGGTTGCGGCGGCGTGGCGAACTGCGCCAGCTCTGGGCGATACTCGTGCGGATTGTCGAGCACATCTGCTAACTGGTGGAACACGCTGAGATCGTCCCTGTCGGTAGCTGCGACGATCGCGGCCTCCACCAGGTGATTGCGCGGGATCAACACCGGGTTGGCGCGGTCCATCACAGACTGGCGTTCTATGCTGGGCTGGGCATCTTGATCCAGCCGCGCGCGCCAGCGCTCCAGCCAGGGTTGCAGTGCGTCCGGGAATTCAAATAGCGCAGCCACAGTATGCGCGGCATTGTCTCGTTCATGTGCAAGGTCAGCCAGTCGACGGAATGTCAGCGTGAAATCGAGTTCGTGCTCGGCCATCAGCTGCCACAGGTCCTCCACCAGCGCAGTATCCTGTTCACCAATCTCTTTGAGGCCCAGCTTGAGCGCCATACCCTGTGTATTGGCCTGCAGGAACTGGTCGGGGAATGCATCGATGGCCGTTTGCGCCTGTGTAACCGCGCGCTCGGCGTCTTCGTCCAGTATCGGTAACAGCGACTGCGCCAGACAGGACAGGTTCCAGCGCGCAATGCCCGGTTGGCTGCGATAAGCGTAGCGCCCGCCGTGGTCGATGGAGCTGAATACCTGCTCCGGGTTGAACGCGTCCATGAAAGCGCAGGGGCCGTAGTCGATGGTCTCTCCGCAGATCAGCATATTGTCAGTGTTCATAACGCCGTGGATAAAACCCAGCAACTGCCACTGCGCAATTAAGTGGGCCTGCTTTGCTATGACGGCTTCCAGCAACGCCAGTACAGGGTTCTCACTGTCTCGAGCTTCCGGGTAGTGGCGATCGATCACATGGTCGGCCAGCAACTTAAGTGCTTCGGAGTCTTTGCGCGCCGCGTGATACTCAAAGGTGCCGATACGGATATGACTGCTGGCCACACGCGCCAGCACAGCACCGGGCAAGAACCGATCGCGCGCCACTTTATCCCCTGTGGTCGCTGCAGCCAGCGACCTGGTCGTGGGCACACCGAGGCGGTGCATGGTTTCGGTGAGGATATATTCCCGCAGTACCGGGCCCATGGGGGAGCGGCCGTCGCCGCCGCGGGAGTAGCGCGTAGGGCCGGAGCCTTTCAGTTGCAGATCAAATCGGCGGCCATCGGGTGCCATGATCTCCCCCAGTAGTAACGCGCGACCATCGCCCAACTGTGGGTTGAAGCCGCCAAACTGGTGTCCGGCATATACCGTGGCAATGGGTTCGGCACCCGGTGGAATGGCATTGCCGGCCACCATCTGGGTGCCCGCTGGTGAGTCCAGCCAGTCAGCGTCTATACCCATTTCCGTAGCCAGCTCCCGGTTCACGCGAATCGGGCCTGGCGTAGTCACCGGCTGCGGCGTCTGGCGGGTGTAGAACCGATCCGGAAGGCGCACATAACTGTTGTCGAAGGCAATAGGGTCCATTGAGCGGACTCCTTAAGTTGATGGATTTGTTCCCAGAGTGCCGGGCACAGCGTGACGGCCCAAGGGCGAGGGTAGATCATGCCGCAATGTCACAGGACTATCCAGCCTGCGGGGGATTTAGCGGGTTGACGGCAGCGTCCGGTGGTGGCTTGATACGTGGTTCGTAAACATGCCACCAAAGACCCGGAATGTGAGGAAATGCACCATGGCAAAGAAGACCTGGGATACCCTGATTCGCAACGCACTGGTGTTCGACGGAACCGGTACGGTGCCGCAGAATGTCGATATCGCTATTAAAGATGGGCGTATTGCTGCCCGGGGCAGCGAGCTGCCCGCCACGCAGGCGGCGCGCGTGATAGAGGGGGAGGGCAAGTGGTTGATGCCGGGCCTACTCGATATCCATACCCATCTGGATTTGGAAGTTGACCTGGAGCCCGGTCTGCCGGAGGTTGTGCGGCACGGTACGACCACAGTGTTGGTCGGCAACTGCAGTCTTGGCACGTGTTTTGGTCGGCAGCAGAGTGGCGAACAGAACCCCATCGTCGATTGTTTTACCCGCGTCGAAAACATCCCTAAAGCTGTGCTGCGCCAATGTGTCGACGCGGTGGAATGGGATAACACCGGCGATTACATGGACCATTTCGAGAACATTCCACTGGGCCCCAATATCGGCGCCTTCATCCCCCACTCCATGCTCAGGATCGAGGCTATGGGCCTGCGCGACAGTGTCAGTCGCGAGCCCACCGAGGCGGAGTTGGTGCGCATGGAACAGTTGTTGGAAGAGGGCATGGCGCAGGGCTATCTGGGTATGAGTACCGACGGGCTGCCCTTCCATTATCTGGCAAGCGAACCCTTTACCGACAAGCGTATTCCCACTCAGTTCGCCAGCTTCAGTGAGATGAAGCGTCTGCTCAAGGTGGTGCGCAAACACGACAGGGTGTGGCAGACCACACCCATTATCGAGAATCGTGCCAAAGCCTTCCTGTACTTCCTGCTTTCCAGCGGTCGCCTGTTTGGTAAAACGCTGAAGACCTCGGCGCTGTCGGCGATGGAGTTTGTACTGATGCCCGGCGCGCACAAGGGCTTCCTCGGCTTTGCCGCACTGGTTAACAGCCGGCTGCTCAAGGGGAACCTGCACTTTCAGGCGCTGGGTACCAACTTCCGGATCTGGTCAGACGGTATTGTCTCGCCATTGTACGAGGAGTTGGAGTCCACCTGCGAGTTGATTTCCAAGGAGTACGACGATGTCGAAGGGCGCATGGCGCTGCTCAATAATCCGGATTTTGTGCGACGCTTTCGCGCGGATTGGCACTTCGGCCGGCGCGGTCGTACGTGGGCTCACCTCAAGTCCAAAATGGGTATGCCTGACAATATCGTGATACGGGATTTGCACCTGATGATTTTTGACGGTGCTCCGGTTGCGGACTGGAACGGGGAAAGTATGCAGGCGGTGTACGATCGACTGGAGCGTTTCCAGTACGGCGCCGTTGGCGCAGCCCGCTCGGACGCCGAACGTGAGGCCTTTGAGCAATTTCCACGGCCCATTCGCGATGATGCAGATTTCATGTTGCATATGATGCGCACCTACGACAAATCGTTCCGCTTTTGGGTAGATGTGGGCAACGAAGGCAATCGCGCAACGCTGGATATCCTGTTGTACGAGCATGCCATGCCGGGTTTTAACGACTCTGGTGCACACATTACCAATATGGCGTTTTTTGATGCCAACCTCATGTCTCTGAAACTGGCTCAGGCGCGATCCATGGAAACGGTCACGACCATGGTGAAACGCTTGACGCGTGAGCCGGCTGAGTTTTTTGGCCTGGATGTGGGCACGCTGGATATAGGCGCGCAGGCGGACATCGTGCTGCTGGATCCTGAGGTGTTGAAGACCTGGGACTCCAACGACCATCGCGTGCTGGAGTACCGCGAGCTGTTCAAGCATCGGCAGATGTTCAACCGCTCCGAGGGGGTGGTGACGGCGGTGTTGATCAACGGCGAGCCGGTATGGCAGGACGGCGTAGCCACCGAGGCGCTGGGGAGTCAAAAGCTGGGGCGTGCGCTGCGAGCGGCCTGATCCAAATCGTCAAGCGCGGGGTAGGCTTACCCCGTGCGTTTTTGGGTCAGCAGACGGAATACCCGGAAGCCCAGACCTGCGACAGACCCCCCCGCGCCTATCATGTTGAGCAAGAAGAACCGGACGGTTGATACTTTTGCGGCACCCAGCAGAAATGGGGTCACTGAGCGGAGCCCGTACAGGAATCTGAACCCGAGGATCAGCCATGTTTGATGCTTGTCCGCCATGGCGAGAACTTTTGTGGATTTCGCTTTCCAGTGCGAACGCGTCTCTAACATTTTTTCGCCGTTCATTCGACCGATATAGAAAAATGCCTGATCCCCCACAAAGCTGCCCAAAAACGCGCATACGATCACCCAGGGCAATTCAGGGAGCCCACGGTGCGCTGCAAAACCGCCCAACAGCAGGATAGTTTCCGCTTCGAGAAACGTGCCAATCGCGACGGCGGTGTAGCCGTAGTTGGCGACCAGTTCTTCCAGTGACATAAGCGCCTTATCCTGCGCCGTTAAAGCGGTTCATCAGAAGACTCTCCGTCACGCCCTTGCCAATACGATGCGATGATCCCAATGGCCCAACAGGACGTCAATACGATCGTCGCCAGGTTGGTGGTACCCTCAGTGGCTTGCAGCTGCTGTGTCACCAGCGCCGTGATCGTGCCGACGTCAGCCGACACGGCGCCACTTTCAATTTGACCGGCAATAGCGAGTGCCGTGTTCAAGACCACGGTAAAGATTAAATACAGCGCCCAGGCAGCGGCACCGGACAGTACACTTCCCTCTATCCACCGCTTCAAATAAAAATGTCCGGCACCGGGAAAAACCAGCCCTGATAACAGCATCGCTTTTGTTGACCTTTTCACTGGTAGCCTCCAATTGGCGGACGGTTAATGCTGGAACAGCGCGTAGGTTGTGCGGTGCACACTGCGAGTGGCGCCAGGTTGCTAGGCATTGTATAAGGTGAAAATTCCGATACCGATAAAACCGACGCCCGCAACGTAATGCAGATACTTGGCATTGATATACTCGGCGAGCAGGCTGCCAGCCAATACGCCCACAGCAGAGGCCACGATCAGGGCGGCAGAGGCCGCCAAAAACACCGTGTACTTACTCACTTCTTTATCAGCGGCAAACAGCATGGTGGCTAGCTGTGTTTTGTCACCCAGTTCTGCGATAAAGACAGACGCAAAGATAGTCAGGAAAATCTTCCAATCCATTAATAACCGCTCCCAAAATTAGGTAAACGCGCCCCCCCATCGACTTTCCAGCGGAAGACTCACAGAGATAGCAACGAGTGTACGCATTCATGCGGCTTAGCTCTATCCAAATTTGGGGCCCCCACGACCCGTCACAAACTACCGATTCCTGGAACCTTCCGGTAGCGCAGGTTTGGTCAGTAGGTGTATGAGGAATAGGAAGTAATGACATCTTAAGAGGATTGAGCTATAAGTGGATTACTCTGCGAGAGCAAACAGCGACTCTAATTCAAGTGACCTTTGTTGGATTTCACCTGATCGCAAGAAGTACCGGTTATGGGTCTTCATCTTTTATATTTCACCAACAATAGTGTGTACGGAAAATGAGTAAAGGCACCATTAAATGGTTTAATGCTGATAAAGGCTTCGGTTTTATTACCCCTGAGGATGGTGGTAAGGATCTGTTTGTTCACCATTCAGAAAGCCAGGCAGGCGGTGCGTATGTAACCTTGAGTGATGGCCAAGCTGTTGAGTTCGAAGTTGGCCATGGCCAAAAAGATCCTTGTGCCAATAAAGTTGTTGCTATTTAGGCTGAAACAGACGGTAAATCAAGCAAGCGGCTGGCTACGCCACTGCTTCTTGAGGGGTTAGCAGGCATACCTGATTATGAAAAAATTGAAAAATGAGAAAGAGCTGGTAAAGAAGGCAATCGCCGAAGGAATGAAATATGGGGAAGAAAGAGGTGTGGTTGAATTCGAGCCAACGGACTCGGCAAATGAAAAAATAGAATACATTTATCGTTTACTGGTACATGACAAAATAATACAGCCCGTTCCTCAGGATCAGATCTCCCAGCTGTCGATGAAACACAAGCTGGCTATATGGGCATCAAAACTAAAGTAAGCAAGACAAGCGCTCGTATTGTCTCAGCGTTCAAATTTTAGAATGTGACCTTTGAATTCTTGCTCAAGATAGTCTGTATGGACAGGTTTCAGATGGCTGGAGCTATATCCAAACTCAATCATCCTGGCGCTCAATTTATTTTTTCGTCCCCGCCCGGGATCCACGAGAATGACTTCGCAGATCGGCTTGGAATGCGCTTCTATAAATTGGGTAAGTAACGCGATATGCTGATCTTCGTACAGTAGGTCACTGCCGATGATTAAGTCAAAAAGCCCAAGATCGTCATGACCGCTGGCCCAATCAACCTGTTCGTAAGCGATGGTTTGGCCATTGTTGAGTAGCGTATTCCTTAGTAAGAACTTGGCTGTTTCAGGGTGATAATCCGTGGCGGTAATATCAGCGCATTGTTTGTTGAGGAGCAAGCTGGTTAGCGCCATGCCACAGCCGATTTCCAGAATGCGTTTAGCACCCGTGTCGTAGTCAGCTATGAAGTGAGCAAGCACCAGGCTCGATGGCCAGATGACGCCGAACAAAGGCCAAGAGGCCGAGGATATCCCCAGCTCTTCAGCAATGCCGGTTGGGTCGGCAAACTCCTGCTTACTGCGCAGTGTGCAAACATGTATATCGATTTTCCCAAACTCGACGGTTTGGTAGCGTAGGCGTAGGTTTGTCATCAGGCGGCCTCCAGATTGGGGCGCTAAGCCAGCTATCTATCCAAGATAAATGACAAAACAGAAGGTATGTTCTAGGTTATAGCAGTTAGGTAAAATCACAATGTATTTAGCGGTCCATCCAGCTGTGTTTTCCACTTGGGCCCGGGCCTGTACATTTTTGGTGTGTTACGAGTGATCTCCCCCACAATATCCCTAAAAACATCAACTTTTGTCCATTATTCTGGTTAAAATCATCGAAATGGCTCGATGGGGGCAGTGCGGTGGAGCTGTCGCCTGAAACGGACTACTATGCAGACGCGGTGAGTTTGGACGAGAGAGTGCGGGCAGTGGAAGAGGTGTGCCGGTTATATGTACCTTCGAGACCACTGCGTATTCTGGTGAATGTCCGCGAGCTGGAAATGAGACTGTCTTTCTACGACCAACAAACCTTTGGCGACTTTCTTGCGAGCCATCCCGAGCTGTCAGATGCCAGAGTTCAGGTACTTCATAACCAGAATCACAATCCCAATATTGTTATCGAGATGTCTGCGTTCAACGGTGGGTATACACTGGCTCAATTTAATGACACAAACGACGCAGAAGACTGACCGGTAAAATTATAACAAGATAGAAGCTGTGTCCGGGAGCTGACATGAGTCACGAACTGTGAGAATGGTTTACACCAACAGCAACCGGTTTATCGTCGGTAATGCGAAGAATATTCTTGAGTCCTACGATGTAAAAATTGTCGTTAAAAATGAGTTCGCCTCAAGTGCGATTGGTGAGGTGTCGCCGTTTGATACCTGGG
This sequence comes from uncultured Halioglobus sp., assembly GCA_963934845.1. Classification (GTDB taxonomy): domain Bacteria; phylum Pseudomonadota; class Gammaproteobacteria; order Pseudomonadales; family Halieaceae; genus Marimicrobium. The sequence continues at coordinate 75,009 of CAWWAG010000007.1, read as the reverse complement.
TTGAGCTTTGGGTTGTCAGAGATACGGATTACGACAAAGCGTGCAGGATTCTGGAAAGCGCCATCAGTGATGAGAATGCATCGCCCTGGATATGTAAAAACTGCAAGGAAGAAAACGATGAATCGTTCGACCTGTGCTGGAACTGCGGTACGGGGAATGTATAGGTATTTAGACACGGGGATTATTGTGCAATGCGACCGTTTCTTTTCCACTTTGTATTCTGGCTGGCTGTCCTTATCGCGATAGGGAGTTCAATGCAGTATTGGCTCTCAAACCAGGAGGAAAAATGCCGCAAGTACTGTGCTACCGAAGGCATGGAAAGCGACTATCATCCACCGAGGGTTCGCAACGGCGTGCGATTTGGCCGCAGAACGCCCGCCAGATCAGGCGACTGTCAGTGCGCAGAACTGAAACCCTGAGCGTGCGGCATTGCCGCGGTATGACTATTGTTCAGCGACACTGATTTCAACCAAGAGATCATCCGCCGCAACCTGCGTGCCCGCCACGGCCATCACTTCCGTCACTTCGCCTGCGGCATCAGCGACGATTTCGTAGTGCATTTTCATCGCTTCAAGAATGGCCAGCGTTTGGCCGGCTTCGACCGTGTCGCCAGCGGCAACGCGTACGTCTAACAACAGGCCATGCATGGGCGCGATAATTCTGCCACTGCCGCCCACCTGATCCTGCACGCCGTCCAGCCTAATCATATCGCGGTATTGTGCGCCGCGACCGTCGATGGACAGGTATAGTCTGCCCTCCTCGGGCAAGTGGTAGCGCACCACGTGTTGCGCCTCGTCGACGCCAACATGGGCCGTGCTGTCCGCCATAGAAAACAGCTCGATCACGACGCTATTTTCGGCGTCTGTTACTGTATAGCGCGCATTTCCCTGCGGTATCACAGACAGGTCGTGCACCTGTTCGGCATGAATATACTGCTTGCGAGACACCAGTGGACTGGCGCTGGCCCAATCGCGCAACTCGGACGCCACAATCACACTGTTGTCATACAGCTCGCGGTGCTGCAATGCCAGTTCCAGTACGGCGGCTACAGCACTGTCGGTAAAGGCCGGCGGTGCGTCAGCGATTTCTCCTTCGGCGAATTCCTCACCGATAAACGCAGTGGTGGCTTGCCCGGCGGCGAAACAGTCTTTTTGGAGACAGGCAACCAGAAAGTCACGGTTGTGGCGGGTGCCAAACAGCACGGTTTCCTTGAGTGCTTCGATCAAGCGCAAGCGGGCGATTTCTCGTGTCGGGCCACTGGCGATGATCTTGGCGACCATCGGATCGTAAAACGGTGAAATCAACTGGCCGGTGCAGATACCGCTATCCACCCTAATGCCAGTGCCGCCGGGTGGTGACCACAAATCTACCGGGCCGGAGGTGGGCAGGAAATCCTGACTCGGGTCCTCGGTGTAGAGGCGCACTTCGATGGCGTGTCCGGTTAATGTGACATCGCTCTGCGTGAGGCCCAGCGGCTCGCCCTGAGCAACCTGAAGCTGCAGCGCGACCAGGTCCAGACCGGTAACTAATTCTGTCACCGGGTGCTCGACTTGCAGGCGGGTATTCATTTCCAGAAAGTAGAAGGCACCGTGTTCATCCAGCAGGAACTCCACGGTGCCTGCACCGCGATAGTTGATATTTTGCGCGGCTGCCACGGCGGCTGCGCCCATCTCATCGCGTAGCTCGGCGGTCATTACTGGGCAGGGTGCCTCTTCCACAACCTTCTGGTGGCGTCGTTGCACCGAGCAATCCCGTTCGCCCAGATGCACGATATTACCGTGGCTGTCGCCAAATACCTGCACCTCGACATGGCGCGGGCGCATGATGGCTTTTTCGAGAATCAGCTCGCCGTTGCCAAACGCAGAGCTGGCCTCCGCTCGTGCCAGCTTAATGGCGTTGGCCAGCTCGCCCTTTTTCTGTACCAGTCGCATGCCGCGACCGCCGCCACCGGCCGCCGCTTTTACCATCAGCGGGAATGCGATCCTGGCGCCCTCGGCGAGCAGCGTGGCGTCGCTCTGGTCTTCCCCCTCATAACCGGGGACGCAGGGCACTCCAGCTGCGATCATGCGCCGTTTGGCTTCCGCCTTATTACCCATCAGGTGAATCGCATCGGGGCGCGGGCCAATAAAGACAAGGCCCGCATCCTCGCAGGCCTGCGCAAACTCGGCATTTTCGCTGAGAAAGCCGTAGCCGGGATGAATCGCCTCAGCGCCGCTGGATTTTGCTGCCGCAAGAATATTCTCCGCTACAAGGTAGGATTGATTGACCGGGCTGGGACCGATATGCACAGCCTCGTCCGCCATCAGGACATGAGGGGCCCTGGCATCAGCGTCGGAGTAGACGGCCACAGTGCGGTAACCCTGCGCCCTTGCAGTGCGTATCACCCGACAGGCGATCTCACCGCGGTTCGCCACCAGAATACTGGTAAATCTTGTCATTGTGTTCTCCACGGCCTATTCATCCGCCCATTTTGGTTTGCGCTTTTCGACGAAGGCAGCGACGCCCTCGCGCCCCTCGTCGCTGAGCATGCAGGAGGCAAATCCACGTGCGGCAAAATCCAGCGCCTCCCCGCGCGGGCGACGGGTCGCCTCGAACAGGATGCTTTTGGTTACGGCATTGGCGCCAGGGGCGCACAAAGCGATCTGCGCTAGAACTTCAGCACACTTGGCGTCCATGTCGGCGGCGTCCTCGGCCAGGACATGGCCGATGCTGTACTGCACGGCCTCCTCGCCCTTAAACCGTGCGCCGGTCAACATCAGGCGGCGAGCCTGGGTGAGGCCGACACGCTCGGTCACAAACGGCGCGATCTGCGCGGGCGGAATACCGAGACTGGTTTCCGAGAGACGAAACCTGGCATCGCGGGTGACGATCGTGATATCACCAACGCAGCACAAACCTAAGCCACCGCCTATCGCCGCGCCCTCCACCAATATGATGACGGCCTGTGGTTGTTCGTTGAGTTTGATCATCAGATCGCCAAAGCTGCGATTGCCGCGTGCGACTTCTGCCTCATCTGGCGCACCGCCCTGCGCGCCCGACTTGAAGCCCTTGATATCGGCGCCGGCGCAGAATATGCCGCCCTTGCCGCGCAGGATCAGTGTGCGCAGTGTTTTGTCGCCAGCAGCGGCGTCCAGCACAGCGTGAAGTTCATCGACCATCTCCGCTGACAGGGCGTTTTTGGCCTCGGGGCGGTTGAGCCAGATGGTCAGTACGCTGCCCTGCTTTTCCAGTATCAAGTCTTTGGTATCGGGTAGTGCGGTCATATTGTTCTCTCCAGTTATTCTGTCTGTCGCGCACTTACATTCGGGCTATGCCAAAACTGTTCGGCCGCACCGCGCGGTGCCGGCTTTCCCATACGGTCTCCAGCAGGAAGCCCAGCGTTTTGCGTGTGTCGCGCGGGTCGATCATGCCGTCATCCAGCATGTGGCCCGAGGTGTAAAACGCGCTGGACTGGCTGTCAAAAACATTGGCCAGAAAGGCTTCCTGCTTGGCGAGGGTTTCCTCATCGGCTTCCTGCCCCAGCGCGGCGGCTTTGCCGCGCGCAACTTCGGACATCGTCTTCGCGGCCTGCTCGCCGCCCATTACGCCAGTGCGGGCGTTGGGGAAGGTATACAGAAAATCCGGATCGAAGTGTCGGCCGCACATGCCGTAGTTGCCGGCGCCGAAGCTGGCACCTGTCATCATCGTGATGCGTGGCACTTCCAGGTTGCGCACCGCCTGAATCATCTTCGAGCCGTGCTTGATCATCCCGGCGCGTTCGGATTTGGTGCCCACGATATAACCAGTGGTGTTCTGCATAAACAACACAGGAATATTGGACTGATCACACAGCTGCAGGAACTGCGTGGCTTTGGTGGCGCCTTCCGGATCAATCGGGCCGTTGTTGCCGAGGATGCCGCAGGGGAGGCCGAAGATATCGGCTTGCAGACAAACGGTAGACGCACCGTAACGGGATTTAAAGTCCATGAAATCCGAGCCGTCTACTACGCGCGCCACTAGCTCGCGCATGTCGTAGGGGTTGCGGTAGTCACAGGGAATCACGCCGGCCAGTTCATCGGCATCGTACAGCGGCTCGCGAAAGTTGCGCCTGTTGGGGGTGGTGCAGTCCTTATTCCACTGCAGCCGGTGCATCAGCTCCCGGCACATCTGTACCGCTTGTCCGTCGTTCTCCGCCAGATATTCCGCCAGCCCGGAAACAGACGCGTGCATTTCCGCACCGCCCAATTCCTCTTCGGTGGCGATTTCGCCGGTGGCGGCTTTCAGCAGCGGCGGCCCCGCCAGAAAGGCGCGGCCATTGTTCTTTACAGCGATCACATAATCGCTGAGCCCCGGCATATATGCGCCGCCCGCTGTGGAGGAGCCGTGCAGGATGGAGATCACCGGTATGCCCGCCTTGCTCAATTTTGCGAGGTTGCCAAACAACATGCCGCCCTGCGAAAAACCTTCCACCGTGTAGTTGATGAGGTCGCCGCCAGCGCTTTCCACCAGGTGCACGAACGGCAGTTTCTGCTCCAGTGCGATCTCCTCACAGCGGCGCACACGGTAGCCGCCAGCGGTGGTGAGTGTGCCCGCCATGATACCGCTGTCATCCACCACCACCATGCAGCGCACGCCACTGATAAAACCTATACCAGAGACGATGGTAGAACCTGGGATGGATTTTTCCGGATCGCTATTGTCCACTAGATAGCCGGCCAGATTGCCCACGGTCAGAAAGGGCAGGCCCGGGTCGAGCAGGCGAGCGAGTCGCTCGCGTGGGGTCAATTGACCGCGCCCTTCAAAGCGTGGCTTACGTTTCTCGGACAGTATGGCGCCACGTCCGTTCAGCTCCTGCAGCGTGTCAATCAGCGCCAGCATCTCGCGGCGGTTTTTCGCATAACCCTCGGAGTTGATATTGAGCTTTGAGTTAAACACTGGCATCACAAATTCTCCGCGAGAGTCGCCGGTATGGGGATTGGGCAGGACAGCAATAGCTGCGCGTATCCTTTACCCTGTGGGTCGTTGCGCAGGCTGGCCACGCCACCGCCGCCGAGCACATCGTGCAACTGGAAATTCATTGCATGAGCGCCGGGCAGGATGAATCGTTCGACACAGCCCGCTGAGGTATCGGCGAGAAAGTGGGCAAAATGCTCGCGCACTACCGCTGCTGTGAGTGTCTCCCAGATATAGGGAAGGTACTCAGCACGACGGGCGATGATGCCGATATTGGCCTTGTTGCCTTTGTCGCCACTGCGGCCCCAGGCGAGCGCAATGAGTGGCACTTCGATCAGGTCAGCAGGGAGTTTTACGCTCGGTGTGTCGGGGCGCACAATGGTGGATGTATCCAGCATTTCACCGTGGACCTCGTCGCAGGAGACCTGCTCATCGCCCAGCGCTATCTGCACCTGTATTTGTGCTTTGGGCACCGTGCAGGAAAACAGTCGCACCACGGGTGAGGGAGCGGGGCGGCTGCCCGCGAAACCGGACAGTCCTGGCGGTGTAGCCAGCCCGAGGCCAACCGCCTCCTTGAGCAGAATGCCTATGCCGATGGTCTCTGGGTGTTTGGCCGCGATCTTCATCACGACTTCACGACTGCTACTGATTTCACTGAACTGGCCGTACTGACACTCTGTGCCCATCAACTCGACACTGGTCTCGCTGAAATCTGGCAGGCCGAACGCGTTCAAGACATTGCGCGCCGCTTCAAGCACGGCCGCGCCCAGAGCGCGGGCTTTTTTATCGGCGTCGATACCGTAAAAGCTCATATAGGTGCCGCCTCGAAACTCATCGGCGTAGGTCGCGCTGACCTTGTAGGTATCGGGTGCCGGTCTGCCCGTGGCGCCAGACACCCGCACGCGGTTCTCGCCGATTTGTTCAATCTGGGCGGTGGAAAAATCGCACACCACATCCGGCAGCATGTAAGCCTGCGGATCGCCAATTTCGTACAACATCTGTTCGCTCACCGTGCCCACGTTCACCAAACCGCCAGTGTTGTCGGGCTTGCTGCACACGAAGCTGCCATCTGGTGAGATTTCTGCGATGGGGTAACCCATGTTTGCCATGCCCGGCACACTCTCCCAATCGGTGAAATTGCCGCCGGTGGCCTGTGGTCCGCATTCCAAAATATGCCCTGCCAGTGAGCCCATGGCTAGTTGGTTGTAGTCATCGCGGCCCCAGCCGAACGCATGGATGCAGGCGCCCAGTGTGACGGCACTGTCCACACAGCGCCCTGTTACCACAATGTCGGCACCCAGTTCTAACGCGCGGGCAATGGGAAAGGCGCCCAGATAGGCATTGATACTGAGTACTTTCTCTACGGGTGGAAACGCCGCACCGGTAAACATTTCTGTGAGGCCTGAGGCCTGTAATGCCTCTTTGCTGCCGATCAGGTCATCGCCGGTCACGCAGGCGACTTTGAGGTTCAAGCCCTGCGCGGCGATCTCTGCCCGCAAGGCCTGCACGCAGGCCTCGGGATTAACGCCGCCAGCGTTGGAGATCACCTTGATGCCGCGCTCGCCGATCAATGACAGATTGGGTTTCATCGCCGCGCTGACGAAATCTGCAGCGAAACCCTTGTGTTCGTCTTTCGCCCTGGCTCGGGCCATGATGGACATGGTGATCTCGGCCAGGTAGTCGTAAACAATGTAGTCCAGTTCGGGAGCGCTCAACAGCTGAGGCGTGGCGCGTGAGGCATCACCCCAAAAGCCACTGGCGCCGCCAATGCGCAATATCTTGTCTGCCATATACTGATTCCTGTCTGGGCGCGTGCGAGCCAGTATAGTACTGGATGCGTTGACGCGGCACATGGGATTGGATGCCATCCATGTGGGAGTTCGCGCCAGCAGCGTGCCAGCAAGGTTTCAGGCGTTTTCGTTACGCTTCCGGTGAGTTGCCTGGTGTTACAGAGTGTTTCAGCGGCTGACCGGCAACCGCCCGCAACAGCAGTACCATCGCCAACAGTGTGAAAATCGCCGATGCAATAAAGGGTGCGCCGGGGAAGTAGAAAACGGCGTTATCCGAGCTGAAGTAGGAGAACAGTTGCGTCATAAACGGCGGACTGAGGATGGCTACAAGGCCGCTCATACTGCCGAGCGCGCCCTGCAGCTCACCCTGTGCGTTGGCCGGGATACGCGCAGACATAATGCTTTGCACCGAGGGCACCACGAAGCCCTGCAGGGCGCCTATAGCGATCAGCGGATACACCATCCAGCCATAGGGGACAAAGGCGTAACCTATGAAGCTCAACGTGGTGGCGATGAAACCGACGATGGCCGTTTTTATTGGTCCAAGGATCGGCAATATCTTGCGAATGAGGAAGGCCTGCACAAAGATCATGGCGACGCCAATAGCGCTCAATGAAAACCCAATGTCGCGGGGTGACCAGTCGAACTTTTCGATAGTGAAAAAGGCCCAGGTACTGGGCAGCGAGAAATGGCCTAACATATAGCAGAAATACACCAGTACGAGCGCGATCACTCCTGGGTAGTGCCAGAGCTGCTTAAAGGCACCCAGCGGGTTGGCCCGGACTATGTCAAACGCGCGACGGTTCTCGGGTTTATGGGATTCGGGCAACACGAAAAACCCGTATATGACATTCAAAAATGTCAAAAAACCCGCCGCATAGAACGGCGTGCGGGGACCGAACTCACCGAGGAAACCACCAATCGCGGGGCCAATGATGAACCCCGTGCCAAAGCCTGCACCCAGTAAGGCAAAGTACTGGGCACGTTTTTCAGCGGGGAAAGTATCGGCGACATAGGCGTTGGCAATGCCGTAGGTGGAGGCGGAGATGCCGCCGATGATTCTCCCGACGAATAGCCATACGAGAGTCGGTGCCCAACCCATCAATAAATAGTTAAAGCCCATGGCCAGCAGGGAGCACAGCAGGACTGGCCGGCGCCCGAACCGATCAGACAGGTTGCCCAGCAGCGGCGAGGAGATGAACTGCATGCCGGCAAAGGCGAGCATCAGGAAGCCACTGATACGTGCGGCGTGGGTGAGATCCTCGCCGGAAATATCCATAATCAGTTGTGGCACAACAGGCATGATGATGCCAAAACCGATGGAATCCAGTATTACTGTGACAAAGATAAACGCAAAGGCTAACTGCGGACGCATGGCTCCCTCCAATAGACGCGCAGACTAGCATGCGGATTTGGCTTAATTCAAACGAACTGATAGATAGGTGTGGGTCTTATTGGAGCTCTTTGGTGTGTTTGCGCACAGATCATGCCAGCTATCAATTGCGTATTTAACTGCCGCCAAATACCCCGCAACATGCACTTAAAGTTATTGATATTGGTGAAGCCTTCAAATGTACGTCAACGGCAGGCTACTTGAGTCAGTTGATACCGTCTATCTCTTATCCCATTCTCATTCGAATAAAGTATTTATCGTTTTTATTGGGTATACCTGCTTCCGCCGGGTTCATTTCCAATTGGGTACCCCGGTACGTATCCAAAGTGGAGTCCACATCTGTGCATATTCCTTGGACTGGTATTCAGTTGTTTTGTGATAGCGACACCGATCTCGAGGGGGCCTTGAAGATCGCTGAACGAGTAAACGCTGCAGTATGCGATCTGCAGATACTCAGCGAAGAGTCACCCGAATGTGATAAGTTGATGCTTAGCTGTGGCGTTGCGGCGACGGTTCCGAACGATACGCTCAAGCCAAAAGATCTAATCGCTCTGGCAGACAGCGCGCTCTATACCGCGAAAGATACGGGCAGAAATAGGGTGGTAGCGGCCAGTCAAGGACTGCCTGGTCAGGTGCGAAGCTACCGTCATTGAGCTGTCCCGGCTCGGAGCCCCTACATGCGGTTTTTAGGTATTCAATAGCAGCCAGGCACTCTCGTGTGCCGGGCATACCCCCTTCAAACCGCCAGCAACTTCCACCTTCTCAATACAACTCAATTGATAGACGTCACCATACTGTTGACTGACTTCCCGGGCGTCGATGGAAAAAGGCGGCCCTACCATTAATGCCTGGTCGTACTCAAAGCAAATAAGAAACTGGGGAGCGCTATTTGTAAGCTGCACTAAATGCCTTGAATATTGACGGCGTGCATCTTCGGGCAGAGCTACCAGCGCGGCTCGATCGTAACTAGCGTCTACTCGCCCGAGGACAGCGGCGGAAAGATCGAAGATATCGCCGACAAAAATGTCAATGTTGTTACCGGCATAATGTTTCAAGTCCCCAACGGGGTTTATCTTGGCCTTTACGCCAAGTTCAAGGAATAGCGCCTGAACAGCGATTTCGCTAAGTTCAGCACCCGCCACGCAGTAACCCTTTGAAAGCAACCAGGCGATATCAAGTGTTTTTCCACAAAGGGGTAGAAAAACCCGATTTGCTGGTGCCAGATGAAGTTTTTCGAAATACCGCACCAATAACGCGTTGGGAGCTGTTTGATGAAAAGCAATATCCCTGGTTTGCCATTTCTCGAGCCAAAAATCGGGGCTCATAGTTGCACCTTCTGAAGGTCTGCTGCATTAGCCGTTGGCGTGCCCACAATTGCGGCACGATCTAGTAACAAATTTTAATCAGATGAAGTCCTCGTGACTTGGCGCGGGGACTGATCTTATCCGCTTGCTGATTCGCAAGTGCTTCAACAATATCCTCCAGACTAATGTGGTTTTGTCCATGCGCAAACAGAGCGCCTACTATATACCGTACCATTTGCTTCAAAAAACCATTCCCCGTTATCTTAAGGCAATAAATGTCATTGCCGAAGTTTGAAAACTGGGCCCGCACAATTTCACAACTGGAAATGGTACGAACCGTCGATCCCATATTGCTATCTCGCTTCGCGAAGCTATAAAAATCGTGTTCACCTATGAAGAGTTGGCAGGCCTGTTGCATCAGTTCTATATCGATTGGCGCAGTAGATGGGTCTTTTTTACGGCAGGGGACATGGGCAACAATATCGTCGAGAACAGGGTTGTAGATTGGGTCTGTGCAAAAATAGTAATGATACTCTTTGCTCTTGCTGTCCTTATTGGCATTGAATTCTGCGGAGCTGGGTTCGCATTGCAAGATGCGGATATCGTCGGGCAAGAGTGAATTCATGCCAAGCAGGAGCTTCTCTGATTCGATCACTATGGGGATGGCAATTTTTACTACCTGACCCTGTGCGTGAACACCCGCATCGGTTCGACTTGCGGCGGACACCGTACAGTGTTGATATTTGCAGATTTTTCGAAGTATCTGGTGGATGCTTGTCTGGACGGTAGGCTTCTGTTCGCTGGCCCCCAGGTCTTGCCAGCCAAAGTAGTGGGTCCCTTTGTAAGCGATAACGAGGCGATGATGGTGCATGTGTAGTTCCAGCCTGGAGAAGGGACGATCCATTAGCGTGCTTTGCTATGCTATGCGTTACAGGGTGCCATCCCGAACATCTCCAAAGGCCCGAAGACGTTAAGAACCTCGAATCCCGGGAAGAGTACTACACCGATCGACCATTGATTCTTCACCATTACTCATCCTGTCTTGAGACGCTGCGCCTGCAGCTGGGGCGGAGCGGCCACGTTGATCCAGCAAGCAGCTTTTCATACTCTGTGGTTCAATGAAAGCGCTGGCAAGCCGCTGGAATCGTATTAAGTGCAGCCACGCTCAGTTAACGTTAACTCGCCACTGGTCAGAAGCCTGCTGTGTCCCTCCTCAAGTCCCTGTAGCGTAATATGTCCTACAGAGGCTCGATGAAGCGCCAACACTTCGTTCTGAAAAAATCCAAACATTCGTTTAACCTGGTGATACCTGCCCTCGGTCAGTGAGAGCCTGGCAGAGTACTCGGAGAGGATCTCTAGATATGCGGGACGAGTTGTAATATTTTCATAGCGAAAATGGATGCCCTGTCTAAACACCGCGACATTCATGTCATTTAGTGGTTTAGACAAGGTGACTTCGTATGTTTTCAACAGCTTGGTCGCGGGTAGAGTTATCTTGCGCGACCAAGCCCCATCGTTGGTCAATAACACCAGTCCCGTTGTATTGAAGTCCAGGCGTCCCGCAATGTGGAGTTCGTGCTTCTGCGGATGCTGGATAAGGTCCAAGACGGTAGTGTGCTTTATGTCTTTGGTGGCACTAACGACCCCCTTAGGCTTGTTCAGGATGATATAGACAGGTTTATTGTGCTGTAGACAGGCGTCATCCAGGACCACATGGGTGAATTCCGTCACCCTCTGTTGAATTGAATGCGCTACCTGCCCGTCCAGAAGAATCCGGTTTTGAGCAAGTAAAAGGCGCGTATCGGAAATCGAGAAAGCGCTGTTCTGGCTGATAAAACGATCGAGGCGGCTGGTTCTGGTTTTCATTGACGAGCCAATTGTGGGGCTATTCCTGTGTGCACATTGTTTTTCATGATCTCATGGCATGCAACGCCTCATTAAGTGGCAAACAATAGTTGGCTAAAATAAGCGACGAAGGAGCAAATAGCCAACTGTTATTTGTACTGTTTTAATGACTTGTTAGCGGCTTTTTATTTCAGTCTCAACAATAACTATTTCTGTATTTCCAATGTTTTTAATATTGTGCGTTGTCGTAGGAAAAAATAGCGTTTTTCCATCAGGAACATTTAAAATTTTTGGTTTCTCCATATTGTCATCAGGTACTATTTCTAATGTTCCGCCTTTAACAAAGTATACAACTCTGTTTGGGTGAATATGCGTATGCATCCCAGACTCTGCTCCAACGGGGTATGTTAAACGAACAACTTCAACATCCGAGTTATCGAGCAACACTTCCCGATCTCCGATTTTTTCATTAGCTCGACAAACAATAGAACAAAAAAATAGCAGTATTGTTACAAATATAAATTTCATACGGCCTCTTGAATAATAAGCTCCCAAGGTACAAGCAGCAGTGTTGTTCCACGCAAACATGGGCTGTCGAACTGCACAGAATTTTGATGGCCCACAACGACACAGTTGTTGTAAGCATGCTTTGCCTTGCTATACGGTTTGTCTAAATACAATTTTATTATCTTCGTAATATTTGGCATAAAGTCTTTGCTACCAAATGTGCCATTTAAAAAACTTTCTGAATAATTGTAAGGCCTCAAGCGGTGGCGCGTTCTAGCGCCCCAGTCACGAAATGGAGAGGCTACCTTGAATTTTTATATTTTTCTCTGATAAAAACCCCATGCACAATAATCAGAATCCATATTGTTAAAGACTGAAAATTCCAGTTTGCTGTCTGAAGGTTTTAATTCAATATATTGGCCGCAATCCATTACTTTGGAGAGCTTGATTAGTACTCTATCCGTGCTTGCTGACTCCACAGTATAGTCGTAGCTACCTGTATAATTAAAAATCACTTTCTCTTTTGTGATTTCCATATCACCGTATACCGAATAAAGGACTTTGCTTAATCCTTCCCAATCTCCCAGGTATTCAAACTCTACATCATTGGCAATTGATATCGGTGAAGCTAGTGTTAGCAAAACTAAAAGTACAATATTATTCATGATGCTCCAGAAATATAACGCCTCAAGCTGAGGCGCCGGTTACGGCGTCCTACGCCGAAGGCTACCTTGCAGCCCTGACTTGTATGCTGCGGATTCAACGCTGGCATCCCAGCCTGGAAATACGAGTACCGCTGGGTGGCACTTTAGAGCTCTGGCCAGAACCTTCGCACGTTCAACACCAAGATTCACTCGCTCCCGTTCAATTGCAGAGATTGTGGACTGAGGAATGCCGGCTACTTCTGCTAATTCATTCTGGCTGAGTTCTTGCAGTTCACGCATGACACGAACGGACTCTCCGGGAGAGACTCGGACGCGGGGTTTTGCTTTTCGAAATTCACTCATTAGGACTCCCTCCTATAGTCGTGAGGTGTCACCTCTACTACATAAACGTGCAGTCGATCTCCTTTGATTTGATAAATCACCCGATACTGCTGATTAAGACGGGAGGAACGATAGCCCTTCCATTCCTCACGAAGCGCCTCGTCTCGAAAGCCTCGAACAAGTAATAGCCCAGCAGGACCAGATATCTCTACGATATCCTTCCATTTCTCGTAGCGCTTCTGAAGTTCCATTGGCGCCTTGGCCAATTGTTTCTCCAGTCGCTGATGTTCAAATACCCACCACATACTATAAAAAGTATATATGCCATATTTGGTATGTCAACAGACGTTCCTGCTGACCGCTTACAGCATGGACCGAGGCGGTCTGCAGCGCTTCGTCAAGGTGATCGCCAAACGCTGCGGCATCAATAAACCAAAACAACAGCACGGTATACCCAGCTGAGCGAGGTCACACAGCACAACACCACCAGGGTGATCAATCGGTTGATCGGCCGTATGCGCCTGACGCTCGATGGGGAGGTGTAGCATGCTGCTTGCGACCTTCGTGGAGGATTACCTGTCACGTTACAAAGCACGCAACGTAAACACCCCACCGTGGTGTACGGCGTGTTGCGGCAATGTGCGATCTCCATCATCAAGACCTTGGGCCTGAATGATAAGGGCCTGGCCGCTGAACCGGCGAAGGCCTTCCGGGGTCGAATGCTGGATGCGCTTGAGCAGGTCGGACTGCAGTCCTTCAACACACCAAAAAAATGGGTGGTGCAGTGTATAAAGGTGGGGCGCGGGTTACCGGCATTGAAGTATCTGTCGCGCTATCTATACCGGGGTGTCATCAGCAATAAGAACCTGCTGCAGGATGATGGTACCTATGTGACAGCTAAGTATATGTTGTAGCCAAGTGTAGACATTCTACCTACATCTAGCCATATCTGAATACTAATCAACAAACAGTTCCACATCAGTGCGCGTCTGGGCGAGTCCTTCGATGACTCTATTTTGTAGGCCCAGCGCTACTGCTGTGCTGTAAGGCATTACCCATACCTTTCGACTAACTCTCCACATTGCATGGTTCCGCTTCGTTGCGGCGCGTAAGGTGCCTTCTTCAAAAGCGATGGGTATGGCGACGAGCTGCCGTCGCTTAAATGTGTGAACTGAATTCAATGAAATGGGGTGGCGGGCTTGCTCACGCTTGTCCACTACAATCTCTATCGTCGTTTAGAGCTTGTTGGCGTCCCGCCTCTAGCGCACCGCGATGAGGTTTTCGCCCCAGTGTTTTTGAAAACGTCGGCTACCTGGCATTCCGGGTTTTATCGGGCGGATGTCTTCCATGTCAGTTCTCCAATACTCTGTTCAGCTAAATGTAGGCTATAACGCTCGCTACCACCAAGGATAAAACTCGGGCATATCTGTAGACGTTCGATCCTCAAACACTGGTGTCCGCTTTTCGAGGAAAGATCGTACCCCTTCCTTGCCACTTTTCTGGCTTGCATAGTAAATGGCCAAGGAATCCACCTTGTGCGCTTCAATTGGATGCGCCTGCGCCGAGCAGCGGTACATCATTTGCCGTGTCATTGCGATGGCTACCGGGCTGTGTTGCGCGATGCGCCGCGCGATTTTGTAGGCTTCTTCCAGTAGTTGCTCGGCGGGTACCACGGCGGTTACGAAGCGTCCGGCCAGCGCTTGCTCGGGCTTCAGTATTTCTGCGCTGTACACCCACTCAAGCGCTTGTGAGATACCGACGATACGCGGCAGGAACCAGCTGGAGCACGCTTCTGGTGTGATGCCTATTTTATTGAACACGAAGCCGATGCGCGCGTGTTCGGAGGCCAGGCGTATGTCCATCGCGCAGGTCATCGTGGCGCCGATACCGACAGCCGCACCATTGATGGCGGCGATCACGGGTTTGTTGCAGTCGTAGATTGCCAGCGTCACGCGGCCGCCGGTGTCGCGCACGCCCTTGATAATCTCGGGGTCGTCCAGGCGGTTCTCCATGTCGTCCATGGTCGGCTTGAGGCTTTCGTTGAGGCCGAAGACATTACCCGCGGTCGATAGATCCATGCCCGCGCAGAATGCCCGGCCTTCGCCGGTTACCACTACCGCGCGTACTTCGTCGTCATCGCTGGCGCGGTTGAAGGCCTCGATGAGTTCATGGGCCATCTCTATGGTAAAGGCGTTGAGGTGGTCGGGGCGGCTCAGAGTCAGCGTTAGTATGCCGTCAGCGACTTCATAACGCAGCGTTTTGTAGGACATGGTGGTCTCCTGGTAAGGATAGCAAATTAGTTGCCGGTGAATTGGGGTGGGCGTTTTTCAAAAAAAGCCATCGCACCTTCCAGTGCATCCTCGGTGCCCTGTGCAAGCAAAAACTGGTCGGCGTCCATATAGCTTACGGCGTTATCCAGCGCCGTGACACTGGCATTGATGGCGCGCTTGGCCATGCGTACCGGTATCGGGGGCATGGCGGCGACTTGTGCGGCGAGTTCGCGGGCCCGGTTCAGCGCCTCGCCGGGCGCACAAAGGTAGTCGAAGAGGCCCCAGCGCTCAGCGGTGGCGGCATCCAGCGGCTCAGCGAGGATCAGTAATTGTTTAGTTTTGGCTGGGCCGATAAGGTGTGTGAAGCGCGGCACACTTTGCCAACTCATGTTCATGCCCAATTTGAGTTCTGGCACGTACAAAGACGCATTGTTGGCTGCAACGCGCCAGTCACAGGCCACTGCCAGCGCCGTACCGCCGCCGATACACCAGCCTTCAATAGCGACGATGGTCACTGGTTCCAGTGCTTCCCACGCCGCGCACATGGCTGGGCCTACCTTCACCAGCTGGCGGCGTTCCGCCACGGTCATGTTGCTGGCCTCGGCAGCCTCAGGGTCTTTGAGATCCATGCCGGCGCTAAAAATGTCTGATGCGCCTGTCAGGATGATCGCGCTCAGTTCGCTGTCGAACTGTAATTCCTGAGCGAGGCGGGTCAGTTCCCGCATCAGCGCATTGCCCAGGCTGTTCACCCTGTTGGGCGAGCGGAAGGTGACCTCCAGTATGCGGCCCTCCCGGTGCAGGCTCAGGTATTGCCACTGTGTATCACTCATCGGTGTGTCTTCCTGTTGCACATAGTTGCCTTACAGTGGTGCCAAACCGCTAGTGTTAGCGTTTGTAGCTGCCATTCACGAAATTGAGTCGTACTCAGCGTTCAATCAGTGAACTAGCTCTTTGCCACCCAGTACCCAGCACTTCGATGTTGTGCACGCTTTGGTTATCACCAGGGCAATCCGATCCGGTGCATTGGGTGGTTGCATGCTCATGCGGCGCTCCTGGCTTTGCGGGGCTTGGTCTTCGTAGCGGGCGCGCGTTTCTTCTTTTTGGCAGGCAGGGCTTTCGCCGATGTGGCGGTGGCCGCCGCCAGCAATTCGTCAAAGCTCGCTTGCAGGCACTCTCGGTAGAAGCCGGGGTCCGGCATCATCACCCGACAGCTGGTTGCGCTGATCACGAATTGGCCGCAGTAGCTGCTGATGACGTGGAACAGGCCAAGCCCGTCCTGCACCGGTCCGGTGCCGTAATTGGCCACCATTTTGGCACCGGTGTTATACAGCGGAATAGGGGGGCCGGGGACGTTGGTGATTACACAGTTAAATTGTGGGCTCATGCGGTTCATCAGGCCCCAGCGTCCGGCCAGTCGCGCCGCCTGTGCGGTCAGCGTCGCGGGAATGAACTGGGAATAGTCGGTCATGGTCTTGGCACCAATCGCGTTGGTCAGCTCCTTGGCCCTGCTGCTACTTTCATGCACCGCCTGCAGGCGCTCCAGGGGGTCAGCAACGTCGCTGCGCACCTGAACCGTCATGGTGGCGACGATATTGCCGCCGGCCTTGTCCTTGTCTGATCGAATGTTAATGGGCGCCATGGCAGCCAGTGAGTATTCGGGCAGTTCATCGTGTGCCTGCAGATACTTGCGCAGTGCGCCGCCGACAATGGTAATAGCGGCATCGTTGACGGTAGCGCCAGGTACCGAATTCTTGATTGCCTTCACATCGTCCAGTGGCACATTGATCGCATCAAACACCCGGTGTGGCGAGACACTGCCGTTAAACCGGGTGCGTGGGATGTCCTTGACCCGACTCAACTGCCCTTTGGACAGGCCAGCGACGACTTTGGCCAACCCCGGCACCGTGTTTCTAGCGACGCTGAACAAGTGGAAGGGCTTTCGAATACTGTTGTACTGCGACCTGATGACCATTTCAAGCGCTGAGGGCTGACTGTCTACACTGACGGTGGCCGCCTTGCGCGCGCGATTATAATCCGGTGATAGATCGTGGGTTGCCGCTGTCAATTCCATGCCGGACTTGCCGTCGATGGCCGCGTGGTGGGTCTTGGAAAACATGGCAAAGCTACCTTTGGGTGCGCCTTCTACATTATTCAGGCCCTCGATGATGTAAAGCTCCCAGAGGGGATGGGCACGGTCCAGCGGGCGCGCGTGCAAGCGGGAGATCACAATGCACAACTGGCGCCAGTCGCCCGGTTTGGGCAGGGCGATGTGGCGGATATGAAACTCGGGGTCATAGGCCCCGTCAGTCACCCAGTAGGGGTGATCCAGGTTCATTGGCACGTTCACCAGTTTCTGCGTCATTACTGGCAGGCCCATCAAGCGATTGTTGGTATGCTCGATGATGTCCTTGAACCGCACTTTACCGCCCGGGGCAGTAGACTGATCGTAAATGGACAGCCCCGAGATGTGCATCGGGGCGTTGGCGGTTTCCAGATAAAGGAAGGAGGCGTCGAGACCGGTGAGTTGCTTCATGAGCGTGCGTTCCTCTCAGGCTGTAGGTAGGCGGATCGTTAGCGAGGCCAGAAACGGCTCCGAAAAAATTCAGTCAGTTTAGGCTGACCCAAGTCTCTTCCTCCGTCAAGTTTTTACCGTTTGGGATTACGCGGATATCCTGGCTTGCGCGCAGATGGTGCTCAGGCTCATCGCTGTGTTGTCAGCGAGGTCGCCCCGTTCAGGACAGCAACGCCAGGGTCCGTGCCCAGATTGTTGGTGACACGGCCGACGCCACGAATAAACAGCCGCGATGGCGAGTTACGCACCGACAGAGGCGGCACGATGGCTTCGTAATCCGAACTGTCCCTGATGTTCAATTCGTCCATGGTTGAACCGCTGAATGCGGCTGCCATGGTGACCGTAGTCAGGAGTGTCTTACGGGTCGACATTGGTTGCATGGTTTCTATGCGGAGAAATTATCATTAGGTTTGGTGCGTGGTGAAGCGTCACTCAACGAGAAATCATACAAGGACATCTCTGGTGTAGCTGGCGCGCAGGTGACACCACTGGGAAAAATCATGTGCTACAGATTTAGAGTACCTGCGGATCGGAGCAACAGTGTCATTGGCGATTTTCACTGCCATCCATGCTAGCCTTATCTTTGGGATTCAACAGCGGAGACTTATAAGCATGAAGTATGCAGCCATTGCCATTATAGCGTTGTCCGCGCTGACGGCCTGTACCACCACCAACGAAATTATTATTGATCAAAAAGGCGTCAATTCGGCCGCCTACCAGCAGGATCTGGCCGAGTGCAAACCGTATGCTGAATCGGTCCAGAAGGCTGAGAAAACGGCGGTGGGCGCGGCCTCTGGCGCGGTGGTAGGCGGTTTAATCGGTGCGATTACCGGCGGCGCCTCCGGCGCGGCTACGGGTGCCGGTGTCGGCGCGGTTGGCGGTGGTGCCAAGGGCGTGAGTGACGGTGCTCAAAGCGAAGTGCAGGTGGTCAAAAACTGCCTCCGTGGCAGGGGTTATCACGTACTCAACTAATAGCGTTCTTATGTGTTTGCGCAAGCCGTAACCGACGCCATTTTTCTCCGGGTAGCTAACTGTGGTATGTTTTGGCCCAGACGGTGCCAATTGTCTGTCCAAAAATACTAAAAGCCAGTTGGAGCCCGCCATGTCGAAATGCTGTTCACGTTCTCCCATAACGCACATTGACGGCCGCATTCACCCTGATTTTGCCCCGGTAGAAGCCTCGCTGCGCAATCTGCTACGTAATTATCGTGGTGGGGCGGCCGTCAGTGTGTACCATCGCGGGGAGTGTGTGGTGGATTTATGGGGCGGCTATAAGGACGACCAAGACACGCTTTGGAGTCGCGACACCATGGCCCCGAGCTTTTCTACTACCAAGGGTGTAGCTGCGACGCTGTTGCATATATATGTCGATCGCGGGCTCATCGATTACGATACCTGCGTGTCAGAGTATTGGCCGGAATTCGGGCAGGCGGGCAAGGAAGACATCACGGTGAGGCAGGTGATGGCGCATCAATCGGGCCTGTACCACATCCGGCAGATGATCGATCATGTGGACCGCATGCTGGATTGGAAATATATGATCCGCGCAATCGAGCAGGCTAAACCCACACACACGCCTGGCACGCGCACTGGCTATCATGGCCTCACCTTTGGGTTCCTGATTGGCGAGATCATTCAGCGCGTCACGGGCAAGAAGTTTTCAGATCTTGTGCAAAAGGAGATTGCCCGGCCATTGGGGCTGGATGGTTTGTACATAGGCACACCGGCACGGGAGATCCCGCGTGCCGCGCAGTTGATGTTCCCCGATTCGATCAAACGGCTGACGCAGACGTCGCTGGGCAGTAAGCTGGAGAACGGAGCCAGTCGTATCAGTAGTGTGTTGCAACGTGTGGGCATCGATTCGGATCTGTCCAGCATCTTCGATGCGCTTGCCCCATACGGGGTGAGCGATTTTGATTTTGGCTCGCCGGAATCCCTGAGAGTCGCCATTCCCGCGGCCAATGGCCTGTTTACCGCTCGCTCTCTCGCCAAGCTATACGCCTTGCTCGCGAATGGCGGTGAACTGGATGGCGTGCGTCTGTTATCGCAAGAGACCCTTGAGCGGGCTACCACGATACAAAAACCCACTGGCAAGCTATCCGTGATCCCCTTCGACATGCGCTGGCGACTGGGCTACCACGGTGTCGCAACTACGCGGGGCTTTCCGCGCAAGGCGTTTGGCCACTTTGGTTTTGGTGGCTCCGGTGCTTGGGCCGATCCGAAACGCGGCCTATCAGTGGCGCTTATCGTCAACAGTGGTATTGGCACGCCCTTCGGTGACCTGCGCACGGCGCGTATTGGTGGCGCTGTTTTGGGGTGTGCCAATGCGCGCTCGAAACCCGCGGGCCTACTCAATGAGCGCCTCGCTATCGGTGTCTCCTGATCCTCGGTGCTGCTGTGGGCCGCCATTTCTACACAGAATTGCTGCTGTCCCTGAAATCATGGGAATCGTATACTCGCATCTTTTAACGGTAGTGATCAGATGGTCAAAAACTCCTACCTGAATACGGTCGTTCTGGATGCCATTGATCCGGAAGATTTTCAGACGAAAAACCCTTTTCCGTGGGTGAATCCGCAGTATTTTATTGCTCCGGATCGTTATCCTGAGCTGTTGCAAAGCGTGCCGGATCTGGCGCGATTCACAGCGTTTTTCAACAAGCAGCGCAAGCACGGCCAGGCGAGTCACGACCGCTATATTCTGGATTACGAGCGCGGCATGGAGCTGGCACCACAGTGGCGTGATTTTGTTGAAGAACTGTGCAGTGACAGTTACCGCGACTTTATTTGCCGCTTGCTAAATGTGTCCAATGTTTGTTTTCGTTTCCACTGGCATTTCACGCCCAACGGCGGGGAAGTTAGCCCCCACTGCGATTCAAAGGGAAAAATTGGCTCGCAGATTTTTTACCTGAACACGGTGGGCGATTGGGATTGGAGCTGGGGTGGAGAGACTGTGATCCTCGACGACAACGGCCGCATTGCATCAGACAATGCGCCGTCATTTGAAGATTTTGACACGGTGTATCCCGCGCAAACCCAGGACAATCGAAGCATTCTGTTCGGGCGCCGCGGCAATTCATGGCACGGCGTACGGCGCATCAACTGCCCGGATAATTACTACCGCAAGGTGTTTATCGTGGTGTTTGAGGAGTACCGACCACTGCGCATGGCGTTCAAGAAAGTCCGACGGCTGCTCACCGGATCAGCGCTGGTGACAGAGAAAGAGCGTCTGATGTACTGATCTGCGCGGTGCCTGATCCCGTGTTGCTCTAGCGTCGCTGCGCCGCAATCGCGCCCAGTTCCTGATAGAGCGCAGCGTAATGATCGAGACTGCGCTGCTGATCGACATTGTTTGCCACGTAGCGCTGTCCTTTCTCCCCAAAAGACTGCCCCAAAGCGTCATCTTGTAACAGCCCGGTAAGTGCAGCGGCGATGGCCTCAGGGTTACGCTCCACCAGTTGATAGTGCTCGCCGGCCTGGCCGATGCCGGCAGAAATACCGAGGAAGGATGTGACCAGACAAGGCAGACCGGTGGCCATGGCTTCGAGTACTGAGTTGGGGGTGCCCTCGCGATTCGAGGCGAGCACGAAGACATCGGCGGCGCGCAGGTAGTTGTCGACATCGTCAACAATTCCGGTGAAGTGAACCTGGTTTGGCACGCCGGAGCTTGCCACCAGTTCCTCCACCTCGGCACCAAACTTCTGCAGCTTGGGGTCATGCATATCGGCGCGCGGTCCCACAAACATGACGTGGGTATCGGGCAGCTGCGGGAGAATTCGGCGCCAGGCCTGCAGTATTTTATCGGGCCCTTTGCGCGGCATGATGGCGCCCACCGCGACAATCATCTTGTGTCTCTCGGGGATGCCGAATCGCTCTCGCAGCTTCGCTCTGGCCTGCTGTTCGGTGTCGGACCGGGGCGGATGGAAGCGTTGTAAATTGACCCCGTTGGGAATGTATTCGATGCGTGTGGTGACGCCAATATCGCGCAGGAACGCCTCTATTGCTTCACTATTGGTGACCAGAGCATCGAAGCTGTTGTACACCTGCTGATAACCGCGTCGTCGCAGTATGCGTTTGATCGGCTTTTGTTGCCAGGTGGGGAACTGGGACACCGAATAGACCGTGGCAACACCGCCGTCTTTCAGGCGACGCAACCAGGGCAGAGCCTGCGGGCGCATATTGGTCAGCAGTTGCGCCACAGTGGGCCCCTCGGCCGCGCGTTGGCACACCTCCAGTAGGGCGTCGTAGTAAATCTGCGTGCGAGTACGACTTTTGCTGTCGGGCAGGCGTATGCGCTCGAGTGGCGCGCCGTCCAGCGTGATCGGTGGCAGCCAGCTACCGGGTGTTGCCGCATACCAGCTTTTGTCAGAGTCGGATTCGCTGCGTTCCTGGATTTGCGGGGTGCCGGTCATGACTCGCACATCCACATCGCGAGCCAGCAGGCCGGGAATATAGCTGCGATACCGGTTTTGAGCACCCCCGTACGTGGGATAGAAGTGGGGTGACGTCAGCCAGAGTCTCGTGCGTTTATGATCGGTGGACGAGATAGAACGCTCTCCCGGTAGTGCAGAATGGGTGGGTTGTAAAGTTTATCCATTCTATCTGAATGCCAGCTGCTGGAAAACTCCAGGCGCATGCATGTCATCAAGCGGCCTGTGGTGCCAAACTGGACAGTGGGTTTAGCTGACATATAATAGCGCGTATTTACCAGTGCGTTTTAGAGCGATAGCCCCATCCGCAGTGGATCATAATACGGGATTCATCTGATGTCGCTTGAGACACAACAGCTTGGGTCAGATCAGGCCAGTCTGCAACGGGTAGCACTCTTGCTGGACAATCTCAACGGTGGCGGTGCCGAGCGGGTAGTCTTGGCCATGGCATCGGGCTTTGCGGCGCTTGGCTATGACGTCGACCTGCTGGTGTGCGAGCTACAAGGGGAGTTGTGCGGTAGTGTTCCGCCCGGCGTCAATTTGATCGTACTGCAGCCGGTGGGCAAGCTGGCCGGGCTTTGTACGGCGATCAAGCGAGGCGGCTGGCGGGGTTTGGGCGGTATCTTGTTCTGGTTGGTCTCGGCTCGAAAAATTCCTCGCAGCTTCCGCTATATTCGCGATATCAGTCATTATCTTCAAAATGTTCGTCCGGCCGTCATTTATTCTGCACTGGGTAAATCGAGTATCAGCGCCATGCTGGCAGCCTCTGGCATCAAGGTGCCGACACGTGTGTTTGTGGGTCTCCATATTGCGCTGTCAATTCGCAGTGCGCAGAGCCGCAAAAGCGGTAAGGGGCAGGCGTACAGCATGGTGCCGATGTTTCGGCACTGTTTTACCCGGGCCCACGGTGTGATAGCCGCCTCACGCGGTGTTGCCGAGGATGCCATTAGTCTCCTGGGTCTGAATCCTGAGAAGGTGTATGTGGTTTATAACCCTGTGGCCGAGGCGGAGCCTGCTGGCGAGCCCCGTGGGGTTTTCACCCACCCGTGGTTCCGGCCGGAGGCGCCTCCCGTGATCCTGGGTATGGGGCGTCTGGTGGAACAAAAGAACTTTCCCCTGCTGATCAGGGCGTTCGCGGCGGTGCGTCAATGTATCGATGCGCGTCTGGTTATTCTGGGAGGTGACAAGTCATCGGCTGAACAAATGGCCCATCGGCAGGAACTACTGGATCTGGCGGTAGAATTGGGCGTCGGCGATGATATCGCATTGCCGGGCTATCAGCGGGAACCCCGCACGTTCCTGTGGGCAGCGCGGGTATTTGTCCTGTCCTCCAGCTTTGAGGGCTTTGGCAATGTGCTGGTGGAAGCGCTGTTGCAGGGCTGCCCCGTCGTGAGCACGGATTGTCCCAGCGGGCCGGCCGAGATTCTGGAAAATGGGCGCTATGGCACGCTGGTGCCGGTCAATGATGTCGAGCGGCTGAAAGAGGCTATTTTAGCCAGTCTGGCGAGCGAGCCGGATTCTGAAATGCTGCGCGAGCGGGGACGTGAATTTTCGCTGGAGCGCGCGCTGGAAGGCTATCATCGAATATTCTTTGGCGAGCGTTCCGCTGCGCTGCCCAGCGCCTCCTCGTCGGTCAAGCCAAGCTCATATGCGATCAGACAGGCCAGCGGTAACCATAGAATGATCCACAATTCTCTGGGCCGGGTTATAACCTGATTGGTGTCGACCAGCATGCAGATCACGCCAAGGGTGAGCAGGCATAGATAGCGCGCGTGCCGCATGGTGAAAACCATTCGCAGCGCAGCGCGGAGCGCAAAACCGTAGACTATCAACAACAGCATCAGGCCAACCAGCCCGCCATCGCGCAGAGTGGAGAGAAAACTGCTGTGGGCGTAATTGAGGGGGCTTGGCTCGCCATCTGGCCACAGAATGGGTGTCGGCTGGTAGCCATAGCCGAAGATGGGCGCATGCTGCCACTGCTCGAGTATATGTTGCCAAATAGGGAGGCGATTAATGAAGCCTATATCCGTCGCCGAGCCCAGCATACCCAGGGCCCACGCGAGGTAAAGCGCGGCGGAAAATCCCAGTACAAGCGCGATGAATACTGCGGGTGGTGCGAGGCGATGGTCGAGTAGAAACAACAGCGCACAGGCGGTCGTCAATGCCAATAGACCGGTATTACTTTGGGTTAGCACGGTGAACAGGAGGATTACGAAAAAGCCCGCTGCATGGACATAGCCCAGCTTTTCACCCCAGTGTTTACGCGCGTAGTCCAGTGCGATAACGCCGAAGAAGCCGTAAGTGAATGCGCTCGGATTCGGGTTGTCAGTGATCCCCAGGCCGACCATCCGATTCTCAGTTAATACGGGCAACAGCTGCAGATCCTCGAAGGTAGCGATAGCGCCGGCAGCCGCCAGAATGACCACCAGCGTGACCGCCTCCATGATCGCGTCCGGCAATTGCCGGTTGCGCTCAAACCAGTACAGCGTCAGCAGAATGAAGCCTAAAATATAGGCGGTGTAACGGGCATCGCGCCACAGGATCGTCGGGGAGAAATCTGCGCTCCATAGTGAGCTCAGTAGCATGTATCCCAGATAGAGGAGAATACTCAGCCAAATGGGGCTGCGCAGACACCGCTGGAAGGTTTGTGGGAGCAGGAACACGCCGGGCAGGAACACGGCGGCGATGTAGAATTTGTAATTGTCCACCGCGTTGGGCACAAAGTAAAAGCCCGCCAGGAAAAGGGTATACGTCGCGAAAACAACATTTGGCAGACTCCACTGTCTGGTTTGATCCGGCAGAGACAGATTCAGCACGCAGCATCCTTGGGGCGATAGTGTCGGTTGGGGATTTGCAGCACACCGGCGATCGTGCCGAGGTTGTGAGCGACATTCAGCGCATAGGGCACCCAGGCGCTACTTTTGTGGCCCACGCTGGCCAGCATGCGCAACAGGTACCAAGGAATAAGCCCGATTGATTTGAGCGTCAAACGCAAGGCAATGCGCGCAGCGCCCAGTGGGGATCGGGATTTTAGGCGACGCTTGACGAAGTACTTCACGCTGCCGCGGCGATAGGACTCTCGCCACATGTAGGCAAAATTGGCGCGCTCGGCCGGAATCCATTCTTTGACGCGCGCGGCCGCCGCCCAGGCAAAGCGGTGGCCGCTCAGTTTCAGTGTTTGAAACAGCAATTTGTCCTCGCCACCGCTGAGCCCAAGGGCCGTGTCAAAAGACACGCCCGAAGGGCCGAGCAGATCGGCTCGCACCAGTACATTGCAGGTCGCTGCCGGTGGGTCTGGATCCAATTCACGCAAGCTGGCTGCATTTTCGGGCTTCATAAAAATGCTACTTGCCATTATCCAGTCGGGTGTCTGTGGTGGAAAAACCGGTGTAGAGGGCCCAACGATAATGTCCGCACCGCTGCGGGCTTGGGCGTCCAGTAACTGATCCAGCCAATCGGGGGACGGTACTTCGTCGTCGTCGATCATAGCGATAAAATCTGTACCCCGGGGTACAGCGGCCAACGCCGTGTTCCGGGCATACGAGATCCCGGGCCGGGCTTCGCGCAGGTAATGCAGGGGCCAGTGCGATGTGTGCGCCTCGCACATTGCTGCGGCCGACCCGGTGGGCGAATTGTCGACTACGATGAGCTGCACATCAGGCTGTGGCGCGATAGAGAATGTCTGCAGGTCCAGCCCCGTCAAAAGGCGCAGCAGGCCATCAGGCCGCATAAACGTGCAAATACAGACGGCTAGTGAGCTGTGTTTGGGCTCAGGGATAGGGGGCTCTGTTCGCATAGCCGCTAGAGTTTGTGCGCTTTTGGCCAGCGCCGTTTCAGGCAGACCCACTGCTCGGGATACTCCCTGATCCAGCTTTCGAAGTACTGGTGGGCGATTTCGGTCATTGCTACAGCCTGTTCTTTGACCGGTGCATCCGGAATGAGGCTGACCAGGGGATCATAAACGGTCACGCGGTATCGTTTTCCCGGGAGGCGCTCGGCGCGTGATACGACGACTGCCGCGCCAGTGCGCAGAGCCAGACCAACTGCGCTGGTGTTGGTGAGTGCATCTACGCCAAAAAAGGGAATGAGCTTGCCGGTGTCTGGTCGCGTATCCATCGCCATAATAATACTTTCACCCGCATTCAATGCCTTGATCAATGGTCGCGGCCCTGCGTCGGCCGCTATGAGCTTTTCTCCGAAAGATCGTCGTGGGCCCAGTAATAGCTCTTGTATGATCGGATTGGATTCTGGCGCATAGATGGCGTTTATGGTGAAGCCGAACTGGCGTGTTACCAGTGAGGCGACCTGCCACGCGCCCACATGTGCAGTCATAAAGACGGTCGCCCGTTTACTCTCCATGTGCTTGCGGGCTTCAGGCTCGAGTACAAACTCGATGCGTTGTTCGCGCTGCGCCCAGATCTGTTCCAGTTTGAGCAACTCTGCGGCCGAGTACCCGAGATGATGGAAAATCTGTCGTGTAGTCTGGTTGCGCCACTCTGGCGATTGGTCGGGGAAGGCGACGGCCAGATTCTCACGAGCTTTTGCCGCTTTGTCTGAAAACGAGCCAACCAATCCAAACGTAAAGCCGGACAACCGCAGGGCGTGTTCCACGCTCAGTTTGCGCATCAACCAAAAAATAAAACGAAAGCCAGTCGCTTCTATCCGCTGGGCGATAGCCACTAGAACCGGCGCTTTACGCGCCAGACCTTTTGGAATCAGGTAAAACTCGGACACCCTGGAAGACTCAGCGTCGGCCCGGGTCTGAGCCGAATATGCGGTCCCAGAAGGGCGAACTGACGCCGTAGCGACCACCCTCTCCCGAGTAGTGATGTTTCAGGTGATAGTGCTTGAGAAATTTGGCCACCTTGTTGCGCATGGGAAAGTGGTGCGTCGAGTAGTGGATATAATCGTATATCAGGTAACCGATGATAAAAAACGCACAAAAAGGCTGGATCCAGGGCTGCGGGATAAACAGGCCGAACAGCAGATATAGCACTAACATAATGGGTATAGCCCCGGCCGGTGGCATGACCAGTCGCGTCTTGTCCTTGGGGTCATCGTGGTGATTGCCGTGAAACAGGAAGACCAGCCACTTGCCCATCTTGCTGGTGGCAGGAAAGTGGAACAAAAAGCGGTGCAAGCAGTACTCGGTGAGGGACCATGTCAACATGCCCGCGGCACCGATAGCCAGCACGGGCAGCAGTGGCAGCTGGTACACGGCAAGACTGCGCCAGATCAGCCAGCCCGCTATTGGCCCCCACATCAGCAGCGGCGTGAGGGGGTGAACGTGGGACAGGCGCTCGAGAAACTCATTCTCGAACAGGCGTATGGATTGATGTTGATTTTCAGGCTGCATAGGAATCTCTGTCGGCGTCATGACCGCACTTCTCCGTGTTGGCTGGTTTATCTTTTGGCCACAGGCGTTTCGAGCAGAACCAATCTTCCGGTTGCTGTCGAATCCAGTCCTCGAACTGGAGATGTACCTGCTGGATCATATCGATGGCCTGTTCGGTGTCAGACACACTGGTATCACGGGCACGGATGGGTGCGTGAAAAGTGACCCGGTAATGCGCGTCCTGCAATCGCTCAACCTGCACGGGCACCAGATCGCAGTTGAACTTTTGCGCGAGCTTGGCTGGCATGATGGTCGAGAGCTTGTCGTGCCCGAAAAATTGTATGGGTTTGCCCTCGTCCACCCGTCGGTCCATAACCATGGCGGCAGTTCGCCCCGCTTTCAGTGCGCGCATCAGCGCGCGGGTGCTGTTTTCCGCGGGCAGCAATTCACAATTCAGTGCACTGCGTGAATGCAGCAACATGCGATCCAACAGGGGATTCGTAGGTGGCGAGTAGAGGCTGGCATTGGGGATATGCAATTTTGCCATAGCGGAGCACACGACCTCCCAGTTGCTCTGGTGCGCCGTTACGATGACACAGGGCTTGGCCGGGTTTTCGTAGGTTTCGAAGGGCTCGCGAATATCTATCTGCAGGCGGTCGTCTTCTGCGAGTATTGTGGCCAGGTGTGGGTACTCCGCCAATACGCGCCCCGAGCGACCCCAGGAGCGTGTCACCAGCGCATCCAGTTCAGTGTCATTCAAATCGGGAAATGCGGTGGTCAAGTTGGCCCGATAGATGGCGGTTTTTTTCTTTAGCTTCGGCCCTATCCAACGACCCAGTTTGTCGCCGAATCGGGAAGCGGTATCGATGGACAGCAACTGTGCTAATTTCGTGACCAACCACACCAGCATAAAATCCAGTCGCCACAGCACTTCGCGGAGTAGGCGATGATCGCGTGCCCACTTGCGCAGTGGATTGCCGACAATAAATTCAGCCACGGGTAGATTTACCTGGAATTAAGAATTCAATATTTAGCGGAGCAGTATATCGCACTATAGACGCAGAATTCTCCGTCAAAGTGTTGGTAATTTGAGCTGTTCCAGCCCTTTGCTCAATACGACCGTGGGTGTCCAGCCAGTGGCAGCGGTAATCGCGCTGTTGTCTGCAACCCAGTCATTGTGGCGCAGTTCGCGTAATTTGGGCGGCGTAAGAATGGGCGCATTGCCAGTGATGCCCGCCAACGCGCTGTTTAGCGCTGCAATGGTGTTCAGCAGCCAGCGGGGCACGCGAAACAAGCGAACTCGGCGCGACCAGTGCTGTGCGGCAATATCAGCCATTTCCTGCCAGTTGTAGCCGTTGGGCCTGCCGTCGCCAAGGGTCAGTGTTTGCCTACTTGCAGCGGAGCTTTGCAGGCAGGCAATGATAGCTTCCACAAGATCCGACACATAGATCAGGGACATGCGTACTTCCGGCGAGCCCGGTACTGCGGCGATCCCCCGCTGCATCAACTTAAAAATGGGCAACATTTCTTTGTCACCAGGACCGTACACTGCAGGTGGACGCAACACGATCCAGTCGATGTCTGCACACGGTTCCAGCAGTTTCTCGCCCTCCCGTTTACTGTGGGAGTACCAGGACAAGTGTGGCTCCCGGGCAACTATTGAGGAGAGCAGAAGCAGCCTGGGTGGGCGAGATTGCGCCCGGAGAGCACTAAGCACACTGGCTGTTCCAGCGACATTGACCGTATCGAAGTCTGCTTGTGAATTGCCCCGGACAGCCCCCGCGGCGTGAATAACGGCAGCACAGTTGGCGAGTAGTTTTTCAAGGGCGGCGCTATTGGCGAGGTCTCCCTCGATAAGGGTTACGCCCAGGGAGGCCAGGTGTGCAGCGTTCTCAGGGTTTCTAACGAGTGCGCGTACCTGATAACCCTTATCCAGCAAGCGCTGGCATAGGGTGGAACCGATAAAGCCAGTAGCGCCGGTAACGGCGATGAGGCTGCCGTCGACGATCAGGCTGAGGCCACCCTCAGGCGTACTTCTTCAGCCGCGGCGTCGAGCATATCCAGGTCGTTGCCGTTGATAAAGTCGAGTCGGGCCTTGGCGCGCGACAACTTGCCCGAAGACGTGCGCGGCAGCGAGTGAATGGGAACCAGCTCTACATAGCAATCCAGACTCATTTCCATGCGCACAAGGGCAGTGAGGCGACGAACCAGACTATTGCGTTTTACGTGATCTGTTTCGCGGCACTGAACCATCAGGATACAGAGTTCTTCGCCCTCGCTATTGGGGGCGGAGAATGCCACTGCATCACCAGCGCGCACTTCGGATTGGGTCTCAGCGACATGTTCAAGATCCTGTGGCCAGATGTTGCGGCCGTGGATTATGATAAGATCCTTTTTGCGGCCCGTTATGGTGAGCACACTATCCACCAGATAGCCGATGTCGCCCGTATTCAGCCAGCCGTTTTCGCTCAGCGAGTGGTTGGTTTCTTCGGGCAGATTGAAATAGCCAGCCATAACACTGGGGCCACGCAGGTAAATTACACCGCTCTGCCAGTCACCCAGTACCCGGTTATCATCGCGAACTTCGACTTCAAAATTGGGCATCGGGATGCCGCAATTGACGAAATGCCGGCCACGACCCTGCTTGTCTTCCTCATCAAGCAGCACCGCTTCATGGTGATCGGAGAGGTGGTCGCTGTCGATATAATGTGTGGTAAAACCAGTCGACAAAGGTGAAAAGCTCACGCCCAGCGTACATTCAGCCATGCCGTAACAGGCCAGAAATGCGCGGCGATCAAAGCCGGCGGGGCCCATCATTTCGGCGAAGTAATCCAGCGTTTGTGGGCGAATCATCTCAGCGCCAATACCGGCGACACGCCAGTTGCTCAGGTCGTAAGTCTCAACATCGCTGGGCCTGACCCTGCGAGCACAAAGGTCGTAGCCGAATGAGGGCGCAAAGGAGATCGTCGCGCGGGTTTGCGTCATCAGTGCCAGCCACTGGCGCGGACGCATTGCGAACTCGCGGGTATCCAGATAATCAATAGACACCTGAGCGGCCATAGGCACCAGCACAAAACCTACCAGGCCCATGTCGTGGTAAAACGGTAGCCAGGACATCATGCGATCCTCTGCGTTCATCTGCAGACCGTGCGAGACGATACCCTGCAAGTTGGCCATTGCTGTGCTGTGCTTGATGACGACGCCGCGCGGGAAGCGGGTGCTGCCTGAGGTGTACTGAATATACGAGATATTATTCGGGTCGATAACCGGCAGTTCCTGCTGCGATTCGGGCAGTGCATAGAAAGCTCCAGGCGCTTCCACCATACGAATATCGAGGCCTTCGCTGGCTTCCTGCAGGAAGGGCAAATACCCCTCGGAGGCTACGCCAATGGCGGCATCGCTGGCTTCCAGCAGGAGGTGCAATTGCGCGACATAGGCACAATGTGCGCCGACCTTGACGGACGCGGGCAGCGTGACAGGAATCAGGCCCGCATACTGGCAGGCGTAAAAGAACCGAATGAAGTCTGGGTTAGTTTCCGCGACCAGCGCTACGCGATCACCGCTGTCAAGTCCGAGTCCAAGCAATTTGTGCGCGAGCGCAAGCGCATCAGTTCGCAGCTCGGCATAGGACAGACTGGCATAGATGGCTCCTCGGCCGGTGTAGAAATTGGAGCCGGTCTCACCCATGGCCGCGTAATCGAGTGCCTCGGTCAGAGTGGCAAAGTCGGCTGAACGAAACGGTAGCTCGTGGTGGGTTGGCGTGGTATTTACGTTAGCGTGTGGCAATGTAGATTCCTCGTTTGCGACGATCTCTGCGCCGGTGTACCAATTTCCAGAAAGCAGGTTTTGCTGACCCTTGCAGATCAGAGGTTTGGCACTTAGTTCAATAAATCCCCTGTGAGACTTCGGGCAACTTGTCAGTTATGCGCACAAGTACTTGTAAATGGGGGCACCCTTATACTCAGACCCTGGAAAAGGGTTATCTGGTGACGTCTAATCGTAGCATTTTGGGCTTTATCGCTTATAGGAAATAATACCAAGCGCCGGTGTGAACAATCCCAAAGAATAGGTGAGGATTTTACGTAAGAACACTTTCATGTCGCTCCGTTTCAGTGATCTGCTCAGGGTAGACACGGATTTCTGAGTGGGCTGTTTTGGTCTACTTGCCATTTATAAGTAATTGATATATATGATATATATATTATTTTATGAAAAGTGTTGGCCAGCGCTTGCGCGGCGTTCTCTCGCTTATCAAATTTGTCAAGACAGCAGTATGGCAGCGGGTATCCAGTTGCGTAATGTTGCGTATAAGCGTCAATTATTACACCGTTATGATGCGGTTCCACGCGCTGGCTATTGCGCCTTCCACCACGCTTGAAACATCAGTATGGACCACATCAGCTCCGAGTGATTGGCCCAGCCGTACAGGTGTTGCCGCCATGCATCACGCACACTTTTGACATCGAAAATGCCTTGTTCTCGCAACGTTTGTTCCGAAATCAGGTCTTCGGCCCATTCCCGCAGCGGACCGACAAGCCACTCCTTGATCGGCACGCTGAACCCGCGCTTGGGGCGATCTATCAGCTCGCGAGGCACATACTGCATCAGTAAATCCCGCAGCACGCGTTTCCCTGTTTTGCCGTCAAACAGATAATCTGTGGGCAGCGACCAGGCGAGCTCCAGCACGCGGTGATCGAGCAGGGGCGCGCGCGCTTCCAGTCCTACGGCCATGCTCGCACGATCGACCTTCACGAGGATATCGTCTGGCAGGTAGCCGGTGTAATCGTAGTGCAGCATTGAGAGTAGTGGGTCCTGCACGTCCGCCCAATAGGAAGGATCAGACAGGGGTGTCGAGGGGCTCACTGCCCCCGACACAAACTGATCGACAGCCTGACATTTGTTGAATTTGTTGGCCAGAATTTCCTGTGGTGAACTGGCCGCCCAGTTGCAGGAGCGCTGGCTCATTTTACCCAATTTTCGGGTCCAGCGTGGTACAGTTTTACCCCCATTGGCGTAGTTTTTTGCGAAATACCAGCTGCCACTGCCCAGCGCACCTGCAACCGGTTGCACCATGCTCCTGGCGCTGTCAGGGATGCGCTGTACGTTGCGCCAGTGTTTCAGGCAGTGCTGGTAGCGCCGGTAACCGGCCATTTGTTCATCGCCGCCATCGCCAGTGAGTACTACTTTCAATTGCTCACGGGCCAGCTTGCACACCAGAAACGTGGGAATCTGTGAGGAGTCAGCGAAGGGTTCGTCGTAAATGTGTGGTAGCTGATCAACCACGTCCAGCGCTTGACCCGGTGTGACGTAAATCTCGTGATGCTCGGTTTTGAGGTGCTTTGCCACTGCTGAGGCGTACTCAGCTTCATTGTATTTTTCCTCCCAGAACCCAATGCTGAACGTCTTCACCGGGCGGTCCGACTGTTGCTGCATCACAGAGACGATCATCGAGGAGTCAATACCGCCGGAGAGCAGTGCACCGAGTTCCACATCGGCCACCATGCGATCGCCCACGGCCTGATGGAGTACCGTGTCGAGTTGCCCGATTGCCTCCTCGTAGCTGCCGGTGAAGCGATTGCGCTCACCGTGTTCGGCCACGTCCGCAGCAGACCAATACGGCGTGGGGGAGGCGCTCCAGGGTTCACACGCCTGTGGTATTTTCAGCAGGCTCCCCGGTGGCAGTTTGCGCACTTTCTTGTAAATGGAGCGCGGTTGGGAAACCCAGCCGTATTGCAGATATTGTCCCAGCGCGTTGCGATCCAACTCGCGTTCAAAATCCGGGTGTTGGCGCAGGGCTTTCAGTTCTGAGCCGAACAGGAAACTGTTGCCACACCAGCCGTAGTACAACGGCTTTTTGCCCACCCGATCCCGCGCCAGCCAAAGGCAGCGCTCTTCTGTGTCCCACAGGGCGAGTGCGAACATGCCTTCGAACTTGCTGACAGCCGCTTCGACACCCAGATGTTGCACGGCGGCGAGAATCACTTCGGTGTCGGAATGCCCGCGAAAAGGGTAGGCGGACACACCGTCTTCCTGACGAAGTCGGGGAAAATTGTACACTTCGCCGTTGAATGAAAGCACATAGCGGCCAGATGCTGACACCATAGGCTGGGCGCCTGCGTCCGTCAGGTCAATAATGGAAAGGCGGCGGTGCCCCAGAGCCAGCGGGAACGTGGGATCTACCCAAACACCGCCCGCATCGGGGCCGCGGTGACGGATGGTGTCTGCCATACTCTGGCAGTGTCGCGAGAGATCATCGGCAGCGCCGCCGTCATACTGTATAAATCCGGTAATTCCACACATCGCCAATCCGCCCGTTAATGTCGATTTACAGCGCGCGCGACCACTGAATCCAGCAAATCAAGATAGTGGCCGACAGCGCGGTCAACCGAAAAGTCCGCTGCCCGGCGCAGCAAAATCGCCTGGTCTGTGGGGTGATCCAACTCCGCCCGAATGGCGCTTGCCATCGCATCCACATCGCCGATGTCGACCAGTGCACCATACTTGCCGTCAGCGAGAATTTCTCTTGAGCCGCCCGGACAATCGGTGCTGACAACTGGACAACCGCAGGCCAGTGCCTGAATGACTACCCCCGGTAAGCCTTCGTACAACGAAGATAATACCAGCAGAGACGAGCGCGCCATGTACTGAAACGGATTAAAGACGAACCCGGGCATATCAACGTCTGCCTGTACGCCAAGTTCAGTGGTTAATTTGAGTAGATCCGGTCGCAGTCGACCCTCTCCCAGAATAACCAGGCGCACGGGTCTTTGTGCATGCACTAGAGCGAACGCGCGAATCAAGGTTGAAAAATCTTTTTGTTCAGTCAGCCTGCCCGCGGCCAGGATGACCGGCACCGCATCGGGTGCAAACCAGGCGTGGTCCAGCGGCTGTGCAGCGCCGATATGCAAGGTGTCATCGACAACGGGGTTGTAGATAGTCATCACTGACTGCTGGTTTACACCAATATTCGTGATCAGCTCTTCTGCTGCATGATGTGATACGGCGACCACGACGTCAGCACCCGGGTAAGTCCGCTGTACGATATCCGGCAGATAGCGCCATTTCCATTTGCGGGAGTTGGAGGGGGCCGCACAATAGGTGGACAACGCAATGCGTTCACTGACGACAACTGGCACAGTGGAGCCGGACATCCTTTTCGCCCAGATCACAGAGAGGTTGGCGTACGTAATCGCAGATAAAACCACGTCGGGTTGCTGGGTTTTTAGATAGTGCTGCAAGGATGAAATTCGGGCAATTTCAGGAGCCACTTTTTTTGCCAGCAGGACGGGGCGCAGTAACACGAAGAAGTCCCTGAGGTTGCCTATCACCGTGGTCCAGCGCGCCCGCAGGCCACTGGACGCCTCCAGTTCAATCAGGTTAGCGCCCGCCGGCACC
Organism: uncultured Halioglobus sp.; assembly: GCA_963934845.1. GTDB lineage: Bacteria > Pseudomonadota > Gammaproteobacteria > Pseudomonadales > Halieaceae > Marimicrobium. The sequence goes on along the minus strand of CAWWAG010000007.1, from coordinate 40,253 downwards.
TCTCCAAGATAGGCGCCCGTTGCCTGGCACAGCACCAAATCAACCGCTCGACCCTGCGCCAGAAAACCTTTGATCAGGTTTAGCATGGAGCGCTCTGCTCCTCCGCCCTTCAGGGAGGGCAGAAGAACCGCAATCTTGGCGGCATGTGTCCCTGTGGGTGATTTGTCGTTCATTCCTTCAGTCTCTCGTTCGCTGGGCGTTCACGACAGCGACGCTGTACCCCGGTGTCACGGAGCGAATTTGCACCGGGCGGCTTCGAGGAAAATGAGCACTCACGTTCCGGAGGTGCGCGGTGATTGCGTTATTGGTTGAGGCGAGCAAGCGCTTAGTATACACCGAAGATAATGAGCCACCATTGCTCTTGTCACACAAAGGCTCACGGCGGGTCATCCGCGCTTTAAAACTCGCGCTGCTGCGAGGGCCAGTTGGAGTGTTAATTTACCTGATTTCTCAGGGGGTTAATTCAACGTTATACTTGCAGCTCTTTTCAGGATATTGCGCACACGCATGACAGCGAATAACGATAACATCGCGCCGATCTCGGTGGAGGTAGTCACCAACGCGAGCCAAATGCGTCAGTTTCTGGCTCTGCCGCAACAGATTTACGCATCTGACCCGGCCTGGATTGCCCCGCTCGGTTTTATGAAGCGCGAGCAGATGTCCCCCAAGAACCATTTCTTCGAGCACGCCCGCTGGCGCGCTTGGGTGGCCTATCGTGAAGGCCAGCCCGTGGGCCGTATCACCGCCCAGATTGACGCGATGCACCTGCAACAACACGGCGACGATGCCGGTTATTTCGGCATGCTGGAGGCGGAAGATGATCCCGCTATATTCGCTGCCCTGTTTGGTGTGGCAGAGGACTGGCTGCGCAGCGAGGGCATGAAGCAGGTGCGTGGACCGTTCAATTTACATGTGAACGAGGAGGTTGGGCTGCTGGTAGATGGCTTCTCTGCGCCGCCCTATGTGCTTATGGGCCACGCCCGACTCTGGTACGGACCTGCCGTGGAAGCGCAGGGCTATGTGGGTGCAAAAGATCTGCTGGCCTATCAGGTGCGTCCAGACTTTGAGGCACCGCGGGTGATGGAGCGCCTGGCTAAACGTGTATCCGATCGGGTGATGGTGCGTTCTGTTCGGCGCAAACATTTGTCGGAGGACGCCGCCATCATGCGGGAAATTTTCAATGATGCCTGGCAAAACAACTGGGGCTTTGTGCCGCTGGCGAAAGACGATTGGGCTGAGACCGTCGCCACACTTACCAAACTGATGCCCGATGACTACATCCAAATCGCAGAGTATGACGGCGAACCGGTTGCGTTTATTGTGGCACTGCCCAATCTCAATGAAGCGACGCGCGACCTCAATGGTCGTCTGCTGCCTTTTGGCTGGGCAAAACTTCTGTGGCGTCTGAAGGTGCGCCATCCAAAAACGGCCCGCGTGCCCCTGATGGGCGTGCGGCAGAGCTTCCAGCATTCGCGGCTGGGGCCCACTCTCGCCTTTATGGTTATTGATGCGGTTCGTAAAGCGCTGCATGCGCGGGGCGTGCGGGATGTAGAAATGGGCTGGATACTTGAGGACAACGACGGCATGCGCAATATCATTGAAACCATAGGCGGCGTGGCGTATAAACGCTACCGCGTCTACCAGAAAGAATTATAGCAATGCACCTGGACCCCGAAACGCATCGAATAACAGCCATTGTATTGGCAGGAGATCGCACCAAAGCGGACTCACTTATCAACCACACCAAAGCTGGCAGTAAGGCCATGATCGATTTGGATGGCACGCCTATGGTGCGCAGGGTACTCAATTCCCTGCGTGCTTCGAAAGTGGTGAACAAGATTTGCCTGACTGGCCCCGAGGCTAGTGAAGTGGCCACAGACGCAGCCCTGAAAAAATGGATCGACGATGGTGAAATCCGTTGGACCGAGCCAGGCGCCAGCCCCAGTACCAGTGCGTACGAGGCAATGCAGACGCTCGCGCCCGAAGAAGCGGTGCTGTTGACGACTGCTGATCACCCGCTGCTAACACCGGAGATTGTCGATGCATTCGGCCGCCAGAGTCTGGCGGACGATGTCGATGTCACCGTGGGTTTGGCCCCTTACGCACTGGTTGCCGAGGCCTATCCCGGTATCCGCAAGACAGTATTGCGCTTCAGTGACGGAGATTTTTGCGGCTGTAACTTGTTCGCCTTCATCACGCCAGAAGGACGCCGCGCTGCCAAGTTCTGGCGCAAGATCGAGCAGGAGCGCAAAAAGCCCCTGGTCGTAATTGGTTTGCTGGGTTGGTGGGCCGTCATTCGCTACCGCCTCGGTTTGCTCTCGCTCGAAGAGGCGCTGGCCAAATTGAGCAAGCGACTGGGCTTGCGTATGCGCGCGGTAATTCTGCCCTACGCGAATGCCGCGATTGATGTGGATTCCATCGCCGACCTGATGCTGGTCAAAGGTGCGCTGGAGAAAGCTGCCGCTGAAGACGCCTAGTTTTAGTGCCTGCGGCAGGATTGCATTGAATAATCGAAAGCCTTGGTTAACCACCGCCGCCCGCCGCGAACAATACTCCTAGCCCCGATTCAATTGCAACGTCCTGCTGTCCCCCTCACCAAACTCGCCGGTCTCCGTCTGATAGCAACGTGAATCAATGCGCAATTGCCAGCCGTCGTCATTGCGCTCCACCTCGTAGCGGTTGTACTGCGCCGTATCTGCACCGTGCAGGCCCAACGCAGAAGCCGAGGGGACCGCAATCACCGGCACAGGGCCCACGCGACTTTGCAATTCATTGAAATACGCGCGGTGGCCGTGCCCGTGCAATACCAGTTCAGCGCCGTGTTCCTCTAACAGCGCCTGTACCCGCGGTGCATCGGTGAGGCGCTTCCGCCACTTCGCCTGCCCCGCGATCGGGCAGTGATGCAGATAGACGACTCGGAACAGCCCCTCATCGGTGGTGCGCTGCAGCAGCGCTGATAGTTGGCGCAGCTGCTGCTTACCCAGTGTGCCGGTGGCCATCAGCGGCGGTTTGGGGCAGGCGGTAGAGAGCCCGATGAACGCGATATTGCCGCGCACTCTCAGGCTGGGAAATGTCGATGTCTGTGTGGGGGTGTCGCGGTCCGATGCCATGTAGTCCTGCCACAATGCAAATGTGTCCTGCCAGGGCGCGGCGACACAGGCATCGTGATTCCCCGGCACCAGAGCGACCTGCGCGGGATCGCCCAGCGTGTGCAGCCAATCACTGGCTTGTTTGAACTCTGCGGGCAGTCCGATGTGGGTGAGGTCACCGGTGATTAGCAGCTGGTCGAGTTCGGTTCTGGCGAGGTCGCGCTTTAGTGCCTCAAGCACTTCCGGGCGATGCTCTAAACGGCGCTTACGGCGCCAGGACAAGTAGCCCAGTGCCCGTTTACTCCACAGATCATGCGCACCGACATCGGCCAGTGAGCTTAGATGGGGGTCTGAAAGCTGGGCGAAACGCTGCGGCATGGTGTGAGTCCTCGTCAGCGGCGATTGTACCATCTCGTGGCAGCGCCACCGAAAGGGGCGTTATACGCGCCGGATGATCGCGCCCAGTTCCGCCAGTTTGGTGTCGATATTAGCGTAGCCGCGATCGAGGTGATAAACACGGTCGATGGTGGTGTCGCCGTCGGCGCACAGTGCAGCGATAATCAGAGAGGCAGAGGCGCGCAGATCGGTGGCCATAACGGGCGCGCCCTGTAAGCGCTCACTGCCGCGCACAATCGCGGCGTGGCCCTGTAGTTCGATGTCCGCTCCCATACGCTGCAACTCAGCGACATGCATGAAGCGGTTTTCAAAAATATTCTCCACCACTGTGGCGGAACCTTCAGCAAGGGCGTTCAGTGCCATGAACTGGGCCTGCATATCGGTGGGAAACGCGGGGTAGGGGGCGGTATGTATATTGACGGCCTTGCAGCGTTCGCCGCCGGTATCGAGGTGAATCCAGTCTGGCCCCAGCTCCAGGCGACAGCCCGCCTGCTCCAGTTTACCCAGCACATGATGTAGAAAATCCGGATTGGTATCCAATACACGGATACTGCCGCGCGTTGCTGCGGCGGCTACCAGGAAGGTGCCGGTTTCAATGCGGTCCGGTGGGACATTGTGCTCGGCGCCGTGTAATTCAGGGACGCCTTCGATCACAATAGTGCCAGTACCTGCTCCGGTAATTCTGGCGCCCATTGCCACCAGCAGTTTCGCCAGGTCGCCAATCTCCGGCTCCAGCGCACAGTTTTCCAGTGTGGTGACGCCATCCGCGAGGGAGGCCGCCATCAGCAGGTTTTCTGTGGCCGTGACCGACGGTACGTCGAAGGCGAAATGCGCGCCGCGCAAACGGGTCGCCGTGGCCTTGATATAGCCCGCCTCGATGTGAATCTCGGCTCCGAGCGCCTCCAGTCCCGCAATGTGCTCGTTGACCGGCCTTGAACCGATCGCGCAGCCACCCGGCAGGGACACGTCCGCCTCGCCGAAACGTGCCAGCAGTGGGCCCAGCAGCAGGATGGACGCGCGGATGGTTTTAACCAGTTCGTAGGGTGCGTGCACAGAGTGGACTTTACTGGTGTCGATGACCAGATCGGTTCCATTGCGCTCGGAGGTGGCACCAATCAGTTCCATCAGCTGCAGCACGGTGCCGATGTCGCGCACGGCGGGGACGTTGCCAATACGCAGTGGCTCGGCACTTAACAGCGCTGCCGCGATGATGGGAAGCGCCGCGTTTTTGGCGCCGGCCACTCGCACCTCACCGTGCAATGGACCATTGCCGGTGATGATAATCTTTTCCATTAGTGGGGCTTGCTACTTGGAGTGATGAGACCAGCCGTGATGAGGCCGGCGTAGGCGGCGATAATCGTGTCGATCTGCGCGCTGGTATGTGCCGCACTGACACTGTTGCGCAGCAGGAAGTTGCTGGATGGCGAGGCCGGCGGTATGACGAGATTGACGTAAACACCAGCCTGCATTAACGCTTTCCAGCAGTCTATGGTTGCTGAGCGATCTTCCAATTCCAAGGCAACTACCGGGCTCGCGGTGGGACCTACGGGTAAGCTCAAGGCTTTAAGTCCTTCATACAGGCGGTGTGCGTTGTCCCACAACTGCTGCCGCAGTTGCGGCTCTTCCACAATGATGCGCAGGGCCGCACGTGTTGATGCGATGATGGAAGGCGCGGATGAGGCGGTAAAGATGTAGGCACTGATACAGTAGCGGATGGCCTCGAGTTCCGCGTGGCGGCTGACGCAGAAACCGCCGATTGCGCCCAGGCTCTTGCTGAAGGTGCCAGCAAAGAAATCGACGTCAGCCTCTACGCCGGCAGCCTGAGCTGCGCCGCGACCTGTCTCGCCTAGCACGCCCATGGAGTGGGCCTCATCGAGGAACAGATAACCGCCGTACTCGCGTTTCACCGCCGCGATTTCCTGCAGCGGTGAAACGTCGCCCAGCATGGAGTAAATCCCCTCGGCAATAATTAACGCCTGTCCGGCGCGATCATCGAGGCGACGCAGCCGCTTGGCGAGGTCCTCCGGGTCGTTGTGCTTGAAGCGAATAATGTCCGCACCGCTGAGTTTGACGCCAGAGTAGATACTGGCATGGCTGTCGGCATCCAGCAGGATGGTATCCCCGGGGCCGGCCAGAGTGGCGCACATGCCCATGGTGGCGGCGTATCCGGTGGAGAAGACGATGCCGTGGTCTACGCCATAAAACTGCGCAATTTCTGTTTCCAACGCCTGGTGCTCGGTGAAGGAGCCATTGGCAAGGCGGGAGCCCGTGGTGCCGGTGCCCCAGCGAGCTGCGGCATCCTGGGAGGCTTTGATGCAGCGCGGGTCAAATGACAGGCCCAAATAATTGTTAGTGCCCGCCAGAATGACGCTCCGCCCCTCCACCACACCTTCGGTAGCGGAGAGTATTTTTTCGGTCACGGCACCAAAGGGTTTGATGTGACGTTCGGCGAGTTCGGCCTGGAAGTTGGCCATGGTCTGGAATTTGTCGAATAGCATAGAGTAATCTACCTCTTGACGGACGGGGTGACTTTCAGAGGTTGAGTTCGCGGACCTTCTTTGCCAGATCGCCTATTGTATTCACGTCCGGAAGAATATTCAGGGGAATAGAAATATCGAAATGATCCTCGATCTTCTCAATAAATTCCATTACCTCCAGAGAACTGAGCCCTAGATCAGCCACTAATGCGGTGTCTTCTGACAACGCGATCTGCTTTTTGTTCTGAAATTTGAGGGCGCTATAGAGAAAATTCAGGTATTCCTGATAGTCAGTCATGATAAAGCCGCCCTTGCGTCGGTCAGGGTAAGTCGCTAGATTTCAAAGGCTTGAACTATACCCACGGAAGATTGCTAATGCCAGTAGTTTGGTTAATAGACGCTTATCGCGCAGGCGAGCGCGGGCAGGTGCACGCTCTGGTCAATGCGCTGGGCTGGCCCTGTGAAACCAAGGTGCTGAACTATCGCAGCCATGTGTTTTTGCCACATGTGCTGGGACAGTCGACGCTGCGTGGCATTACCTCCGCATCCGCCGCCCAACTGCAGCCGCCCTGGCCAGACCTGGTCATCACCTGCGGTGTGCGCAATGAGCCGGTTTGTCGTTGGATTCGCGAGCAATCGGGTGGTCACACCCGCTATGTGCATGTCGGGCGCCCCTGGGCGCCACTGGATTCCTTCGATCTGGTAATAACCACGCCACAGTACCGGGTGCCTGCTCATCCGCATGTGCTCAACAATATGCTGACCCTGCACAGCGTGACCGATGAGCGCCTGGCGCAGGCTCGGGTGGAGTGGGAATCCACCTTCGCAGCGCTGCCCAGGCCGCGTTTTGCGGTCATGCTGGGTGGCGATAGCGGCCCGTTTACGCTGGGCCCAAAGGCCGCCGCGCGCCTTGGGCGTGAGGCGTCGCAACTGGCACGGGCCAAGGGTGGCTCGCTCTTGATCTCCACCAGTTCACGCACACGCCCCGCTGCGGTTGAAGCACTGCAGGCAGCGATTAGCGCACCGCACTATCTCTATCGCTGGCCGGGGTCGAATTCTGACAACCCCTACATGGGTATTCTGGCGTGGGCCGATCGCATCATTGTCACTGGAGATAGCATCGCGATGCTGTCGGAAGCCTGTGCCACTGGCAAGCCAGTCAGCATGTTCGATCTGGGTGGTATGCGCGGTACCCACGATGAATCCGCGCGGGATTTTCGTGTCGGAGGTGCGTTGTACGCGTTGTTACTGCGCGGGCTGTGGCAGCCATTGAGCCGCGATATCACCTTGGTACACCGCCGTCTGCGGGAGACGGGTTGTGTCTCCTGGCTGGAGGACGTGTTGGTTGCCACCATGGTGCCCGCAAAAACAGATTTACACCGGGCAGTGACAGCGGTACAAAAACTACTTGGCGAAACCTGACTGAGTGGCCGTATCCGATCGCTCAGCGCCGCTGCCTGTCATCTGATACACCGTGTCAGCGCCCGCGACCATGGCCTGATTGTGTGATATCGCGAGGATCGTTAACTGGCCTTTCAGGGCGTCCAGGGCTTGTCTGACGGCCTCTTCTGTCTCTTTGTCCAGCGCGCTGGTGGCCTCGTCGAGTATCAGTAGCTTCGGCTGGTTTATGAGAGCCCGGGCGATGACGATGCGCTGTCGCTGGCCGCCCGAGAGTTTGCCGCCGCGCTCACCGACAATGGTGTCCAGCCCTTGCGCCAGGTGCGTAACAAATTCCCAGGCCCCTGCCGCGCGTAGTGCGCGCTCCACATCATCAGCCGTTAGCGACGGCTCGCCCAGTGTCACATTGTGACGAATGCTGTCGTGCAACAGGATGGTGTCCTGGGGTACATAGCCAATCATTTTTCGCCATTGCGCGATGTCTATGTCCTGCAACGGCACACCATCCAGCATCACTTGCCCACTCTGTGGGCGTAACAAGCCGATAGCCAGATCGATAATGGTCGTTTTGCCCGATCCAGAGGGGCCCACCAGCGTCGTCAGCGAACCGGCTTCAATCTGCAGCGACAAACCCTGGAATACCGGGTGTTGATCGTAGTCAAAGTGCACATTCTCCATGGTGAGACTGTGTTCAAAGCGCGGGGGAATGCCACCCTGCAGATCTTCCTGGGCCGCTTCAGCCGCGTTGATGGCATCGGTCAGCGACCAATAGGCGCTCTCGCCCTCTACCAGTTTTTGATACTGCTTTTGCACCTTGCCAAAATAGCTGAAGGCCCTACCCAGCGCGACCACCAGCACCATAACTGTCGGCAGGGCCATGTCGAATTTTTCCATCGCGAGATAAATGCCGAGACAGATAAATCCGGTGAACATGAGTTCCTGGCCTGAGTTCAGCAAGGCGGCACTCAGTACCTGCCGGCGCTGGGATTTGTTCAGCAGGTTAGTGTCGTGTGCCAGTACCTGGTCAGCCAGATACTCACGTGACATCGCTTTGAGCGGTTTGACAGATTGCAGGGTGTCGGTGAGATTGGCCATCAGCGACGTCATCAACCGGGTTTGCTTCTTACCTGCTTTGCGGGTGATGTTCACCAAAAAATGAGACAGGCCGATTACCACGACCCCCGCCACAATGGCTGCCAGTGAGGCGCGCCAGGACAGTGCAAATGCCACACCGGCGTAGATGATGCCGGGGAAAAGAAAGGTGAGGGCGGTGGTGCCGTTGACAAATGCTGTCGCAGAACGCTGCGCTTCAGATGCCATGGCATTGGTCAATCTGCCTACCGGCTGGTGTAAAAAATACTCCCATTTGCTGCGCAGGACGGCGCGCAACAATTGCAGGCGCAGATCGGTACTGACCTGAGCAGCGGTGTAACCGACCTGGCGTTGGGCGAGTAGCAAAAACACGGATTTGAACGCGACGCCGCCGAGGATAATCGCCAGCATGCTACCCAGGGTTGGTGTGATATCCAGGTATGCCAGTGTGCTGAGGATGATCTGCTCAAACTCGCTCTGTTCGGCAACGGCCGCACCGGGGATTGCGCTGGTGGCATCTGGGCCCAGTGCGATATTCAGCAGGGGCAGCAGTGCCGACACGCCTATGCCTTCGGCGATGCCGGACAGCAGTAGCGCCAGCATCATAAGCACGGTTTGCCAGCGATAGGCGCGGAAAAAATCGAGCATCAGTCCCATCGGACAGCGTCTCCCTGTGCGCGCGGGTATATGGTAAAGGCAATCATTTTACTGGCTCTTCGCAATCACTCTGGTTCACCAACGCATGCGGCGCAATAGCAGCAGCGCACATGTCAGGATAACCAGAGCGGGCAATAGTGCTACCAGCGGGATATTCCATTGCAGCAATTGTCCCAGCGAGAAAATTATTTGTGTGCCCAGATAGAAGAGTATGCCCAGCACCGCGCCGATGCCAATTTTGATGCCAAAGCTGCGGTCGCGGCCTGCTGTGGCGCCGGCGCTGATGGATGTGGCCAGCATTACCATCGCAAACACCGTCAGCGGCATCAGCAGTCTCTGCCAAAAAGCATTGAGATACTTTTCTGTGGGCTGGCCGTTGCTGGCCAGGTATTGGCTGTAAGTGTAAAGCACTGACAAATTCATACTGTCACCTTTGAGCGTCAATGTGGGCAGTTCGTCACTCGACCACAAATTCGCAATTTCCAGTTCCTCGTAGCCGCGTGTCACGAATACGTCACCTACCAATACTTTCTCCCTCACTTTTTGAAACAGCCAGTGCCTGTCCTTGCTGACTTCTGCAGTGAGGGCCCACACGGCGCGAACCAGCTCTCTGGATTCGTCGAATTCAAACAAGCTGATATTGCCGAGCACGTCATCTTCAGACATCCTACCCAGATGGATATAGCGTCGCCCATCAGTCGACCACACGCCGCCGCCGGGAATCCATCCCTGGTTTCCGTCACGCAATAGCTTCCTCTCGTGTTCCGCTGACTGTTGCAATTGTGGAGTGACGTATTCCATACAGACCCACAGGCCAGTCATCAGTATTACGGTGGGCACGGCGAGCGCCGTGAGCAGTTTCGCGGGTGAAAAGCCGGTGCAGCTGATGATAGTCAGTTCGTTGTACCGGTCGAGATTGGCTAACGCCACCATGCTGCCCAATAACGCTATCACCGGCGCCAGGCTGACCAGCTGGTTGGGCAGAGAGAACAGGGTGTATTTAGCGGCTTCGATTGCGTTGTAGTTCAGTTCTGTGTGATCGAGTTCCTGGGTGAAACCGATCAGGCCAAACACAGCGCCCAGTACCAGAAAGACCAGAAACCAGCCCTTGGCAACGCTGACGCCAATATAGCGCTGTAGAATCATCGACGTTTCAACCTCGGCCGTGTAACCAGGATAACCAGCAACGCTGCCTGTAAAGCATAGGCTGTCCACAGGCCGGGTATCGCCCCGAGTTTGCCCTGTTCCATGAAGGTGCGGAGCACGCTGACCATGGCGAACAGGGCTATATAGGACAACAGCGCTATGCTGAAATTGCGAAAGCGAGACTCGCGTGGGGCGGAGCGCGCCAGCGGCACTGCGATCAGCGCCAGCAAAATGGTTGCCAGTGGCGTGGTGATGCGCCACTGGTACTCGGCGATATCTTTGGGATCGGAGGACTGGGACAGGGTTAGTGTGGTTTCCGCCTTGCGCCGGTATTTTTCCTCGGCATCCTCGTTGGGCAGCTGTACCACCAGTTCCTTGAACTCCAGCGTATAGTCACGGCGTAGACGTTTGTCCAGCAAATAGTTGTAGCCATTGTAAAAAGTGGCCTGCGAGGCCTGGTTGGGATTCAGCGTGGGCATCGCGGCTGACTCGGCAATGATGATCTCTGTGCGCCCTTGTTTGTCATAGTTTTTTTGCAGGAACACGCCGCTGTGCAAGCCGCTCTCAATATCTACACCGCTGGCGATAAAGGTATAGTCACTGCTACCCATACTGACGAACTCATTGGCAGACATCTTCTGTAGATCAAATTGAGCTGCCGCTTGCGATTCCAGCGCATAGCTGGTGCGAAAGGCCCATGGCCGCCCCAGCACAGAAATCAGGCCGGTGAAAAGCGCCACCAGTAAAGCCAGTTTAAATACTGCCTCGAGAATGCGTGCGCGACTCACCCCTGCGGCGTAGAACGCGCGCATTTCAGAATCGCGGTATAGACGGCCGATGGCGGACAGGACGGAAAAGAAGAACGCCGAGGGCAGCAGAATTTCCAGCGTGATAACCGTGTTGAGGCCAACGAGCTTGAATGCCGTCAGCATATCGAGCTTACCCTCAGCGGCGAGAGATAGCTGGCTCGCGGCGGAAAAACCGATAAAAACCAGTACCAGAAGGCCGAGTCCGGTGCTGAAGGGGCGAATGATTTCCCAGCTGATATGGCGGTCGATAATCAAGCGGTACTGTTCCTGTCGAGATGGGGCGCCATTGTACATGAAGGGCCTATCGTCTGGTCATTTTGACCTGCATCGCTCATAATTGCACGCTTAGCGCATGCAGCCGCTCCCTTTCTGTGAGTATTTAAATACATGTTAAACTTGAGTGATGGCGTCAAAAAAGCGCTGATTCTCATTCCGACGCAGCCGCTGCCGGCCAACACCCGCGTCGCCCTTCGTCGCAAGCATCTGGCGCGTCTGGAACTGGCAAAGGCGCACCGCGCCAATTTTCTGATTATCGGCCACCCGAAAAGCGGGAATACCTGGCTCAAGGTGATGCTCTCGCGCCTCTATCAGTTGCGCTACAACTTGCCTGAGTCGAAATTGATCAATACCGACGAGTTTGCTCGTAAAATCCCCGAAATTCCCCGATTGGCCGCCACTAATGGCTATTACAGCTATGAAGGCGAGGTCGGCAAGCTGCTAGCTTGTGGTGCCCCCGACAATCCCCTTCGACACAAGCCCGTATTGTTTCTGGCGCGCAATCCGATCGACATCGCCGTGTCCTGGTTTCATCAGTTTACCAAGCGACAGTCGCGCGCCAAGCAGGAACTCATCAACCACTTTGTAAAGCACCCGATCGACCGTAACACTGTGCAGATGTGGGATTTCGTGCGCTATTCGGATATTGGCCTGCCCAGTCTCATCGAGTACCAGAACACCTGGGCGCGCAACGTACACGAGCTGGAGCACGGTATGGTGGCGCGCTATGAAGACCTGCGTTCAGAGCCTGTGCCGACGCTGTTCAAGGTCACCCAGCTGATGGGCGAAAAATTCAGTGAGGATGAGATTCGCGCGGCTGTGGAGTGGGGGTCATTCGACAATCTGCAGAAGCTCGAGACTAGCGGTACCTTCAGCCAGGGTGGTATGAAACTGGTTAACCCCAACGATCCCAGCACCTTTAAGGTGCGACGCGGTAAGGTCGGCGGATATCGAGACGATTTTAATGCCGAGCAAGTGGCCGAGCTGGAGGCGTTGGTGCGCGAAAATATTCTGCCGGAACTGGGTTACTGCCAGGACAGCACGGACGCCTGAAGGTGACACCTCGTACCTGGGTTATCCTCAGTGACAAGCGAGGCGACAATGGCCAGGTAGAGACTATTGTCGACGCCCTGCCGTGGCCGGTTGAGCACAAATACGTACATATGCGGCCAGAATTCGTACTGGGTAAGCCGCGCTATAAACCCTCCCTTGATCACCTCGATCTGAGTCGCAGTGATGCCCTCGAGGCACCTTGGCCGGATCTGATTCTCACCGTCGGTCGGCGCCCCTCCATGGTGGCCTTGTGGGTGCGTGAGCAGTCTGGCAACAAAACCAAAATCGTGTTGGTCGGCAAACCATCGGGGCATATGCTCGACTTCGCTCTGGTCATTGCCAGCGCAGAGAACCAGATGCCGCCCATGCACAACTTTGTGCCTACCACCTTGCCGTTGATGCGTGTCGCAGCCGAGGAGGTCGCCAGTGAGGCGAAGGCCTGGCAGCCGCGCTTTGCGCCGCTGCGCAAGCCACTGATCGCCATGTTTATTGGCGGTGAGACTAATCCCTTTATTATGAATCGCCAGGTGTCCGATGATCTGGTGGACACAGCGCGCTGGATCGTCGATGAGTTGGGTGGCACGCCCTATATCACCACCAGTCGGCGCACGACGCCTGAAGTCGTTGAAGTATTGCGGCAGGAGCTGCCCCCCGAGGCAGTTTTTTACGAGTGGAGCGCCGATGCCAACGACAACCCTTATCGTGCCCTACTCGGCAGCGCCGACGGTTTTATCGTCACTGCAGACAGCGTCTCCATGATGGTGGAAGTCATCTACCTGCACAAACCATTGGCAATTTTTCCCTTGCCCGGTGGCTGGTTGGGCAGCATCGACCAACAGCGTCGTTCGCTCGCACACCAGTTGTTCAATCCGCAGCAGGATTCGCAGTGGGATCGCTGGCGCCACAGCATCGCACGTGGCGTGTACTACCTGGACGTGTTCAAAGTGCTCTGCGCCACGCGGGATTTCCGCGCGTTCCACCGCCTGCTGGTGGATAAAGGCCTCGCCGTCTGGTCGGGCCAGCCCTTCGTGCAACCTGTGGCAGAATTGCCGGACGATATCAGCGTTGTTATAAAGCGAATCAAAGCACTCTTCTAGCAAGATCATCGCCGTGACCCACGCTCGATCGGCCGTGACACCTGCGATCCGTCCCCACTGCCGTTCGTCGGAAACAGTACGCCTAAGCTCGAATTGCGATGGCAGGCAGAACTACTATTTAAGTGACGCCAGCATGACCTCAACGCCATTACGCAGTGAAGTCTTGTCCTCATAATCGGCAATTTTTGGGTGTCGCTTTGCCTCCATGTGGGCTCCCACAATAAAGGCGAGTGTGATTCTGTCATCTTCATAGAGGTCGACGGCTAACTCCATTAGCGTGCGCAGCTTTTCTTTGAAGGGCGCATCGATATCGAATATGGCCTTGAAGCCCGGCAAAAGAGGCGTGTAGCTAAATGCTATAGTCGACAGGAATAGATCGGGCTTGGAGCTGAAGTGGGTATACAGTGCGGCGGGCGTTAGACCGGCGCGTTTTGCCACTTGTTTGAATATTGGGGCGTCATAGCCGTTTTCGGCGAAGCAATTGCGTGCGGCAATGAGTATGGATTTCCGCGTCTGTGCGGGCCTCCGTCCCTGCGGTCTGCCTACTTTATTTGGTGCCTTGCTTCGCGGCATATGCCAAGAACTTTTGCGAAAAACGCGCCATTCAGTGCCCATATGATAGCAAAGAACCGATTCTTTCAATTATTAATTCTCTAATTAATTAATTTACCTGCTAGATTATCGATGCGCCAAAAGTCCCTGTGCGAGCACGGGGCGATTACATATTTTTACTACCACCGCCGTAGAGTGGGTAGAAAGTGATCGATATCGACAAGTTAAAGACGCTCACCGATCCGGCGGCATGAACCCGAATAATGGCGCCGCTCTTTGCAGCGCCTGTGGATGAGAATAAAAACGCTATGAAACTAACATTGAAACCGTTGTTGATGAGCCTGGCTGCAGTGGCACTGGTCGGTTGTGGTCCGGTAGATGATCCTACCCTGTTTCCGGAGTACGACGCCGCCAAGGCCGTGCCGCCGCCCCCGAAGCCGGTGGTTGAGTTTAATCCCACCCGTAACCTGCTGTGGGGCGATTTACATATACACACCAGCTATTCAACCGATGCCTACACTATGGGCGTGAAAGCGACACCAGCAGATGCCTATATCTTCGCCCGTGGCGGCACCATAGAACACGGGGCGGGTTATGCCATTCGTATAGACAGCCCACTGGACTTTTCCGCGGTTACCGATCACTCGGAGTATCTGGGTGCAGCCCGTGTGGATGGCAGCATCGTTTTGCCATTTGAGGAGCGCAGTCTGCGCGAGCGTCTGCTCAATGATAGCCCTCTTTCCCTGGCAATGGTGCTCGGCAGGATCGCTGACAACATCAAGGGTTTTGATAGTTACGGAGATTCGCCAGAGGTTCGGCAAATAGGGATCAATGCATGGCAGCTGATGATCGATACGGCCAATGAGCATTATGAACCGGGCGTGTTTACGACATTGGTGGGCTACGAGTGGTCGTCGATGCCAGGCGAGCAAAACCTGCACCGCAACGTAATTTACCGCGACGACAAGGTGCCTGAGTTTCCCTTCACCTCGCTGGATTCCGACAACCCCGAAGATCTTTGGGGCGCACTGGATAAGCAGCGCAAGGAGGGCAAGACCATGTTGGCCATCCCGCATAACGGCAATGTCTCAAACGGACTGATGTACGCTCGAACGCAGTTTGATGGCAGTCCGATAACGGCTGAGTATGCCGAGCAGCGCATGCGCAATGAGCCAATCAGCGAGATTATGCAAATCAAGGGCACCTCGGATACGCATCCGGTGTTGTCACCTCAGGATGAGTTTGCCGACTTTGAAATTATGACCTCAATGCTTAGCCTCACCGGTGGTTACAGCGAGCCGCGCGGCAGCTACACCCGCGATGCCATGCGCACAGGTATCGAGTTCTCCCATACGGAGGGATTCAACCCCTACCGTTTCGGTGTCATTGGCAGTAGCGACAGCCACAATGCGAGTACGCCGGTAGAAGAAGATAACTTCACCGGCAAACTGCCACTGATGGATGGCACAGCGGGCTTGCGGTTGGGGAAATCTATCCTGATGCCGGAGTTTATGCAGCGTTCACGAAAATGGGGCGCAGCCGGTTTGGCTGGCGTATGGGCTCAGGAAAATACCCGGGCGTCGATCTTCGATGCACTGCTGCGCAAGGAAACCTACGCCACGTCGGGACCACGTATCAGCCTGCGATTCTTTGGTAGCTTTAATTACCGCGCCGACATGATGGAAAGTGTGACCTTGCTTGAACAGGCCTATGCGCGCGGAGTACCCATGGGTGGGACACTGCGGGCCCCCGGCAAGCTTTCATCGGCGCCAACATTCGCGCTCTGGGCGGCCAAGGATCCGGAGGGCGCCAACCTGGATCGATTGCAAGTTATCAAGGGCTGGGTCGATGCTCAGGGGGTCACGGATGAAAAGATCTTTGATGTCGCTTTTTCCGATGATCGAAAAAAGATGGCTGACGGAAAAGTGCCGCCGGTGGGTGCCACTGTGGACGTCGCCAGTGCGACGTACACAAACACGATAGGTGCGGGACAGTTGGGCGCGTTCTGGCAAGATCCGGACTTCGATCCGGCGCAGGAGACTTTCTATTATGCCCGTGCCATTGAAATTCCAACGCCGCGCTGGTCGACCTACGACGCCATGCACCTGCAGATTGAGGCACCTGAGCCCACCACTCTGCAGGAGAGAGCAATCAGCTCGGCCATCTGGTATCAAGGAAAATAATCTACCTGCACGGTCGCTCGCCGCGCACAGTGTTTCAAGTCTCGTACCAAGGAACCGTCCCTCAACCGATCAGGCCTGCTCGCCCGAGGGACTCCTGCAGTGCCACTGCCGCGCGTTGGCAACAGTGCTCGATAGATTGTGATGCCCACTAATGCTCACCAGAAACAGCGCTAAAAGCCCGTCAGACTTTACGAATACCCTTATAAATCATTTTGCGCACCGCCAGCGGGAACAACAGCGTACCAACCGTCCAGCTGGGAAAGCGAAAGCTGCTGCCGTCGGGCTGGAACACGCGTAGACCGTTTTTCTGTACGCCAAAGACGGAGCCCCAGCGATAGCGTGGCGGCTCGTAGCGCTTCATGTCATCGTCCCGACCTTCCAGATGCGCGCGAATATTGTGCCCAAGCAGGCGGTACCCCCAGTTGCGTGCGGAACTGCGATTGGGGTCTGATGCTGCGATATCGCCGACCGCAAATACATTGATGTAGCCCTCCACTCGCAAACAGTCGTCGGTTCTGACGAAGCCTTGCGCGTTGAGCATGTTGGGTGGAATAAAGTCGTTATTGGGCACCATATTGCCGATGGCCCACAGCGTAATATCACCGCTGAAACAGTCCTGCCCGCCACTCCATGCAACGGGCTCCGTGGTAAATCGGTCACATTGAAATCCGTCCGGGATGATCGCGCGGTGGCCGGCGTATAAATGCACGCCCGCGTTCCTCAGCTGCTGCTCCACGCGCAGGCGAACTTTGGGGTGATAGCCGGGCAGCGGCTGTGGCTCGCTGAAGAAGAAGTGCACGGATTTTTTGGGGTAGCGTGCAGCGAGGTTGGCGGCAACGCTGGCGCCGGTAGCGCCGCCACCGATGATGGCTACTGTCTGTGCTTGTAGCAATTGCTTCGAGGTGTCGTCGATGGTCTGGTTAATTTCGCCCACATTTTCCAGCGCATTATTACGCCAGAAGCCGTTGGTCACGCCAGAGGAAATTACCAGTGCGTCGTAGGGCTCTACATGCGCTGCGCCATTGTGCGAGCGCACAGTAACGGTGCGCTTGTCTGTATCAATCGCGGTGATCAGACCCTGCAGCGTCCGCACCCCGTCCAGCTTTTCGTAGCGCGTAAAGGGCATGAGATAGTCCTGCTTCCAGCGCTGTGGCTGGGTCAGGCGCATGCCCAGCTCCTGACCGCTCACCAGACAGGGCTTGGGGCTAATCCCGGCGATCTCGAAGTCCTCTCCTAGATTGATAGCCACCAGCAGGCCGGTGTCGCCAAAGCCGGCGATCACTACTCTTTTTTTCATGGCAGGGGAGTCGATGTGAGAGCGCCTGCTAGCGCATTCCCAACACGTTCTTCATAAAGTGCGTGCCAAAGCGGCTGATACGCTGCGCGGTCACGGCCAGTGGGCTCTGGTCGAGGTAGTTGATCTGCACCATGCGGCGCTCGCCCACGAAGCGGGTGTGCCCGTGCCAGGAATGGTCTGTGCGCCGAAAAGCTATCATCGAACCGCCCAGTGGCGGCATCTGGAGGACGTAACTCTCGATGTCATCTTTGGAGCGCAGTAGGCGCAATTGCCCGTCCAAGTGGCCCCATTGCTCATTAAAATACACCAGTACCGTGATGACCTTGCTTTTGTGATCGGTGTGAATATTGCCATCGGTACGCTCGCAGAATTTACGTACGGTCACCGTGGTTGGCAGCGAGGCCAGCTCCATGTCGAACTTCTCGCCCAACACGGTGGCCAGTGCCGGACCGCGCAGCTCCTCCATCAGCGCTGCGAACGCGGGGCCATAGCTCAGGTTTTCAAGCGAGTGATTGGCGGCGGTGTCGATGGCGGGGTAATCGCGATTCACCTGCGCAAGCGTATCGGCGCTGATAAGCTCCGGCACCACGAGATAATCGTAGGGGTCGGTTTGCAGGGGAGTGGCGCGTAGCGCATCGATATTGAGTAGCAACATCAGCATATATTAGTACGCCAGTTGATACTCCGGCAAGGCGGTGGAGCAGCTCAGGATGTTAATAGTGCGGTAAATCAACACTTGCTCTCTTAGTGCGGGAAAAGCCGTTTTACGGTACTATTTGTCGCCTTTTGAGTCTGTTATCGAGGATGTTCCTGCACATGGCCGATAAGGCACACGTCGTGTTACGCCATATTATTCTGGCGCTCTGTTTCTGGTTGCCGGCCTTGCGTCGCAAGGCATTGGAGCGCTGGTTGCGTGGTCGTGAGGAATTCAAGAAACTGCAGCGCAGTGATTGGGTGCTGATGAGCTGGGGCAAGTCGGGCAGGACCTGGCTGCGCGTCATGCTGTCGCGGGCCTATCAGCTCAAGGGCAATCTCGATGCCAGCGAACTGTTGGATTTCGATAACCTGAAACAGCTCGACTCACAGCTGCCGGCCGTGTTTTTCACCCACAACAACTATCTGCGTGACTACACCGGCAACCAACAGTCCAAGCGCCATTTTCAGGGCAAACGTATCGTGTTGCTGGTCCGCGACCCGCGTGACGTGGCGGTCTCACAATTCTTTCAGTGGCAGTTCCGTATGCGGCCTAATAAAAAGTTCATCAACGATTATCCTCCACACGGTGCAGCCATCGACACTTGGGATTTCGTGTTGGACAAAGAGGCGGGCGTGCCGCGCATTGTCGACTACTTCAACGGCTGGGCCAAGGCTATCCCTGAACTGCGCGACGTACTGGTGGTCCGTTACGAGGATATGCGCACGGACCCCGGCGCAGTGCTGGCTGAAATTCTGGCCTTTACCGGCACGGCGGTTACGGCCGAACAAGTGCAGGATGCCGTGGACTTTGCCGCCTACGACAATATGAAAAAAATGGAACAGGATACATTCTTTAAAGGCAGTGGCGCGCGCGTCAAGCCCGGCGATAAGAGCAACCCGCAATCCTTCAAGGTACGCAAGGCCAAGGTGGGCGGTTATCTCGATTACTTCACCGATGAACAGTGCGAGCAGCTGGAGCAGATGGTTGTGCAGCTGGATCCGGTGTTTGGCTACGGCGGGCAACAGACATGAATCTGGCGATCCAGAATATTCGGCAGCTGTGGCAGACAGGCAAAAAAAAATTATCGCGTCGCATATTGCACTGGCAAATGCGCGGGCAGCCCGCAGTAGAGATCCTCGCCGCTGAGCGCAAACTGCGCGGCGTCGAACAGTTCGAAAAATTGCAACGTGCCAACATTGTTGTGGTGTCTTTTGGCAAGAGCGGGCGCACCTGGTTGCGTGTAATGATCTCCCATTTGTTTCGTGTGATGTATGGCTTGCCCGAGAACGCTGTGCTCGGCTTCGACAATTTTCACAATCTCAATAACGCCGTGCCCAAAACCTTCTTCACACACGATAACTACATCAAGGACTACACCGGTGATTCGCTCAGCAAAAAGCCGTTTTACGACAAACGTGTCATTCTGCTGGCGCGCGACCCCCGCGATGTGGCGGTATCGCAGTTTTTCCAGTGGAAATTCCGCATCAAGTCGACCAAGGTGGCAATCAACAACTACCCACCACAGGGCAGTGATATCAGCCTGTTCGACTTCGTGATGGGCGATAACGGTGGCAGTTTGCGCGCCGTGACCGACTACCTGAACCTTTGGGCGCAGGAAATGAGCAAGATGGAACACTTCCACCTGCTGCGCTACGAGGATCTGCGCGCCAGACCGCGCGAGGAACTGCGCCACCTGTTGGACTTTATGGACGTGGACGCCACCGACGCGCACGTCAATGCGGCGGTGGATTACTCCTCTTACGAAAACATGAAGAAAATGGAAAGTACGCAGCAGTTTCGCCTTGCCGGCGGACGCATGATGCCGCGTGATAAGGGAAATCCCAACAGCTTCAAGGTGCGTCGCGCCAAGGTCGGTGGCTACCGCGATTACTTCACTGACGAAGAAGTGGCGGCCATCGATCAGCGCCTCGCTGAGACGCTGGATCCGTTGTTTAACTATCAATAGATTGGGTTAGCGGGCCGTTATAATTTCGCTTCATCTTGCTTGTAGCTACCGAAGAAAATCATAGCATTCTCCGTATCCTGCGGTCTCTCAAACGTATTCGTGGTCGAGATATTAAAAGGCTGCGACAATGTACTGTTGATTGATCGGTCCAAATTACATCTCGGTTGGAATACCTTAGGGATTACCCCGATCTGCCAAGTTCGCTTTGCCATGGAAACGGGGTCAAAAATATCCATACGTCGATTACTGTGATTCCGCTGGTGGTAAACAATCCGCCATGTACTGGGTCCGAATTCACGCAGGTTGTAAGTTCTGGCTTCCGGTACTTTCTTGTGCGTGCCCGGGAAATTTTCCAGACCAGTGGCATTGACCGGTGCGTCTTGGTGAATGTGATCATGGATGGCTTTCAGGTCGTCACGGGCGCGCGGTGTCCATATCACCCTTGCTCGATCTCGAGGACCTCCTCCTCCGCAAGGTGAAACGCAGCGAGGCGCTGGCGCGGGACAACCAGCACCGCGCACTGCGCGAACTCAACTGGCATATCGACGACGATGGCAGCTATGTACTCAAGGCGCGACTAAGCCCCGAACAGGGTGCCCGTATTACGCAGGCGCTCGAAGCAGCAACGTCGGCAATTCGGGAAGAGCAGTACAATGCGGCGGAGACGTCGCGCCGGCTGGCCTGCGACTGTGGCGTGGTGCACTGGTTGGAGGATGCAGACGGCACCGCACTGGATATAGGCCGCCGCACTCGCAGTATTCCACCGGCAATCCGCCGCGCACTGGACCGCCGCGATGGCGACTGCCGCTTCCCTGGGTGTACTGCGCGGCATCACGTCGACGCGCACCATATCCGCCACTGGGCCGACGGCGGTGAAACCCGCCTCGATAATCTGCTACTACTTTGTCGTCACCATCATCGTTTGGTACATGAAGACGGTTATAGCTTGGTCATGGATGAGTCATGCAAGCCAGTATTTACTGCACCCAATGGCAAGCTGATCCCGAGTGACAGCGCACCGAAGCCTGTATCTTCACTGCCCCTTAGGGATTAGTCTCCAGCCACTTCAAGCCCCAATCAGCTGCAGCGCATCGGGCCGCAAATGACCCTGAGCAATTTCATCCCGCAGCAGGGCTTTGGTGAACTCACCGTCGTCCAGCGCCTCACGCACCAGGTTGAAAAAGAAGGCCTCCTGGCTGGGATCGGGGTGAGCGTCGTAGGTGCCGGCGAACTTGTAGTCACCAAAGAGCGCGCGGCGACCGCGGCGCAGCCAGTGACGGGGGGGGAATAGTTGAAAGGTGTCGGCGGGACGATAGTCGATCTTCAGGCCGGTTTTCCAAGGCTGGGTTTTACGTTTGGTGTTGTGCAGCAGTTTGGTATTGGCGTCTAGATGATCGAAATCGTTCCATTGGCTTTCGAGTGCGGCAATGGTGCCGGGCTTTTCCAGCTTCAGCGACACCCAGTCCATGTAATCGCGTTTCACTGGTTTGAACATCTCGGCGAAGTTGCTTTCAAATTGCCAGTGTTTGAGCTTGGCACAATCCAGTAGCATCACACTGCTGGCGAAGGCACCTTTGCGGCCCTTGCGACCGGATTTGGGCCGGCACATGATCGCGGCACCGGCCATATCGCGCTGTAGCAGCTCCCAGATATCGCCAATGGCGAAAATGTCCGGGTCCATGATGACAGCGCGGCCCTCGTAGCTCATTAGCTGTGGTGGTGAGAAGCGCAGCGGCGTGAAGGATTGCAGGTCGTCGTTCAGCCATGGTCGCATTTCGCCGTCACGGCGGTAGGGTTGCCCTTCGCGCGCCAGCATACAGGGGTAGTCCTTCACCTCTACCAGCTTCACATCGAACTGGTTGGCGTGTGCGGAGCGCTTGCGCAGTGAATAGCGGCTCACCAGCGCGCCCAGCCTTTGCTTGTGGTTGGTATGTATGAAGACTGTGGGTTTCAAACTGTTTCTTCTCGCGAGTAATCTGTAGGATAGTTTACCGCCAGCACGCTGTTCCATAAACGACTGGCTTTGGCAATTTTTGGATGAGGAAGCCGCGTGGGTGAGGGAACGATCACAGTCTGGTGCCTACTCGGCAAAAAGGCGGGCGATAATACCCAGGTGCGCGCGCTGGCGCAGGAGCTGGGCTGGGGCTATCAGGAGAAGCATATCACGGCGCGCGCCCGCGAGCTGATGGTGCATCTTGTTAGGCGCGCCACTCTGGCCGGTATCGATCGCTCGCAGTCGAGTGAACTCGCGGCGCCGTGGCCGGATATCGTCATCAGCGCTGGGCGTCGCAACGAGCCGGTGGCACGCTGGATTCAGCAGCAGTCCGGCGGCAGGGCTCGCCTCGTGCATATTGGTCGCCCTTGGGCGCCCCTGTCCACATGGGACCTGATTATCACCACGCCGCAGTATTTTTTGCCTGAACAGGCCAATATTGTGCATAGCAGCCTGCCCCTGCACCGGTTTACGGTGGAGGACCTCATAAGGGCCCAGCATTTCAGGCCACAGTTTGAGCATTTGCCGCGGCCCTGGGTGGCAGTATTGATGGGGGGCGACAGCGGCCGCTTTGTGATGACGCCGAAAAAGGGGCAGCGGCTGGGAAGACTGGCACAGGACCTGGCGCTGGCCACCGGTGGGTCAGTGTTGGCAACTGACAGCCCGCGCACATCACAGGCGGCGGGTGATGCGATGCAGGCGCAACTGCAACAGCCGTTTTTCTGTTATCGCTGGGGCGATCCGGGTGACAACCCCTATCAGGGGCTGCTGGCGCTGGCGGATGCTTTTGTCGTGACGGGAGAATCCATGTCCATGTTGGGCGAGGCGGTGCATACGGATAAGCCGCTTTACATTTTTGACGTGGGCGACGCCGGGAGCTGGTGGCGCCTGCCGCACAATTACGGCTACAAGCCTCTTACCCACCAGTTGGCGATGCGCTTTGGCCCGAGGCGTATGCAGCGGGATATCGGCAATATTCAGGATATGCTGGTGGATTCTGGCAGGGCGCAGTGGCTGGCGCACGAGACGGTTGCCCCGGCTGCGCAGGCATTGCTGTCGCAGATGCAGGTTGCTGCTACGCCGGTCAAACAGGACTCTATGGTGCGCGCAGATTTACAGCGGGCGGTGCGGGCGGTCAGGCAGCTTGTGACAGCGCAGTAAGGGGGTGCAGCGGGGCGGGGGGTAGATCAGGCGTTTGCGCCAGAATTTCCAGGGCGTCGTGACGCACATGGTTTTGCGCCATTTCCTTGCGCAAAAAATCTTCGCTAATTTTGCCATGTTGCACGCATTCCTTGAGCAGGCCAAAGAAAAACACCTCCTGGTTGTGGTCGGGGTGCTGTTTGTAATTCCCCAGAAAGGCGTACTCGCCAAACAGCTTGCGCCGCGCTCGCATCACCCACGCGGCAGGCGGGAACAGCCGGAATCGCTCAGCTGGACGCCAGTCGGTGGGCAATCCGGTTTTCCACGGCTGGGTCTTGCGCCGTGTGGTGTGCAGCATTTTGGTCTGCAGCGTGAATTTGTCGAAATCGTTCCACTCGGATTCAAAAAAATCCAGGCTGTCGCGAGGTTCTTCTTTCAGGCAGATCCAGGGCTGGTAATCCTGGGTGAAATCAAACATCGCCTCAAACTTCTTGTGCGCATCCCAATGGGTGAGGTGTGCGCAGTCGAGCAGCATTACGCTGCTGGCCATGCACTTGTCCACCAGCCCCTTGGGCCCGGAGCGCATGCGGCACATGATCGCCTTGCCCTGCATGTCGCGGCTGAGCAGCTCCCAGATGTCGGTGACGGCAAAAATATCCGGGTCAATGACTACGGCGCGGCCCTCGTAGCCCATCAATTTAGGCGGCATGAAACGGGTCGGGGTAAAAGACTGCAAATCGTCGTTCATCCAGGTCCGTTTGACACCGTCACGCAGGTATTCCTGGCCTTCGCGCGCGGCAAAGAAGGGGTAGTCACGGGTGTCCATGATCTGCACGTCGAACTTGTCATTATTGGTGGAATAGCGGCGCAGGGCATGCTCGGCGACGATGGCACCGGTAATCTGCTTGTGGTTGGTCTGGATAAATACGCAGGCTTTCATGGGCTCGCCAAGCTGTCAAAAGGTAACTTTGTCGGGCGGAAACTATAAAGGAATACGGCCTGTTTTTCCATTTTTCGGGGCCCGGTTTCAGCGTGAATAGTACGCGGTATAGAGCCTGTTTACTTGAAGATACCGCGGCGATACAGGCCCCAGAAGAACGCCCACATATAGATGAGCGGCGCGCGCCTGACCTTGTCAGGGATGCGGACTTCCTCGCCGGAATGGCGCTGCAGCTTCCAGGCGATGTAATCGAGCCCGCCGTCAAAGGTAAACAGGGCCTTGACTACCCTCGCTATCGATAGCAGCTTACCCTGTCCGCGGCGCAGCGCCCATGCCGCTGCCGAGGTGCTACGTTTGAGACGGCCAATCTGGCAGCGGTAATACCACTCCCCCTCCTCCTCATACAGCATAAAGCCGTAGCCAAGGCGTGGCGCGTGATAGTGACTCATGGTGTTGTAGAAATCCCGGGAATATTGCGCCAGTTCCTTTGCCCGATCACTGCGCTCGGTGCGCAACTCAGTCGCATAACTCAGGCCCAGCGAGCGCTCCCAAAGTGATGTGAGGCTGCCCTCGGGCGCCAGTACCGGCAGGGCGTTACGCAGCAGCGTGTGTGTTGCCTGGGTTAGTGCGGCCTGTATCTGTTCCCGTATTTGTTCGTTGCGGACGCTCAGCATACGCGTCGGCTGTGCGAAGCGACCCCAGATATACGACTCGAACCACACCGGTGTGCACCCTCGCTGGAAGTCCCACAGGGAAATCACCGTGACTTTGCTACGCAGCATCTTGCTTGCGGGCGCGTCCCCCATCGCGCTTTGTTCGGCGTAGAAAACATTGGGCGGCAGCAGCCAGTTGGCTGCTGCCAGCACTGGGCTTTGATACGCGGTACTATAGCGATCGCAGATCAGGTACAGATCGAGCAGTCCGTCGTAGATATCGCCGCTGCGCAAACAGGAGCCATACACCAGTGTGCAGCAAATGGTGCCGCTATAGCGCCCCTGTAGTTGCGCCAGCAACGCGGCAAGCGTTGGATCTTTGGCGGCATCTGGGCCGGCGACAAACGGGTAGGTGTTCACAGGCGCAAAAAATCCAGTGGTTCGCTGGCGTTAATCTGCGCTGCGCTGGCGACTTCTACCAGTTCACCGTCGAGATTGATTTTGCCCGTCATCGCCAACCGAATCCGATTGGCGTTGTGGCTGCGGTAGCCACTCGGGGGCACCGCATTGCGGCTGGGGTGGCCGCGCACAATGGAGAAAAAGGTGAGCGCGAAGCGCTTACAGCCCTGTTCCATAAGAGTCAGGCGAATTGTGCCCGGTTCCTTGCTCCAGAAGGGGCGCATGCCAAAGGACAGGCGTTGTAGCGTGCTCACGGCGAGGATGAGAGTGTCGTATTGTGTCGGTTCGCCGTCATCCAGAGTCAGTGTGATGTCGACATGCCGGTTGAACGTGGGGTCGTTGCGCAGCACGCCCCACACCGTGCGCAGCGTACCCAGAGCGAGGCTGAAATCGTCGCGCAGGCCGCGAGAGTGTATTTCCCGGTGTGCGTATTCGGTACCGTGAATGACAGCGCCGCCCCCGAGGAACATGCAGTACCGAGGGACCGTATCGTCATCGGTCATCACTCGCATCAGCGTACGTTGCATCAATTTTCCTGTTGTATCTCGCCCGCCTTCGCACCACTGGCAGAAGTGTGTCGTTGCCTTGCGCAGGGAGCCGCGCACGCCGATATCACCCGCGTTCATATTTGCCGTGCCACCTGGCAGTATCGCAATAATTGGCGGGCGCTCAAAGACTTTGGATTCCAGCAATTCGCCCAAAATTGCTGACACCGTGCCGTCGCCGCCGTTTATCGCCAGTACGCCAATATTCAGGTCTGCAAGTTCCTGCAGTGCGGGTGTGATATCCGCTGTACTGTGGGTGATGCGGTGATGTATATCGGGATACTGCTCAATACGCGAACGAATCCCCTCGAACTGGTCTCGGTTGTGGCCGCTACCGGGATTGCTGATCAAACCTACCGGGTAGGCCGGCGATTTCACTACGGCGCTGTCCTCATAGTCACAGATTTAAGATTGATTTCGGTACCGCCAATGCGCGGGGCATCGCCGCGGATCTGCAGTGGCAAGCCGGTTTTGGGATCAAAAAACAGAATGACCTCACCTTCCAGTCCCAGCACGCTGAAATCATTGTCATCTTCCGGGGTACCTTCGGGGCTGGCCTGTATGGCCACGGCCCGTGTCTCGACCTTGCCGCTGACTCTCTCCTGCCCGGTAACCTTGTAATCGGCGTCTATTGGAATGCCATTACCGCTGGTAAGCTTTACGCGATAGAAATTCAAATCGGTGTTCACGATCACTTCCATGGATTTGCCCGGTCCCTGGGTCTGCAACTGCGAGGCGAGGGGCACCAGCATGTAAGGACTGGTGACAACGGTGCTGCCCCTGGAGGCTGGGTATTTCACATATTTGGTGTTGGTGACCGGCCACTGGGCAGGCGGTGCCTCGGTGTTAGCGGGAGAATTGCGACGCTCTCGCAGTATGTAATCCGCTTCGTACTGGTAGGATTTCATGCGCTGCTCTTCTTTGCTGCTGCTGGTGCGAGAGCGGGAGAAGACGCCACCGGTGGCGGGATCAAAACTCACTTTTAGCTGCTCGGAATTGTCCACAACCGAGCTCAGGACTTCCAGCACCCACACGTTTGGCTTGCCGGCGACCGGGAGAACCTCGATCCGTGAGCGGGCAGTGGCCCAGAAGGCTTTTTGTTCGTATTCCAGCACTTGCCAGCTCGGTAGGCTGGGAACTGTATTCTCGCTAGCCTGCGCAGGGCCTGTTATCGAGAGGGAGAGCAACACAAGGAGAAATCCGGGTAGCTTGGACATGGAGGGCAACCATAATAATAAAACGAATGATTTTAGATCAACATTGCGGTGCCACGCGGTTTCCGAAGGCGCCAACAGGTGTCTGATCCGTCACAATTATACACGGTTGAGCTCGATTCGCGCGAAGGCTGCGTCGCCTTATTATTTTGTTGCAAATCAACTGCTTGCACAGGAGCAGCGAAAGCCGTTAAAAATACCAGACAATCTTGAGAATAGCCTGTGCATCCTATAACCTTCGCCGCTCCACTCTGCCCTGATCAGGGGAATTCTACATGCACATGATTATCAAGCGGCTAATCAAGTGGTTGGTACGCGCGATTTCGGTATTTTTACCAGAGGCCAGGGCGCATGAGCTGCAGCGCTGGCGTCGTGGCAAAGAAGAGTTCTGGAAGTACAACAACTGTGAGTACATTTTTGCCTCCTACGGCAAAAGTGGGCGTACTTGGGTGCGAGTGATGATCTCGCGCTACTACCAGTTGGTGTACAAATTACCCGACAATATATTGATGGGGTTTGACAATTTCAAACGTCTCAACAAGAACATCCCCAAAATATTCTTCACTCACGATAACTATCTGCGCGGTTTCACGGGCAACGTCAATTCCAAGAAAGACTTTTACGACAAGAAAACGGTACTGCTGGTGCGCAATCCGCTCGACGTTGCTGTCTCCCAGTTTTTCCAGTGGAAGTATCGCATGCGCCCGGAGAAAAAGGCCATGAACAAGTATCCGTCGCATGAGGCGGATATCTCGGTCTATGATTTCGTTAAGGGCGAAGAGCAGGGGCTTGCGCACATTGTCGACTTCCTGAACAACTGGGCGCGGGAATTGCCGCAGATAAAGAATTTGCTGGTGGTACGCTACGAGGATTTGCGCACGCATCCGGAGCGCGAGATGGCGCGCATTGTTGAGTTTCTGGGTATGGAAGCCAATGCGGACTTCCTAAGCGATACGGCTGAATTTGCCTCGGTAGAAAATCTGCGCAAGAAAGAGCAGGACAATTATTTCTGGCGCAGCGGCAGCCGCGTGCAAGCTAAGGACGTCAACGATCCCAATACCTTCAAGGTCCGCAAGGCCAAGGTTGGCGGTTACCGCGATTATTTTGACGACGATCAAGTTGCGGAGCTGGATGCCATGGTAGATTCAAAGCTTCTGCCAGTATTTGGTTATACCAGCGCCGAAGCGGGGTAGTTCCGTGAGCGACAAGTGTGTTTTTATTCACACCAATGAACGGCAGTGGCTGGGTGCGTTGGTGTCCGAGTATTCCTTTCGCCGCAATTCATCCAACGCCGACGCGTTTGATGTGCAGTTCATTCATACGCGTGACTACCCCTATCTGAGTGCGAAAGAGGGACAGAGCTTCCTGCGCGGCGGTACCAGCCGGGTCTGGCACATGGACGACCTGCAGTCCTTTACGCCACTGCGTTTTCTGCCGCCCAAATTGATGAGCTGGCAGGGGCGGGCCGTGGTGACCGATCCTGATGTATTTGCCGTGGGTGATGTCGGCGAATTGCTGGAAATGGACATGGAGGGCGCTGCGGTCATGGGGCGCCACCGGTCTGGCAAAGAAGGCAAGCGCGACCAGGTGGCCACTAGTGTGCTATTGCTCGACTGCGCGCGCTTGCAACACTGGGATGCCGAGGCTGAGTTTGATCAGCTGTTTCGCTGTGAGAAAGATTACAAGGAGTGGATGGTGCTGGGCTATGAAGACCCGGCTAATATGGGCTATCTGCCTGACTGCTGGAACGATTTCGATCATCTCGATAGCCACACGCGCATGCTGCACAACACCAAGCGCAAGACGCAGCCCTGGAAAACTGGTTTGCCCGTGGATTACACGCCAGCCGATAAATTCAAGGATAAGCCACTGTTGGCGACCGCCAATCGGCTGCGGGCAAAAGTGTTCGGCGACTACGGTCTTTTAGGGCGCTACCGGGAACATCCGGATCTTGCCCAGCAGGATTTTTTCTTCGGGCTGCTGAAAGAGTGTCTGAAAGTCGGGCATGTCAGTGAGGAACTGTTGCGGGACGAAATGCGCAAGAATCATGTGCGGCACGATGCCTTTGAGGTATTGGATCGCACTCCTGATTTAAAAGCGAGGGTGGTATGAAATACCTGAATATTGAGAAATTGCGCAATCTGGAAACGGCGAATTTTCTGGCGACGAGGCCTTTCCCCTATTACAACGGTGAGGGAGTACTGACGGCGTCGGGTTTTCAGGATTTGCTGGCCAATATGCCATCGCTGGATATGTTCGATAAAAAATTTGGTGGTGAGCGCCGCGCCGGACAGGCGCCACACGATCGCTACTCGCTGGAATATACGCCGGATATGCCGGTGCCCGCGCCCTGGAAGGAATTTATTGGAGAACTTTGCTCCGACGCTTACCGCAGGGAAATAGAGCGACTGCTGGGGGCAAAAAAGGTGGAGTTTCGTTTCCATTGGCACTATACGCCCAGTGGTGCCGATGTTTCGCCGCATTGCGATTCTCGCCGCGAACACGGTTCACACCTGTTCTATTTCAATTCGAAAGACGATTGGGACCCCGCCTGGGGTGGCGCGACGTTGATCCTGGATGATGGCGGGCGCCTGGACTACAACTCCGCACCCGCGCTGGACGCATTCGACGGTATTACCGAGTGCAAATCCATTGGCAACTACAGTGCCCTTATACAGCGGGGCGATCATGGCTGGCACGCTGTCAGGCCGATCGATTGCCCAGAAGACCGACTGCGCCGCGTTTTCATCATTGTGGTCAACCCCGACAACCTGTTCTGGAAAGTACGTGACAGAATTATCGGCAAGAACATTCAGCGTTTTTGATCCACAACTGGCGCCACGTGATGACACTGACTACCCGCTGCACCGCTGCAGCCGCAGATACGGACATTCGAGCCGGGTGAGTCGGGTGAGTCGGGGGTGTGCCGGACAATTAATCTACCGCTGCGGGCCAGTACCTGGCTGGATTGAAGAGGGTGCCGGCACTCACGATTTTCCTGCTAAACTGCACAATTAGACCTACTACGACCATCACAGGCGAACTCCCCCACCATGATCATCGATCAATACTTTAGCGAGCCCAACAGCCGCATCAGCTTCACGCGAGAGCAGGGTAGTAACTTTGCGAAACAGATGGCGAACGATTTCAATCCCCTGCACGATGCCGATGCCACGCGCTTTTGCATCCCTGGTGATTTGCTGTTTGCCATCATGTTGGCCAAGTATGGCATCAGCCAACACATGGAGTTTGTCTTCTCCGGCATGGTGACGGCCGGCGTGGAACTGGTGTTGCCAGAGCCATCGGGTGAGCTGCTTATCAACGACACCAACGGTCGTGAGTATTTACGCGTCAAGCGCGCAGGCGACACCACCCCGGCGGAGTTACTAATCCAGAACCTCACACAAAGCTATGTGCAGTTTTCAGGGCAGACCTTTCCGCACATCCTGGTGCCACTGCTCGCCGAACAAAAGATGATGATTAATCCCGACCGTCCCATGGTGATCTACCAGAGCATGACAATCGATCTCGACCGACTGGACATCGCCAATCCCCTGCTAAAGGGCGATTACAATACGCTTGAAATTAACGGCAAGCGCGGCAGTGTCGAACTGGCTTTCCATCTTGAAGATGGTGGCGAAGTGGTCGGACGTGGCAAAAAGCATATGTTGTTAAGCGGTCTGCGCGAGTACGACGAGGCCAAGGTGGCCAGCGCGATAACGACTTACAATGACGGCAAGAAAGCATTTTCGGAACAGTAGTGGCCGCCCCGCCTTTTGCTTAGTGGGCTTTGTTGTAAACGCGTTCCAGTTGCTTGGCTATCTGTAGAGCCCAGCTGTTAAACACCCGGCGCACCTCGACCGCGTTGGTCAGGCTATTGTTGATACCCCACTGCGATGAGCCGGAGCGGGTGTCTTTGGCCAGTGCCAGTACTTCACCGGTTTCAGAATCACTAAAGGTCACCTCCACACTCAGCTTGCCCGCGCCTTCCGATATCACCTGACTGCGCCCTGGTGGGCGGGAGCGATTGTCGTCCTTGGGGGCGGTGGGCGCGATACGGGTCAGCTTGGCGCTAATGCGCAGCACATTGTCACCGATGCCATCGATTACCGGGAAACCGTCTTTTTGGGCCAGCTGCTTCAACATCGCCTGCTGAAAATCCTGTTGCAGTCGCTGTTTGTCGGTGTCGGTCAGTTCCCAGTTGCGGTACCCGGACAGACGCCAACTCGTTGACGGTTGGATGATCTCGACATTGTCGACACCCAGCGGAGCCAGCAGTATCGCCGTGTATTTGCTGAAAGGGGCATCCGGATCCACATACACCAATTTGGCGCTGGTGTTATCGACGCGCACCAGGTTGCCCTGAATGACCTCAGCGTCGGGGCCAGTTTGAATCTGTGGAGGGCTTTGGCAGGCCACAAGCAACAGGGATGCCAGCGCGATGCCAGTGAGGGAGCATTTCACAGGGTTCATTATTTCCAGCCTCGTTTGTTGTCTACCATCTCGCGCTGTTTGGCCTCGAAGGCGGCGCGTAGCTGCGCCAGTTTCTCCGGGTTTCGATCGGAGGTGTCGTACGATTCACGCGGGTCGCCTTCCAGGTCAAACAGCCATTCTTTCTGCGGTATTCCCGCGGCGACCGGCATGGCGTCTGTGCCGTAAAAAACACTGTTCGAACCGCGGTACTTGAAGTGTTGATCTCGCACCGCGAATAGCGTCTCCTGATCATAGTAGTACAGATAGTCGTGGGGTGAGGGGCCACCCTGCGTCAGCAGCTTGAGAATGCTATGGCCATCGAGTGTGCGGTCGGTCGGCGGTGGTAGCTGCAGCAGGTCCAGTACGGTGGGCAGCAGATCGATACCCATGGCCATCGCTTGTTCCGTCCTCCCAGGTGCAATCGCTGCGGGCCAATACGCGATGAATGGTACGCGCATACCACCCTCGAAGGTGTTGCCCTTGCGGCCGCGCTGGTCGCCGGCGTCGCCGAGGAACCACGGTCCATTGTCCGAGGTGATGATGATCAGCGTGTTCTCCAGATTTCCGGTGCGCTCCAGTGTGGCGACGATGGCGCCGACACTGTCGTCGATCTCCTCCAGCACATCCCCGTAGAGTCCGGCTCTGGACTTACCGCTGCGCTCCTCTCTCACAGACAACGGGTCGTGGGGAAAATTGTGGGCAAAGTAGAGGAAGAAGGGTTGCTGTGCATGCTGCTCGATAAACGCGGTTGCTGCGTCGGTGTAGCGCTCTGTCAGGTAGCGCTGGTCAACCGGGGCCTCGACGGCGATCTCGCGGTTGGCATACAGTGCAAAAGGTTCCATGTCATTGCTGTACAAGGCGCCGTAATAGCTGTCAAAGCCCATGTCGTTGGGCAGTGAGGGACTGCGATCGCCGATATGCCACTTGCCCACCATGCCGGTAGCATAACCGGCGGCCTTGAGCAGGTCTGCCAGCGTAATTTCTTCTGCGGGCAAGCGAACGTTGGCGTGGGGCGCGGCAACGGTACTGAAAAAGAAGCTCTTGGCACTGTCAGTGGGAAACACCACATTGGGGAGTCCGGCGCGAGGTGCCAGCCGTCCGGTGAGATAGCCGACACGGGCAGGTGTGCAGACCGGTGCTGGCGAATGGAAGTCAGTGAGTACGACACCGTCGGCGGCGAGCTGGTTAATATTGGGTGTGGCAATCATTACACTGCTCTCGGCGCCCGCGCCGATGTCGCCGTATCCCATGTCGTCGTACAGGATGAAAACAATATTGGGTGCGCTTTTTGCTGTGACCTTGTGTTGGGCAATTTGTGCCAGGTAGTCCTGTTTGTTTTTAAGCCGGGCGTCGTCATCGGATTGCCCGCCAGAGGCCAATCGATAGCCGATTACCAGCGCGATGATCACCAGCAGCAGTAGCAGTGTACTGATCACGGCAGTGATCCTGTTCCAGATAAATGCGAGAAGCTTCATAGCAATTTTGTTCTCATTAGGATGTTAGTTAGCTTTCGCTATCGATATTGGCGCGGCCGGTATGGATACTTGCACATTCGTCTGGTCCACTCAAATTCTCATGTGTGTACCATGAGAGAGAGTGTGACAGGAGAGAGCATTATTATGAAGAATCTACCGGGTAAGGCCATCCTGGTCTGCGGTGGTGCCACCGGCATTGGCGCCGCGACAGTGCGCCGCCTGAGCGCGGAAGGCGCCAGCGTTGGCATTGGCGATTTTAATATAGTGGGGACCCAAGCGCTGGCCACCGAGTTGAATGCTGCCGGCGGTGAGGTAATTGCCTGGGAATACGATCAGGCCGAAGAACTCAGCATCAACACATTGGTGGAGTCGGCCGTCGCGCATTTTGGTCGGCTGGACGGCTTGTTCGCCAACGTAGCGGATCTGCAAACCGTTCTTGTGGATGGAGATATTCTCAGTAATGACAGCGCCGTGTGGGAGCGCACCCTGCGGGTGAATCTGCTTGGCACAGTGCAGTTGGTGCGTGCGGTATTGCCAACGATGTTGGCGCAGGAGCGCGGTGCCATTGTATTGACCTCCTCAGACGCGGCGATCGCAGGCGAGCCGGAGCGGCCAGCCTATGCCGCGTCCAAGGCCGCGATCAATTCGTTGTGCCGCCATGTCGCCTCGAAGTGGGGCCAGAAGGGTATACGCTGCAATGCCCTTTCCCCGGGGTTCGTGCTGACCGAGCAGTTGGACGCCAATATGGACCAGTCGATGAAAGACTGGATGCTCAGAGGGGCCCGCAGTCCCCGTCATGGTGCGTCGGAGGATATTGCCGGCGCGGTCACTTTTCTGTTGTCCGACGACGGCGAGTGGGTAAATGGCCAGGCGTGGCGGGTGAATGGCGGGGTCAGTTTTGGAAATTAATCGGCTTAAAAAAGTCAGAGGCTTTTCCCGCGTAGGTACTAACCAGTATTAGAGGAGCTAGGGAATGATTACCGAAAGCAGCGTCTCCAGCGAGGAGATTATTATTAACGCACCGGCCCAGATTGTCTGGGACATTATCCTGGATTTCGATAACTACGGTTTGTGGAATACATTTTGCCCCGGTATGAAGGGTAAGCCGGTCGTCGGTTCGCCGCTTGAAATGCAGGTTGATATGGGTAGCGGACCGCAGTTACAGGTGGAGTATGTAACGAAAATCGAGCCCATTCACACCATCATCTGGTCGATGGAGAACAAGCCCGATGACCCGGTTCACGCCGACCGTACTCAAAGCATCACACCTGTCGATGACCGCAGTTGTCGCTACGTGACGATCGATAAATTTGGCGGTGAGTTTGCCGGGCCAATGATTGAGCAAATGGGGGCGATTGTCGAAAAAGGGTTTAACGATTGCGCCGCTGGCCTCAAACAACGGGCGGAAGCCATTTACCGGGAACAGACCCGCTAATTTCTCGTCTTGGCCGAGGGCCCTGCGTAGGCTTGGTAATGTGTGGAGCGCACAATGGAAAAAAGTATTTACCTATTGGAGAAGCTATCTGAGATGTCGGTAGAGTCGTTCAGAGAAGAACTACTCACTCGCGTGGTGCCGCATTTGCAATCATTGGGCTCGTCACAATTGACCATCAATATCGCAGATCTCAATGTGGCGATTGAGCAGCAGGCGCCAGGTCGCTTGATTGGGCCGTGGCAGACGCTATCTGCAGCAGTCGCCTATTGGCACGACTGTCTGGATGAGCGCGCGCCCATCGAGGCCAGTTTGCGTGAGATCAGTGCATCGGTTGAGGGCTATTTGGTAACAGAGTCCGTTCCCCAGCACTTCGATCCGGTATGGGAGGGAGGCGAGCGGCGGCCCGGCGTCACGCAGTTTGGCGCCAACGGTAAACCAGTGAACGTGACCAACGAACAGTTTTACCATAACTGGCAGGTCCTCCATTCTGCGGCCTCTTTCGATCTGCACCCGCTGCGCTGGTCCTATGTGCGCAATGCGGTGGCGCGCCCACTGACGGCAAGCGCGCCTGCCTATCGGGCCATTGTGTGTGAGCATTTTCGGGACCTGGCCGATTATACCGATGATGAACGCTATTTCGGCACGGCCGAAGCGGTTGCCGCGATGCTGGAAGAGTTAGCAGGCTTTTGCGACTTCAATACTATGGTCTCGGTACCAATGAGCGAGTACTACTTCAGGTAGCGTCGCGGCTTCAGCTCGCCCGTTCAGGAGATAGATTTCTACCGGCGGTTCGACGCCCAGGTTGCTGCGGATGGTTGCCACCATAGAGATCATTCCGCACAGGGCGGCGCATTGTCCTTGGCATCCCGTTCCAGTGCAGCGATGACAGATTGCGTGGTCGCCAGATTGCCCGCGCTGCACAGTGCGAATTGCCGCTGGCCAGGGACGCTAAATTTCTACATTTTACTGCAGGTGCTGATATGGAGTTCAAGCGTCCGGCGCGTTAAGGAGTGTCTCTGCCCGCTATCAGTTATATACTGTATACCAGTTTTATGCATACGTTAATCCTGAAAATCGCGATGGCCGCTTCGCGTCCAACCCAGCCAGCGGTCTCGGTGAGTGATGTGGCCATGTAGCGGGTTAACGATTTGAAGTTGATACGATTTTTGCGCACCTCGCTGTGTTCGCTGCGGGACTTCGGGATCGTTTGAATGTCTGATTCCCCGGAAGACAAGTTGACCGTACGCCTGACCCGCCAAGAACAGAAAGAGGTTACGCGTGCCCGCATTTTGCAATGTGCACTCATTATGTTTGCTGAACGTGGTTTCGAGGGCGCGGGTATTCGGGAAATGGCATCCGAAGCGGGTGTGAATCACGCCCTGATTGGCTATTACTTTGGTGATAAGGATGGACTGTGGAAAGCGGCTGTCGAGTTTTTATTTGAACGCCAAAACCAGCAGTTGCAACCATCTCCGGATGAGCTTGAACTGCCGTTGTATGAGCGAACCAAACGCTGGTTGCGGCGCTATGTCCGTTATTGTGCGAAGCACCCCGAGCACGCCCGAATTATGGTGCAGGAGTCAATCCGCGATTCAGAACGCTTGCGCTGGGCGATTGAGCGGTTTATCAAACCGGAGCATGATCTGTTGAGAGCGAATTTCGAGGGTGTCGTGGCCGAGGGTATGTTTCCCGACATCCCATTCCTAGACTACATCTATATGTTCACCGCGGCGGCACAGTCGCCCTTTATGCTGGCGCGGGAAATTCGCTTGGCGCACAGCATCGATGTCGCCGATGCGTGCGTAATCGATGCCTACGCCGATTCCCTCCTGGTGATGTTCATGCGGCCTGCAGCAGCTAGCGACTGAGCTCGCCCGCTGACCGCATAAACGATCCTTCCTGAATACGAGTGTTCCGGCCTTACAGCCAAAAATAGCGCAGTTCGACACCCACACGGCGTTCCGCGTCGCGAGACAGGAATTGGTCGTAGGGCAGCGCGCCCCTCGCAGGGGCACTGAACACATTGTTTTGCAGGATAGCGTTGGCATAGTTTTCGTCCAGCGCGTTGTTGACGTACACGCTGACCTCGTAGTGGCCGGCGTCATCTACCAATGCGATCGACAGGTCTACCACGCTGTAGGCGTCTTGTACTTTGTTCTTGTCTTGATCTAACGCGTACAACACATCATCCTGCCAGCGATATGTCGCGGCAAGTGCAATATCGAACGAGGTGTCCAATGGAATCGTATAGCGCGATGACAGTGTGAACTTGTACTTGGGGGAGTAGGGCATTCCTTCACCGCGAATGTCCTGATAGCCGAAGAGTGCGCACTGCGAGCCCGGTTTTGCGACCTGTGCCGGGCTACATGGCCCGCGCTCCAGATCCTTGATTTCGGTGTTAACCCACGCGAAGCCGCCGAAAATGTCCCAGTTGGTCATAGGGCGCGCCATCATGTCGACCTCAATACCATAAGTCTCGACATCGCCAATACTCAGCAGGCTGAACTGGCCACTGGTGGCGTCCTGGGCCTGCGACTGGAAATCCTGGAAAGTCGTGTAAAAAGCCGCTGTATTCAGGATCAGGCGATCATCGAACAGCGTGCTCTTCAGGCCCACTTCGTAAGCCTCGCTGGTCTCTGCGGGGACGGGTGGTTGACCGGGGGACATCTCGAACACGATATTGTAGGCTTCGCTTTTATAGCCTTGGCTCCAGGTGGCATAGGCCATGTTTTGATCGTTCAGGTCCCACTGAGCGCCAATCTTGTAGGTAGTGTCGCCGTTGCTTGTGTCATCTGAGAACTTGGGCTGAGGCGGAATGGGTACGCCGCCCTGAATCAACAAACCGGTACGCTCAAAATCGAAATCCAGATCATCGTGGGTATACCGGGCGCCAGCGATGAGCCGGATATCCATCGTCACATCGTAGGTAAGCTGACCAAAAAAGGCATAGTTGGTGGTGTCAGTGCTGGAGTCAAAGGCGGATTTGTAGCCCGACCCCGCAAACCCCGTCTCTGGATTGGGAAGCGCCAGGAACAACTCACGTGCGAATTCACGGTCCAGTTTCTGGTCGAAGTAGTACGCACCGATCACATAGTTCAGCTTGTCTTCTTCCGGTGAGGCCAAACGCAGCTCCTGGCTGAACTGCTGCTGCTTGCTTTGCCCTTCATTCAAATCCAGCCAGGCCAGGGGTGAGCCGTCCACATCGACATTGCTGTGAATTTTCCATTTCTGACCTGCGGTAATGGATGTCAGAGTAAACAGGCTGAGATCCCAGTTGGCTTCTAGCGCGACCCCGGACATATCCGAATCCTGAAATACCGGTGCGCCGACATTGACGTCAAAATTATCTTTACTACCGGTAACCGGGGCGATCTGTTCGTCCTGATTCCCGAAAAGAGGTGAGGGTATATCGGTCGTAATTCGCGGCGTCATCTGGCAGCAGTCGCCGTTCGATTCGGCGTAATTCGCGGTTAACTTGAATTCCAGAGTATCGGTGGTAGTCCAAAGCAGCTTGGCCCGCACCGCTTTATTGTTGCTGTCGTTAAGGTCATTACCGTCGTCACGATTGTGCAGATAGCCATCACTTTTTAATTGCGCCGCGGCGATACGCAGGGCCAGGTCGTTGGTGAGTGGGACCGAGGTTGCACCCTCTATTCTGTACATATCGTCTTCCAACGCGGTCATAATATTGGCTTCAAATGCCTGTGTCGGATCTTTGGTAATAATGTTCACGACACCGGCGCTGGCATTTTTTCCAAACAGTGTGCCCTGGGGGCCACGCAGAATCTCAACCCGGGCGACATCCATCAGTTGGGCAAAGGCCATACCGGAACGCCCCATCACTACCCCGTCCACTACGGTCGATACACTGGGTTCCACCCCCGAGCTGAACGATTGAGTGCCAATACCGCGAATGTTGAATGACGAACTGCGGGACTCGCCGCCGTCCTGCAGCGTGAGTGAAGGCGCCAATTTGACTAGGTCTTCAGCGCGGAAAATACGCGCCTGCTGCAACAGATCCGCATTCAGGATGGTGACTGACAGGGGGACTTCCTGCATGCTCTCCGGGCGTTTCTGTGCAGTGACGACAACTTCCTCCAGCAGGCTTTGGCCGTGGGCGGTTGCCGCTAGTCCGGAGACTATGAGTGCGGCCGCGGTAGAATACTTTCTTATTGCTTTTGCTGGCATGGTCGTTGCTCCTCGGGGCGAGTGATAGCCGCCGGCGTGGTATAGGAAGAGGGGTATTTGTCTGTGGTAAGTATTTTCGAAAGCGTTTTAGTTGCGCCTGACTATTTTAGTTATCCGACTGGATAATAGGAAGCCAGGCCTACTAAGTCAAGCGGCGGGGCATACAGATAC
This sequence comes from uncultured Halioglobus sp., assembly GCA_963934845.1. Lineage (GTDB taxonomy): Bacteria > Pseudomonadota > Gammaproteobacteria > Pseudomonadales > Halieaceae > Marimicrobium. Next base: position 1,382 of record CAWWAG010000007.1, on the reverse strand, counting down.
GCCTTAATCGCCACAATTTGTATTTCATCGGTTTCAGCGTAGATTTGCAGAATTTTCGCGTCGCGCATCAACTGTTCCACGCGTGTTTCGCTCATATACCCGGCCTCTGATTCTCCCATCGCGTTTATCAGGCCCTGGCAGTGACGGCTGGTTTTAATGATGGGTTGGCACGGGCCAGTTCATCTATACTGAAGGTTTTGAATAGTTTGCGCAGGATATCGTAGGGCGGCAGGCTGTTGTACTCGAGGTCGTCTATGTGCGGTACGATTTCCTTTTCGATGAAATCGCGCACCATATCCCTGATCATTTGCTATTGTTCTGTCCAGGCTATCATTGGTATGTTCCTTTTACTCAGTTCATCGACAAAATTGCGGGGCGGCTGAACACGCTTTAGACTCAGTCCTGACGCGGATTCGATTATCCGAGAGCGCACAGGAGATATGCCATGATAGAAGTCACGCCCTCAGGCCAGGCTTGTGGTGCCGCAGTGATGGGGGTGGATTTATCCACTTGCCTGGATGCCGCGACAATTCGGGCTGTGCGAGCTGCCTGGCTGGAGCACCATGTGCTGGCGTTTCCTGACCAGACATTGTCTGATACCGACCTGGAGCGGTTTGTGCAGAGCTTTGGTGCGTTTGGCAGCGAGCCCTTTTTCCGGCCCATGGAGGGTAGTGAGTATATTGTGGCACTAACTCGCAAAGCGGACGAAAAAGGCCCGCTGTTCGCCGAGAATTGGCACTCCGACTGGAGTTTTCTCGAGGAGCCGCCTATTGGCACCTGCCTGTACAGTCTGGTGATACCGCCGATCGGTGGCGAAACCGGTTTCGTCAACCAACAAAAGGCACTGGCGGAAATACCCGCTGGACTGCGCGCGAAGCTCGAAGGACGTATCGCGCTGCACTCGGCTGGCGCAGCTTATGCACCGGACGGGATCTACGGGGAGAAGGATCAAGCTGCCGGTCGCAGTATGGCGATTCACTGCTCAGAGGATGCCCGTGAAGTCAGGGGGCATCCGTTTATCTTCCGCCACCCTGAAAGCGGTAGGGAAACCTTACTCGGGTGCCTTGGGTATATCATGGGGGTGGAGGGGATGCCCGATGACGAGGCGCTGGCGTTGCTGCTGGAGCTGCATGAATGGCAAACCCGCGAAGAGTTTCAATACACCCACAAATGGCGGGAGCATATGTTCATACTCTGGGATAATCGTAGCGTTTTGCATAGGGCCTACGGGGGCTACGACGGCTATGACAGGCTGCTGCACCGGATCACAGTGGGCAGCGATCCAGAGAAATACATCGCGCCGCACTCGGCATTAATGAGGCGTGGTTGACCCGGTCTGGCGTGACCCGGTCTGGCGTGACCCGGTCTGGCGTGACCCGGTC
>CAWWAG010000006.1:0-95528 GCA_963934845.1 uncultured Halioglobus sp. | reverse complement strand
AGAGGTGATCGCGGACTGGGGTTCGCCGACAGCGCCGCACGGAAATTTATCAGGGCTGTTAGCAGGATGACAATCGTAACGGCCGCGGCAAGGCCGACAATATTGGTGCGCCAGCGAGGAGATTGTCCGGGATGGTGGTCTTTTAAAGACGTCATATGGGCTTTTAATGTAAGACAGATTAACATTTATGTTATACCTTCTTACATAGGTGTCAAGTATAGATCGGGATCATTACTTGCAGCGACCACTCTATTGACGCAAAATATGCGCCGTCTGCAGGGGGGATTCTATCTCAGCGCAGATGTTATGGTGATCCAGGTGGTCCCCTCGCAATGATAGGTAGTGAACTCCGCCAGGCCCGGAAGGGAGCAACGGTAGTTACCGACTCGTGTGCCGGGGTGTGGCTGTCTGGGTCGCCTCCATTTTTAAATTCCGGCCGCCCGCTGTTTCTGTGACTCTCGTGCTGGTGTATTCTGTTTCTCTTTTCGAGAAAGTAAGGCAATCCAGGGATGTCCTATCAGGTTTTAGCGCGTAAATGGCGACCCAGATCCTTTCGAGAGATGGTCGGCCAGGAGCACGTGCTCCAGGCGTTGATTAATGCGCTGGATCGCGATCGGCTCCATCACGCCTATCTGTTTACAGGCACCCGAGGAGTGGGCAAAACCACCATCGCCCGCATTCTTGCCAAATGTCTCAATTGCGACGTCGGAGTGAGCTCCGAGCCCTGCGGTAGTTGCTCTTCCTGCCTGGAGATCGCGGAGGGGCGCAGTGTCGACTTGCTCGAAGTCGATGCGGCATCGCGTACCAAGGTCGAGGATACGCGGGAATTGCTGGACAACGTGCAGTACGCGCCCACCCGCTCGCGCTATAAGATCTATCTGATTGACGAAGTTCACATGCTCTCTGCGCACAGTTTTAACGCCTTGCTGAAGACACTCGAAGAGCCGCCACCTCACGTCAAATTCTTGCTGGCCACCACAGACCCGCAAAAGCTGCCGGCCACGGTGCTGTCCCGCTGCCTGCAGTTCAATCTCAAAAACATGCCGCCCGAGCAGATTGTCGGGCATTTGGGTATGGTATTGGATCAGGAGATGGTCGGGTTCGAGGAGCCCGCATTGTGGCTGTTGGGGAGAGCCGCATCCGGCAGTATGCGCGATGCACTGAGCCTGACGGACCAGGCCATTGCCTTCGGGTCCGGAAAAGTCAATGAAGCCGATGTACGCAGCATGCTTGGTAGCGTGGATCTGGGGTATGTATTTGAGCTGTTAGAGGCTATCAGCGAGGGAGACCCGGCGACGGTGCTGGGCGTGGTGCAGCGCATGTCGGAATTTGCACCGGATTTTGCCGGCAGCCTCGACGAACTTCTATCACTGATTCACCGCGTCGCCACCGCCCAGGTAGTGCCCAACGCCATCGATAACAGCTGGGGAGATGCCGAGCGAGTAGCTCAGATTGCGCGTGCCATCACAGCCGAAGACACCCAATTGTTTTACCAGATGGCGCTGAATGGCAAACGTGATTTTGCGCTGTCTCCGGATCCACGCCGGGGCTTTGAAATGATACTGCTGCGCATGTTGGCCTTTCGTCCCGCCGCTGTGATCGATGACAGCGTGCGACCGGAAGATTTACAGAATGTGGAGTCGTCTCCTGTCGCTGGCAGGGAGGACAGCGCCCCCGTAAAAAAGTCACCTGAGGTACTCAGCGCGCCGGTCGTGAGGAGTTCCGCAAGCGATATCGATACCAGCGTAAAGGTCGAAACCAGAGTAGTAGAGGCGGCAATTGTTCCGGCGATACCGACCGAGCAAGCAGCAGCCAGCGCTGACTCAATAGTGAGCCCCGCCGGGGGCGTAACACTGGATGCCCTCATTATCGGCAACTGGTGGCAACTGCTCGAGTTACTCGGTCTAACGGGCATGATGTACAACATTGCCTCTCACTGTGAGGTGAGGCAGCGCAGCGGCAATGACCTGGAATTTGTGCTGGATAGTGGTCATGCAGCGCTGTTCAACGATAGCCACAGCGACAAATTGCGGCTGGCGCTGCAAAATTATTTCGGTCACCCGCTAACGGTTGCTGTAGTGCTGGGTAAGCCGACGGCGGAGACGCCCGCTATGCGGCTGAAGCGGCTGGCGCAAGCAAGACAGGCCGAGGCGGTGGTGGCAATTGAGACTGATCCGCAATTGCAGGCACTGATTGCGCGCTTCGATGGCGAACTGGATCATTCATCAATCCATCCAACGGATGTTTGAGTAGGAGTGAGGAAGACATATGAAGGGTAATATTTCAGACCTGATGCAACAGGCGCAGAGTATGCAGGCCGAGTTTCAGAAGGCGCAGGAAGAATTGGCCAAGGCCGAGGTGCTGGGTGAGGCGGGTGCCGGTCTGGTATCTGTGTTGATGACAGGACGGCATGACGTTAAGCGGGTATCGATCGACGATTCAGTATTTGCGGAAGATAAGGAAGTGCTCGAGGATTTGTTGGCTGGTGCAGTCAATGACGCGGTGAGAAAAATAGAGGTTCGTAATCGGGAAGCAATGTCGGGTATGGCCTCGGGGATGAATCTCCCTGCCGGCTTCAAAATGCCGTTTTGATACCAGGTTTGTACTGCTAAAATGAAATTTAGTCCCTCACTTCAAAACTTGATTGATGCACTGCGCTGCCTGCCGAGCGTGGGTCCCAAGTCTGCCCAGCGTATGACGCTGCATCTGCTTGAGCGTGATCGGGACGCCGCACTGGAGTTGGCAGCGGCACTGCGCGATGCGGTAGAGAAGGTGGGTCATTGCACCTTGTGTCGCAATTTTACCGAATTGGAGATCTGCGAAATCTGTTGCGACCCCCGGCGCGATAAAACGATGGTATGTGTGGTAGAGACACCAGGCGATTTACTGGCAATAGAGCAGAGCGCGAGTTTCCGTGGTGTGTACTTTGTGCTGATGGGGCATTTGTCACCGATAGACGGTATTGGCCCTGCGGAAATCGGCCTGGAGGCCTTCCAACAGCGGGTAATCGATGAGGGTATAGAGGAAGTTATTTTGGCGACTAATCCCACCGTTGAAGGCGAGGCGACGGCCTACTACCTTACCGAGATGTTGCTGCCAGTCGGGGTCCGCGTATCGCGTATCGCGCACGGCGTGCCCTTGGGTGGGGAGCTGGAGTATGTCGATGGCTCCACTCTGGCGCACGCTTTGTCTGGGCGACGGCCGGTAAAAGACCGATGAAATGGCAACTGATCGAGTCTGATGAAGCGCTGCAGCAGCTGTTGCAGCAGGCGTGCGCCTGTGAGACGGTCATTGTCGATACAGAGTTTATGCGCCGCAATACCTTTTATCCGGAAGTTGCTCTGGTGCAGCTGTGTTTTGTGTCCGACGATGCACTCAGTGAAATAGCCTGGCTGGTCGATCCACTTCAAATCAGCGATCCCACACCTTTGGCGGCATTGTTCACTAATCCTGAGGTGCTCAAGGTTTTGCACTCCGCCAGCGAAGATCTCGAGGTCTTCCAGCGCTGGTTGGGCGTGCTGCCGCAGCCCCTGTTTGACACACAGCGCGCCGCGGCCGTGTTGAATATTGGATTTGGGATAGGATACCGGGCATTGGTGCAGGATATCTGCGGCGTTGATCTGCCCAAGGGCGAAACGCGGTCCGATTGGTTGCAGCGGCCGCTTACTGAGTCGCAATGCGAATACGCGGGGCTGGATGTCACCTGGTTGCTGCCAGTATGGCGTGAACTGCACGAGCAGTGTGTGCGTCAGGATAAGCTGCAGTGGGTGCTGGCGGATGGGCAGGATGCCACCAGCGCACTGGGCACAGAAGTTGATGAATTTTACAAACGGATCAAAACCGCGTGGAAACTCAATCGGCGGCAGCTCGGTATTCTGGTAGCTGTTTGCAGTTGGCGTGAAGTGACAGCGCGGAGCCGGGATAAGCCGCGCGGCTGGATTATTGATGACCCAACTTGTTTACGCCTGGCACGCCTGGATCCCAATTCCATCGACGCGCTCAGTGACAGTGCGGAAATGCCATCCCAGTTGGTACGCCGTTACGGTGAGGAACTACTGACGGTGTTAAACGCGCAGCGCGCGGTGTCTGAGGCGGATTTGCCCGCTGTGCTGCCAGCGCCGCTCAATGCAGCCCAGCGGGATCAGGTGAAGCGATTGAAATTTCTGGTGCAGCGTATCGCCGAGAAACTGTCCGTTGCGCCCCAGGTGCTGGTGCCCAGTAAAGACTACGAGCTGCTATTACGCGAAGCGTCGGGCGAGGTGTTCAAGCCGCCCGTGCATTGGCAGGGCTGGCGTCAGCAAGCGGTATTGGAAGCGCTGCGGCAATCATTGACGGGTCCAAAAAAATGACTGTGGTGTGTCAGGTTTTTAAAAGTTTGCGGCAGCAGGAAATGTATCTGTATGTCGAGAAATTACGCGGTGTCGAAGATGTACCGGAGGATTTGATGGCCAGGTTTGGTGAGCCGAGACCGGTGATGGTGCTACTGCTTTCGCCCGAGCGCAAACTGGCTCGGGTAGATGTGGTAGCGGTGCTCGCCAGCATTGAGAAGCAGGGCTTTTACCTGCAGATGCCTCCGACAATGGCAGAACTGCTGGCGAGGGAGCGTGACAGTGGTTGAATGGTGGCATGAAAAGTCGCTGGAGGAACTCAACGCCAGTGAGTGGGAAGCGCTGTGTGATGGTTGTGCAAAATGTTGTCTGCATAAATTGGAGGATGAGGACACCGGAAAGGTGTTTTATACCAAGGTTCGCTGTCGTTATCTGAAGGAGCAGACCTGCCGCTGTTCAGACTACGATAACCGTTCCACGCTGGTGCCAATTTGTGTTGACCTGCGCTCATCCGATTGGAAAAACATTGATTGGTTGCCCAGTACTTGTGCGTATCGTTTGCGTGCCCACGGCGAACCGTTGCCGCAATGGCATTACCTGATAAGCGGCAGCAAAGAATCGGTGCACCACGACGGAATATCAATTCGCGGTCGCGCAGTGTCAGATGAGTACGTGCATCCGGACGGATTCGATGAGCATATTGTGCACTGGGTAGAATAGGAGAAATCTTGTGTTAGATGAAAGTTCTTACCTCACAGCCATCTACGTGTATGTTGGTTCGGCGGTAATCATGCTGATGTATCTGACCTGGTGGCTGAGTCGCCACTGGCGCGCTAGTTGGGTAGCGCTGGTGGTGCTAGTGCTGGCCGCACTATTATTGACGCCCGCTTATCCAAAGGCGGGTGTGACCACCATGGCGCCAGCGCTTATCGTGGCCGCTTTTCAGTTTGCGAACAATGGCGTTGAAGCGGCGACTCACGCATTACGCCCTCTGGTTTTTATGTCTGGTATGGGCGTTGTCATTGCTTTGTTGCTCAATATGACAATTTTTCGCCGACGGCGAGTTAGCAAAGCACCAGCACAAAAGGCCGGGGCAAAAGCATGACGGGTGGCTTGCAGTATTGATCTGCCCGCCGCCAATCTGTACCCTGTTTTTTTTTAGAATTTAACTGAGTGAAGCAAAATATGAAATTTGAAGGTACTGAGCGATATGTCGCAACAGATGATTTACGGATCGCGGTCAATGCAGCAGTGACGCTCGAACGGCCGCTGTTAATCAAAGGCGAGCCCGGCACAGGCAAAACCATGTTGGCCGAGGAAGTGGCTTTGGGACTGGGAAAACGCCTGATCCAGTGGCACATCAAGTCGACCACCAAAGCACAACAGGGTCTGTATGAGTACGATGCAGTCTCCCGCTTGCGCGATTCTCAGCTCGGCGATGAGAAAGTCCACGATATTGGCAATTACATCAAGCGCGGGAAGTTGTGGGAGGCGTTTGATACAGACGAACAAGTGGTGCTGTTGATCGACGAAGTCGATAAGGCCGACATTGAATTCCCCAACGATTTGTTGGTAGAACTGGATCGCATGGAGTTTTTCGTCTACGAGACAGGCGAGACGATTAAAGCCAAGAAACGCCCCATTATTATCATCACCAGCAACAATGAAAAGGAACTGCCAGACGCCTTCTTGCGCCGCTGCTTTTTCCACTTCATCAATTTCCCTGACCGCGACACCATGCGCGAAATTGTCGACGTCCACTACCCCGACATTGCCAATACCCTGGTGCAGGAGGCGATGGAAGTCTTCTTCGACGTGCGTTCAATTCCAGGTTTGAAGAAGAAGCCCTCAACCTCCGAGTTGATTGACTGGTTGAAGTTGTTGATGGCGGATGATATTCCCGACGAGATTCTCAAAAACCGGGATCATAGCAAGGCTATACCGCCCCTTTACGGCGCGCTGCTGAAGAACGAGCAGGATGTTCATCTGCTGGAACGGCTGGCCTTCATGCACCGTCGAGAGACCCGCTAAGGGGTCTCAGCGATAGCGCTTTGGAGCAAACATGCTGATCAATTTTTTTCATGGACTCAAAGATGCCGGCGTTCCCGTTTCGATACGGGAGTTGCTCGATCTGATGGAGGGTCTAAAACAACACGTCGTATTCGCTGATGTCGATGAGTTTTATTATTTTAGCCGTACCTGCATGGTCAAGGACGAGAAATATTTCGATCGCTTTGATCGGGCGTTCGGTTTGCACTTCAAGGAGCTGGAGGCGCTCGACGATATCATCGAAGCGCTGATTCCCGACGACTGGTTGCGTTCCGAGTTTATGAAAAACCTTTCCGATGAGGAAAAAGCGCAGATCGAGTCACTGGGCGGTTTGGAAAAACTGATCGAGGAGTTCAAGAAGCGCCTCGAAGAGCAGAAGGAGCGACACGAGGGCGGCAACAAGTGGGTTGGCACCGGAGGCACCTCGCCTTTTGGGCAGGAGGGTTATCACCCTGAAGGTATCCGTGTCGGTCCCAACGGGCGCAACAAAAAAGCGGTAAAAGTTTGGGACAAACGCGAGTTTAAAAACCTGGATGACAGTGTTCAGTTGGGAACGCGTAATATCAAGGTCGCCATGCGGCGTCTGCGCAAGTTTGCCCGCACCGGTGCAGCAGATGAACTGGATCTCGATGACACCATCAGCTCTACCGCGCGCAATGCGGGACTGCTGGACATAAAAATGGTGCCGGAGCGTCACAATGCTGTGAAAGTCCTGTTGTTTCTGGATGTGGGCGGTTCCATGGATCCGCATGTGAAGGTGTGTGAGGAATTGTTCTCGGCTGCGCGTACCGAATTCAAGCACATGAGCAGTTTTTACTTCCATAACTTCCTGTATGAAAGTGTTTGGAGCAATAATTCCCGCCGTCACAACGAACGCACGCAAGTGCTGGATATTTTGCACAAGTACAGCCATGACTACAAAATCGTGTTTGTGGGCGACGCCTCTATGTCGCCCTATGAAATTGTCCAGCCCGGCGGTTCGGTGGAGCATTGGAATGAAGAGGCCGGCGAGATGTGGATGCGGCGCGTCCAGGACGTCTACGACCGGGTGATCTGGCTAAATCCGGTGCCTGAGGAGGATTGGCAGTACACACAATCGGTGGCAATCACCCATCAGTTGATGGAGGGGCATATGTACCCGCTTACCCTCAGGGGTATGGAAGAGGGCATGGCCTACCTTTCCAAATAAGTACCGTAGGCGATCAGGCTCGCGGTGACGGCAACATTCAGCGACTCGACCCCGTTGCGCATCGGAATAGACAGGCGAGTATCCGCGATGGCGCTGACTTGCGCACTGACCCCCTCGGTTTCATTTCCCAGCACGTAAACACAAAACCCGCGAGCCTCGTGCTGGAACAGTGAAAGCGGCGCATAAGATTCCAGCGTACAGACTTGTGCGCCGTGCTCCTGGCACTGTCTGAGGGCCTCTGGCAGGCCAGCACACAGCAATAGCGGCGCGCGATACAGTGTGCCAGCACTGGCCTTTATCACCAGCGGGCCGAGGGCGGCGCTGCCCTTGCGTGGCAGGAGGATGCCATCCACGGCGCCAGCGGCTGCGGAGCGAATAATCATTCCCAGGTTTTGTGGATTGGTGATGCCGTCCAGCGCCAGTAATCGGCACAGTTGGTCCGTGCGCTTGGCAAGGAAGTCTTCCAGATTGCTAAAAGAGGGGCACAAGACATCCACGGCCACACCCTGATCCTGCTTGCCACTTTTGGAAATACGTGCAAGTTCTTCTCGGCTGTGGATTTTGACAGGGATGCCCAGGAGCTGCGCGCGCTGCCTGATGTCTGCGACGATGCCTGCTTCCCGATTACTGTGTGCGAGATGGAGGGCATGGCACACCAGCGTTTCATTTTGCAGAGTTTCGAGCACCGCTTTGCGGCCATAGACGGTCAACACTTTATCGAAAAATGACTTTTTTTCGCTGTAATCGGATGATTCAGTCATGGGTTGTTGGCGTAGTGTAAAAGTGCGGCGACTGTCTGCGGCTTCACCGCGTCAGTTGACACTTTCCCGGCCCAGGGCGAGTGCGGCCACCCGGCTTGCGGATTCTTTCATGCGTGCGGCAATCTCTTCTATCTGTGTACCGCTTATTGATTTCTCTAGCGACCCTGCGACGAAGCACATCACCGGGAGCTGCTTGTTCACGAAGACTGGCACAGTGATGGTGCTAACATCATAGCGTGCCTTGGGGTCGACTCTGTCGAGATGGTAGTGCTCATCGCACAAATCGTGCTGGTACTTAGTTGTGGCCTCGTCTAATTCAACCAGGCTCCACGAATTGTGAATACGAGACAGTTCAACCCACAACGCTGCTTCTGTCTGGGTTTTCAGACTGACTTCAAAGCCCCGTGCGCGGATAGCAATTAGCGATACACGCAGTTTCTGGTCAAGTTTTTCATTGTATCCGCCACGTGACTCGTGCGCTCTGGTTAGCCACTCTTCCAGATATTTAGCATCGGAAAATGCGGTAAAACAGGCTGCTACAGGTGCTGTGTTGGGTAGTCGCAAGCCGAGCTGGAACGAGTCAATAAGTGGTGTGGCGCGACCGTAAAGGGCCAGTAATACCTGGTGTAATTTGGAGCGCCCGGTGACTGCGAAGCCAATACCGAGATCATTCTGCAGCGCTTCCAGTTCTGGTCGTGCATATTCCAAAACAGGGAATTGGGCGAAGGCGGCGTTGCCCGCAGCTATGATAGATGGCCCCAGACGATAGGCCTTGGTTTTGGGGTGCTGCACCAAAAAACCGTAGTTTGCCATAGTGGTGAGAATGGCATGGCAGGTCGCCTTGTTCAGGTTCAACCTTCGCGTCATTTCAGTTAGCCCGAAAGCTTGGTGTGGATTGGCCATGAGCAAATCCAGAATCGCCAGTGCTCGTGCGGTCGGTTGGGAAAAAAGTGCCACTTTGTTACTCCAGGGGTCTTGTTAAGGTCGCTCTAGCCCCAGGGTGGTGCTACGGTACATGGATATTTTGTTTTACTTTGTTGGGCATCTTACAGCCTGCTGGTAGGATTGTTCAAGTCTTACTGCGGCGCTCGGACTTATTGTGGTGTAGCGGGGGCTGACGATTGGGGAATAAGGTCGATGGATGGGGCGATTGTGAAAGTATTCAGACTCTACGGTACCAGTGCTTGTCATCTTTGCGAGTTGGCAGCGAGCATGATAATGCCCCAGCTTGTCGCGCTCGAGGATATCGCTGTGGAGGAGACGGACATTGGCGAGTCGGATGAGCTATTTGAACGGCATGGCCTGCGAATTCCGGTATTGCAACATCCGGATGGGCGGGAATTGAACTGGCCTTTTACTGCGCCCCAAATACAGGCCTTCCTGACATCCTGACAATGGCCGGCGTTTTATTTCCCGACGCGAACAGCGAGCACATCGCAGAAGGCACCATGCAAGACACCGTTGGCAGTGGAGCCCATTAGCAGGGCCAGACCGTGACGACCATGGCTACCGATGACAATCAAATCCACTCCCAGCTCCTTTGCTGCGGCGTGTATTTCGACTTCCGGCTTGCCCAGTACAATGGATTGGTGCTGCGCATCAACAATGTGCTTTTCGGCGAAGCGGTGCATTTGCAGTGTGGCTTGCTGGTGGATTTCCTCCTGAATACCAGAGAAATCCATCGGGATATCTCCGCCGTAGGCGAAGCTAAGTGGCTCGATCACATGGATAAGATGCAGTTGTGCACCACTGGCGTCGGCGAGGACTCGCGCCCGCTGCACGACGGGTATTGAATCATCGCTCAGATCAATTGCAACCAGGATTTTTTTGTATTGGGACATAGCCGTGCTCCATTGCGTAAACTCTGCTGCCGTTTATAGCATAGTATGCTCGCAGGACAACCTTATTGCTTGGGGGGTTGTTATAAACATGCCCTTGGGTTGACCTGAATTAGGTGATCGGATGCTGACTTATCTATTTATTGTGTTTGTCATCGCTTTGGCTATCGCGCCGCTGACACACTTCCTTCCCAGTAAGCGGCAGCGTAAGGTCACTGGGTTGCGTGAATATGCTGCGGTGCACGGTCTGTTTGTAGAGTTCCGCCACGCGCCCTCCCGTATCAAAGTGTCTGCGCCGCTGCGGGATGTCATTTATTATGGCAAGCGATTGCCGACCAGTCGCGCAGCCACAGTAGAGTCTGCGTCCTGGACAAGGGATGCGCAGGGGTGGCTCAGCGTCGGCCCCCGGCGTCCTCTGCCCGCGGCACTGGAGGATTTACCGACTGAGGTTTTTGCCGCAAGCGTTGATCAATTCAGTTGTGGCGTGTACTGGCGAGAGACCGAAGGTGAGGAGTGTGTGGAGCAAATACGGCAGATATTGGAATGCTGGTGCAAGCTGTTAATGCAGTAACAGTTGCTCTTTTTCCTTGACCCGAGCGGCGCGGCGACTTATATATGCCCCTTTTTTGCGCACTTTGGCGGCGCAATCGACGCTTTTTCGCATGTTTGTAAGGAGTTTATGGGTAAATCACTGGTTATCGTGGAGTCGCCGGCAAAGGCCAAAACTATTAACAAGTATCTCGGTCCGGACTTCATTGTAAGATCTAGTATCGGCCATATCCGGGATCTACCAACATCCGGGAGTGGCACTAACAATTCCGATCCTAAGGAGCGGGCTGCACAGGCCGCACGCACCCGCAAAATGGCGCCGAAGCAGAAAGCCGAGTACAAGAAAAAGAATGCGCGTAAGCAGCTGGTGCGCAGAATGGGGATCGATCCAGATAACGGCTGGGCAGCGACCTATCAAATCCTTCCTGGCAAGGAAAAAGTCGTCAATGAACTGGCCAAACTGGCGGCGAATTCCGACGCCATCTATCTCGCGACCGACCTTGACCGCGAGGGAGAGGCTATTGCGTGGCACTTGAAAGAAGCCATCGGCGGCGATCCGGCCCGTTACCAGCGGGTGGTGTTCAATGAGATTACCAAGAAGGCCATTACCGAGGCATTTAAACAGCCGTCGAAACTGGATATGGATCGGGTCAATGCGCAACAGGCACGTCGCTTTCTGGACCGGGTGGTTGGATTCATGGTGTCTCCTTTGTTGTGGGCCAAGGTTGCCAGAGGACTCTCTGCCGGACGGGTGCAATCGGTTGCCGCGCGCCTGATCGTTGAGCGGGAGCGTGAGATACGCGCCTTTGTCCCCGAGGAATACTGGGAGATACATGCCGATCTGACTAGCGCAAAAGGCGAGGAAATTCGTTTTCAGGTACGCAGGGAAAGTGGCAAGGAATTTCGTCCCGGCGAGGAAGTCGCAGCCATGGCCGCTGTCGCTGCGCTACAGAAGTTGCCGTATGTCGTAAGCAAACGGGAAGACAAACCGACCCGCTCCAAGGCCCCGACCCCATTTATCACTTCTACGTTGCAGCAGGCCGCCAGTACCCGCCTTGGTTTCAGTGTCAAAAAGACTATGATGATGGCGCAGCGCTTGTACGAGGCGGGCTACATCACCTATATGCGTACCGACTCGACCAACCTCAGTGTTGACGCGGTGGCGGCCTGTCGCGGCTACATTGGGAAGAACTATCCCAAAGAGTACCTGCTCGGCCAACCGCGGACGTTCTCCTCCAAGGAGGGCGCCCAGGAAGCCCACGAGGCGATACGTCCCTCTGATGTGAATGTGCTGCAGTCTGCTCTGAATGGTATGGAGCGAGACGCTGAGCGCCTCTATGAGCTGATCTGGCGACAATTCGTGGCAGGACAAATGCCCGATGCTGAGTACACCTCAACGGTGGTGACGACTGCGGCGGGCGACTACGAGCTCAATGCCAAGGGCCGTATTATTCGTTTCGACGGGTATACCCGTGTGCTGGTGCCTGCGGCGCGCAAGAAGGAAGACGCTGTCCTGCCCGACGTCAAGCAAGGCGAGTTGCTCAATCTTCAAAAACTGGATCCGGCGCAGCACTTTACCAAACCGTCCTCCCGCTACGGTGAGGCCAGTCTGGTACGTGAGTTGGAGAAGCGGGGCATCGGCCGACCATCGACCTATGCCTCAATTATTTCGACCATCCAGGACCGCGGTTATGTTCGGCTGGAGAACAAACGGTTCTACGCTGAGAAAATGGGAGATATTGTCACCCAGCGTCTGCAAACCAGTTTCACAGAGTTACTCGATTACGGATTTACCGCATCCATGGAGAAGCGCCTCGACGAGGTCGCTCAGGGTAGTCTGGAATGGCACGCGCTGTTGGACGATTTTTATGCCGAGTTCAGTGGGCTGTTGGAAAAAGCCGAAGAGGCAGAGCCCGACGGTATGCAGCTCAATGAGCCGACAATGACGGATATCGCGTGCGCGAGCTGCGGGCGACCAATGCAGGTGCGAACCGCCAGTACCGGGGTGTTTCTCGGCTGTTCCGGGTATGCGTTGCCACCTAAAGAGCGCTGTAAGACCACCCTCAACCTGACGTCTGGTGACGAGGCTATCAGGGAGGATGCGGATGATGAGGCTGAATCACGCCTGCTGCGTAGCAAGCACCGTTGCCTCTTATGCAATACGGCGATGGACAGCTATTTGATCGACGAGCAGCGTAAGTTGCACGTATGTGGGAACAACCCCGATTGCCCCGGCTTTGAAGTGGAGGAGGGTAAGTTTAAGATCAAGGGCTATGATGGACCCTCGTTAGAGTGCGATAAATGTGCCGCCGAAATGCAGCTCAAAACCGGCCGCTTCGGTAAATACTTTGGTTGTACGTCCGCAGATTGTAAGAACACCCGCAAGTTACTGCGCAGCGGTGAAGCAGCTCCGCCGAAAATGGATCCAGTGCCAATGCCCGAGTTGGAGTGCGTGAAAGTAGAGGATCACTACATACTGCGCGACGGTGCGGCTGGCTTGTTCCTGGCAGCCAGTCAGTTTCCTCGCAACAGGGAGACACGTGCGCCGCTAGTTAGTGAGATACTGCCGCACAAATCGGAGATCGATCCCAAGTACAATTTCCTGTTCAGCGCACCAACAGCGGATGATGACGACAACCCCACGCAGATTCGGTTCAGTCGCAAGACTAAAGAGCAGTATGTAATGACCGAAATCGAAGGTAAGGCCACCGGTTGGAAGGCTTTTTATAGCAGGGGCAAATGGCAGGTAGAAAGTGCTGTCAGCAAGCGTGCCGCTAAAAAGGGCTGATACTTCACCGAGGGAATGGGCAAATCGTTGGACGTGTGTCGCAACTAAACGATTGTGATTGGTCGCCTCGTCGCTCAGCTGTTAAACTATTTTTGAATGCTAACTGAATAGAGGTTAATTTAGTGACCACATCCCTTCTGGAAATTGTCGATCGTGGCGATGGAGAAATTGTCTTGCAACGTGCGGATAGCGACTCCGAACCACTGGTTACCGTCAGCTTTTCCGATGAAGCGCGCATCTACATCATGGACAATGGCCTTGAAGTCGCAAAGGCGATGATTCAGGCGGGAATCCAGGCAGCCGCAGTGATTTCCGAGCAGGGAGAGGGTGATGGTGAGGGGTCAAGGGTTGCGTCGCGGGTGTTGCACTAGAGTCCTCGGCGCAACACTCCCACGCTGAGCCCCTCAATAGCGAAGTCTTTTTCCCGTAAATCAACTGTGATCGGCTGGTAGTCCTCGTTCTCCGGCAGCAATAACAGCAGGTGTTTCTTGTTGGTGTGCTGTAGACGCTTGACGGTGACCTCATCGTCGATGCGTGCCACAACGATATCGCCATTTTTGGCCTCCGGGGTGCTGTGCACTGCCAGCAGGTCACCATCGAAAATCCCCACATCAATCATACTGTCGCCCTGTACTCTGAGGAAAAAGTCGGCATGGGGCTTGAAAAAGCTCGCCGGCAGGGCGCAATAGTCCTCAATGTGTGCCTCGGCGAGGATAGGGTTGCCCGCGGCAACCCGCCCAATGATCGGGATGCCGGCACTTTCCGGCAACCGTATGCCGCGGGAAGCACCGGCTATCATTTCTATCGCCCCTTTGCGGGCGAGTGCTTTGAGGTGCTCCTCGGCAGCGTTGGCAGACTTGAAACCGAGCTTTTGCGCTATGTCGGCACGGGTCGGTGGATAGCCTGTGTCGTTGATATGTTGGCGCACGATATCGAGTACTTGCTGTTGCCGGTGGGTAAGCTTTTCCATCCTGGGTACTCTCTGTGTATATATACAGTTACTGTGATTATATACAGCACGATGGCTAATGCAACGCCGGCGAGCAGGTAGATGCTCTCGCGACTGATTGACGCAGCCAGTACCTGCCCATTTGAGGCAACAAAATCGATTGTCAGACCCAAGTTCAGAAGGGTGATCGCACCCATAATAAATAGCACGTTCATATTGACGTGTTTTACTCCAACCCTGTCTGCCTCTGGATTCCCTCAAAGCTCTCTTTTGAGACAAGGCAAGCCGACACTGTCACCAGAAATGGGTGAGAGGCGAGGGCTGCCGAGCTGATGTAAATCTCAGAGGGCAGTCGTCTCCTTGGCGGCCTTTATCTGCAGCGCCTGTCCCCGCTGCGCCTGCTGAATGACATACGACCGAATGGCCTGGGCTTGCTCCACGCTGATGTTGTCGGCAAATGACGCCATACCGCGGTCCTTAAGCTGTCCACCGCGCACCACCGCCTCCCAACCCTTGCCGTCCCACAGGTACGCCGAGCCGCGCAGATCGGGTATTATCAGGCCGGATACCGCATTCAGACCGTGACAGCCCATGCAGACATCCTGATAGGTGACAAATCCGAGCTCAATGGTCTCCGGACTGGCGGCCAACTCCGGTGGGTTGAAGACCACGGCAGGATTCCAGGTTACGGGTGGGAGTTCTGCCTTTGCGCCGAGTTTGAACGTCAGAACCCGACTGACATTGGGCAGGCTCGCGGCTTGCACATACTCACCAAATACCAGCGCAAAAGCGCCGCCCCAGCCCACATTGACAGAAATGTATTGTTCGCCATCAATTTCATAGCTGATCGGCGGTGCGACGACGCCTGTCTGGGTGGCGAAGTCCCAGAGTTTATCGCCGTTATTGGCGCGATAGGCCACCAATTTGCCATCTGCCGTCCCCTGGAAAACCAGGTTTCCCGCTGTGGCGAGTGTGCCGCCATTCCAGGGTCCCTGATACTCGACACGCCAAGCCTCCCGTTGCTTGACCGGGTCCCAGGCTAGCAAGCGACCTTTTACCAGTGCACCGATGGCATCCCGTTCGGCCTGGTCATCGGGCAGGCTACCAAGCACACCGTTGGTACCTGTATTGCCGACACCCGGATTGTATTTGAAGTTTTCAGGCTGCGCGTACACTGCCGGGATATCGAGCACAGGAATATAGACCAATCCAGTTTTGGGACTAAATGACATGGGGTGCCAGTTGTGGCCACCGAGGTAGGAGGGAAATAGCGTGAACGGGGCGTCTTGATAGCGCGCCTCCGGTACTTCCACCGGACGCCCGGTTTCCATGTCGACGTGCGTGGCCCAGGTGATATTGATGTAGTTGTCAGCCGACAGCAACTCCCCGGTCTTGCGATCCAACACGTAAAAGAAGCCATTTTTGGGGGCCTGCATCAGTACTTGTCGAGGTTCGCCATTCAGTTTGATGTTGGCCAGAATGATACTCTGGGTTGCTGTGTAGTCCCAGCTTTCGCCGGGTGTTGTCTGGTAGTGCCAGACGTATTCCCCGGTGTCTGGGCGAACGGCTACTATGGACGACAAAAAGAGGTTGTCGCCGCCGCCCGGAGAGCGAATTTCCTGATTCCAGGGAGTGCCATTGCCGACGCCAAAATAGAGTAAGTCCAACTTGGGGTCATAGGCCATGGAGTCCCAGACGGTGCCGCCACCGCCACCGAGTTTCCACCATTCCCCGTTCCAGGTTCTGGCCGCCATTTTCATAGCATCGTTTTCAAAGCCGAGGGCCGGGTCGCCTGGCACTGTATAAAAACGCCAGGCCAGGGAGCCATCCTTGACGTTGTAGGCGCCGAGAAATCCGCGCACGCCAAATTCCGCGCCGCCGTTACCAATCAGGACCTTGTCCTTGACCACACGTGGCGCGCCGGTGATGGTGTAGGGCAGAGCGGGGTCAAAGGTCGACACTTCCCACTTTACTGTGCCGTTCAGGGCGTTGAGTGCAAATAAGCGGCCGTCCAGCGAGCCAAAGAAAACCTGGCCTTTCCAGACAGCAACGCCCCGGTTTACCACGTCGCAGCAGGCGTGCTTGGCCTTTTCTTTGGGCACTTTGGGATCAAACGTCCATAGGAGTTTCCCCGTGCGTGCATCGAGGGCGCGAACGATACTCCAGGCGGAAGTGGTGTACATCACACCGTCCACTACCAGTGATGTGGCTTCAATACCGCGCTGCGTTTCCATATCGTATGACCACGTCAAACCGAGGGAGGAGACGTTCTTGGCGTTGATCTGCGAAAGCGGGCTGAAGCGTTGTTCGCTATATGTTCGCCCGTGGGACATCCAGTTGCCGGGTTCCTTGTCTGCCGCTCGCAGGCGTTGGGCGTTCACGGAGGCAGTGGCGGCTATGGGGGCTGGCTTTGTCGTAGGTTTTGGCTCGGTGCTCACCAGCGCTGTGACTGGCAGCGATTCATTTGACGCGGCCACCTGACCCTGACGCTCACAGGCGATGAGCGCGGCGCTTAGAAAGGAGAGAAGACTGAGAGTTGCAAAGTGCCTGATCATGATTATCTGACCCCAAAGAAGGAAATGTTAGTAGATTAGAATTAGCTGGAGCGGTCAGCATATCTCGTTTGACTATTGAGGAGAATTAATGAGCAGTTCAAGTATAGACCACGGAGAATTCCTCGATAGCACCGTCGTGTCCTCGGCGAGTGAATCGCGCTACCGATCGTCGTACGCCTAAAAAGTCATTACCTGCAACAGAAGGGCGGCAGTTGATAGTTATACCCATCCGGCGCAGGGAGAGTGCTAGAGCGCGATCTCGGCCATCTGGCGCAACAGGTTGATGTCGCCGTTAACGAGTAGTGAAGTCACAGGCGAATTTTCCCAGTCCTTCAGTTTTTCCTTGATGCGATCCCGCGGACCCGACAGCGAGATTTCGTCGGCGAACTGGTCGGGGACGGCGGCGATGGCCTCATCACGCTTGCCTTCCAGAAAGAGTTTTTGGATCGCGTCGGCCTCATCGGGGAAGCCCATGCGTGCCATTAATTCCTTGTGAAAATTGCGCTTGGCGGAGCCCATGCCGCCAATATAAAAGCCCAGCATGGCTTTGGTGGGATACAGCGCCTGCTCCATGTCGTCGTTGATATTCACCATCACCAGCGGTGTTATCTCAAATCCGGGTTTGGCAGCTACCAATTCGTCCGCGTAAACGCCCTGTCGGTAGGGAGAGTAGTACAGTGGCAACCAGCCATCAGCTATCTCGGCTGTCTGTGTGACATTTTTGGGACCTTCGGCGCCGATAAAGATTGGTACATCCGCGCGCAGTGGATGCGTGATCGATTTTAGCGGCTTACCCATGCCCCAGGACCCGGGCCCTTTGTAGGGGAGGGGGTAGAACTCCCCGTCATTGGTGACGGGTGCTTCGCGCGCCAATACCTGGCGGACAATACTCACGTACTCGCGTGTGCGAGTCACCGGCTTGCTATAGGGTTGGCCATACCAGCCTTCCACTACCTGCGGGCCCGAAACACCCAGACCGAGAATCATGCGTCCACCCGAGAGGTGATCCAGTGCCAATGTGGCCATCGCGCAGGCCGTAGGCGTACGCGCCGATAACTGGGCTACGGAGGTGCCCAGCCGTATAGTGCTGGTATGTGCGCCTATCCAGGCAAGTGGTGTAAAGCAATCGTTGCCCCAGGATTCGGCCATCCACACGGAGTCGAAGCCAAGACGCTCTGCTTCTTGTGCCATCTCCACGTGTGCATTGCCCGGCGCCATTGCGCCCCAGTAGCCCAGTTGTAGGCCGAGTGAAAGTGTTGCCATGGTGTATCTCCTTGAGTTTACGCGTAACTGTACGTCATCAATGGGGTGGATCGTAAGTGCTATCGGGCCAATTTATCTGACTTCGCCGCTCATTGGTGTTTTCAATCGGCAGCTACATTGGATAGACTCTGCCTCCTGATTTGCCGCACCCATGGAGTAATGTATGAGCCCACTCACCCACCTAGATGACCGCGGTGCAGCCCGTATGGTGGATGTGGGAGATAAGGCCGTCACGGAGCGAGTCGCCGTGGCCGCTGCTGCCGTATTCATGCAACCAGAGACTATGGTCCTGCTGGAGCAGGGTGCGTGCAAGAAAGGTGACGTTTTAGCTGTTGCCCGTATAGCGGGCATTCAGGCCGCGAAAAAATGCGCCGACCTGATTCCCCTGTGTCACCCCCTGATGCTGACCTCTGTAGAAGTCAATTTCAGCCTGGAGCCAGGCAGGAACCGGGTCAACATTGAGGCGCGCTGCAAGGTGTCGGGCAAGACCGGCGTGGAGATGGAAGCGCTGACCGCAGCCTCCATCGCTGCTCTGACAATATACGATATGTGTAAAGCGGTGGACCGCGGGATTGAGATTGGCAGCATTACGCTGTTGCATAAAGAAGGTGGAAAATCGGGCGTGTGGCGACGCGCACAGGAGGACGACTCGCAATGCTGACAGTGTTATTTTTTGCCAGAGTGCGAGAAGAACTAGGTTGTGCTTCACTGGAGCTGGCCTGGGCCGAGGCTGGCCTGGATCTCGATCGCCTGCAGGAGCAATTATGCTGCGAGCACGGCGATGGCTGGCGTGACGTTTTGACACAGGACAATATGGTTCGAGCGATTAACCAGATCGTCGTGACAGGAAACAGCGCACTGCGCGATGGCGATGAGATCGCTTTTTTTCCACCGGTTACAGGCGGCTGACGTGACGACAACCAAGGCGGCTCAGCCTGGTATTACAGTGAAAGTGCAGGCGGCAGATTTCGATGTGGCGCAATTGCAAAAGTCGCTATTGTTCGGTTCAGCCCGGGAGGGCGCTATCACGACGTTTACCGGCTATGTGCGACGTGATAATGAGAACCGACAAGTGAATGTGCTGGAGCTGGAGCACTACCCCGGCATGACGGAACGGCGCATCACGGAGATAGTCACGCGGGCCACCGCGCGTTGGCCAGTGCTTGCAGCCTCTGTGGTACATCGCGTGGGAAAACTTGCACCGGGTGACCAGATTGTGTGGGTAGGCGTGGCGTCTTCGCATCGCGAAGCCGCTTTCAGTGCCTGTGAATTTATTATGGACTACCTGAAAACTCGGGCACCGTTCTGGAAAAAAGAGCAGGGCGACAAGGGTGAGAGCTGGGTGTCCGCCAGGCAAAGCGATAACAAGCGGGCCGCGCGTTGGCAGGAAGAGGGTGCTGAATAGCCTGAATAGGGGATGTATCGCGTCAAGTGTCTGGTGTCTAATGCAGGGCGCGGTATACAGTGTGGCAAACAATCCGTTAGATAAGAACAATTTTAAGCTTGGGGAGATCATTGAATGAGTTTAGATAGTCGGACACTGAGAGATGCGCTGGGTCGTTTTGCGACGGGTGTTTGTGTGATCACCGCCATAACAGACAAACAGCAGGCTGTGGGTATGACGGCCAATTCGTTTTCCTCCGTCTCGCTGGATCCGCCGCTGGTGCTGTGGGCGCTACAGAATAATTCTGATGCGTACGAGGCATTCGCCACACCACGCTATTTTGCCGTTAACATTCTGAGCAGCGAGCAGCAGGCCTACTCCAACCAATATGCCAAAAAGAGCCAGCATGATCTGGACCCTACCCACTATCGATTGGGTAAATACGGAGCCCCCATTATTCGCCAGGCTCTGGCCACATTTGAGTGTGAATTGCACGCCACTCATGAGGGCGGCGATCATCTCATCATCGTAGGAAAGGTCATCGATATGCAGCAGCGGCCTACCGGTGAGCCACTGTTGTTTTATTGCGGTCGTTACAACGAATTGCACTAGCGCGGTAATCCCGACGATACATTCCACTGGTCTTGGGCTATTTTATTGTTCGCTTAAGTCTTTATACTTGGCCCGCTCAAAGCGCAAGAGTCCGTCTTTTATGAAGTTTTGTACCCATTGTGGCAACACCGTTATCCTGCGAGTTCCGTCAGGAGACGATCGCGAGAGATTTGTCTGCAGTAGCTGTGAACTGATCCACTACACCAATCCACGCGTTATCGTCGGCTGTGTGCCGGTGTACGAGGGCAAAGTACTGCTGTGCAAACGTGCGATCGAGCCGCGCAAACACTATTGGACCCTGCCCGCAGGGTTTATGGAGAACGGCGAAACCTCGGTGCAGGGTGCCGCCCGGGAGACCTGGGAGGAAGCCCGGGCAAAAGTCAGTAATATTGATCTCTATCGCATATTTGATGTGCCGTATATCAGCCAGATTTACATGTTCTATCGCTGTGACCTGAACGGTGGAGACCATGCTGCGGGGCCCGAGAGCCTGGAAACCGGTCTCTACGATGAGAGTAGCGTGCCCTGGGATAACATTGCTTTCCCTGTTATTTCACAGACGCTCAAGGAATATTTCGCCGACGCAGCAGTAGGACACTTTCCAGTGAGGGTGTCCGCAATTGAATATCGCCCGCGCCACCAATCATTAGACAATCAGGAGTAGTGACCCATGGCATTTCCAAAAATCGGCTTAGTGGCGCCAGCGTTTACGCTGTTGGATCAGGATGGCACCAAGGTCAGCCTTAAGCAGTTCAAGGGTGAGAAGAATGTCGTGCTGTATTTTTATCCCAAGGCGATGACACCGGGCTGCACAGTGCAGGCTTGTGGCATCCGCGACAGTAAAAAAGCGCTGGCCAAACTCGACACCGTGGTGCTGGGTATCAGCCCGGATCCTGTCGCCCGATTAGGGCGTTTCATCGAGAAGCAGGATCTCAATTTCACGCTGTTGTCAGATGAGGATCAGGCCATCACTGAAAAGTACGGCTGCTGGGATCTGAAGAAATTCATGGGCCGCGAATTTATGGGTGTATTGCGCACCACATTCATCATAGGCAAGGACAGCCGCGTGAAACATGTGATGAATAAGGTGAAAACAAAGTCGCACCACGACGACGTCATCGCGCTGATCAAGGAATTGGGGCTTTAGCCCTGGGTATGCTGAATTATCTGTTCGATGACGTGCCAGAGACTGGGCAGCTACGAGAGATCGTACCAGGCGTGTACTGGTTGCGTATGCCGCTGCCGATGGCGCTGGATCATATTAATCTCTACCTGCTCGAGGATGCCGATGGCTGGTGGATAATTGATACCGGAATAGCGTTAGGGCCCACACAGGCGTTGTGGGAGACGGTGTTTAAACAACATTTAAAGGGTAAGCCGGTCAAAGCGGTGGTGTCCACGCATCACCATCCCGACCATACAGGCATGGCGGGATGGCTGTGTGAGCGGTGGCAGGTGCCGTATTACATTACTGAGGCTGAATACTTCACCGGACTGTCCTTCAGCAGGACGCTGCCAGAGCACTACAGCTGGACGGTTGAAGAGCACATGGTGCGGTCGGGGTATTTCCCGCAGCAAATAGAAGCTGCGCGTGCACAGTTCAGTGGTTTTGGCAGCATTATTACTCCCATGCCCACGTCTTATCGCCGTCTGGTAGATGGCGCTTTCCTGTCGATCAACGGCAACCGCTGGCAGGTGGTGGTGGGAAGGGGGCATTCGCCGGAACACGCCTGCCTCTACTCCAGTGCACTGAATATTCTCATCTCTGGTGACCAGGTGATTCCCCGAATTACGTCCAATGTCAGTGTTTCGGCCGCTGAGCCCGAAGGCAATCCACTCAAAGAGTGGCTCAATTCTCATGAGCGCTTTCTGGATGTATTGCCGGATGATGCACTTGTGCTGCCAGCGCACAATACCCCCTTTTACGGTCTACATGAGCGGTTGCGCTATTTGATTGAGCACCACGAAGAGCACCTGTTGGCGCTGGAAGAGGCCTGTCTCGATGCCTCGTGTTCCGCGATGGAGCTGTTGCCTGTACTATTCAAGAGACCCTTGGATGGGCACCACCTCAGTCTGGCGCTGGGTGAGTGCATCGCGCACCTGAACTACCTGCACCAGCGCGGGCAAGTCTCACGGTCGGTGGATGAGCAGGGCCGGTACTGCTACCAGTCTATTGACTCTACCCTGCCGAAACGGTTGCGTCAGCAGCGTCATGCCGCCGAAGATAGTTCGCCAATGCAGGTATAAAAATGATTAAATACAAAATCTTAAATCGTAATATTAAAGTTATAAATAGAATAGAGTAGCGCACTGATGTACGCAGGCTACTACCCAATGGGCCTGTCGCTGGAGCGCAGTTTCAAAAAGATACCAGATGTGCCTTTGCGCCATGGAGTCTGGCTGAAGTTGCTGCGTGACAACGCCATCAAGGCTTTAAACGGGATCAGTAAAACAACGCTATGGAATATATTTCAGTAGAAGCCGCTATCGCCATCGGGGGTTTTCGTCTGGTGCTGACCGCAGGTGTGCCGGGGCCATGGGGCGAGGCCGCCAAGTCTATCCTCGCCTACAAGGGTATTGAATACACGCCTGTCTATCAGGAAGGTGCCGGCGAAAATGAAGCACTGCGGCAGTGGACCGGACAAACCTCTGCTCCCGTCGCGGTCTACGATGACCTGCCGCCAGCCTGTCACTGGTTCGATCTGTTGATGTTGGCGGAGCGCCTTGCGCCCGAAAAACCGCTGGTGCCGATGGATTGCGCGGAACGCATTGCGGTGCTGGGTCTATCTGCCCTGATTGTGGGAATGGATGGATTTGGCTGGCATCGTCGACTGCAATTATTGGCACCTATGATGATGCTGGATGAACCACCACCAATGGCCGTGCGGCTGGGCCAAAAGTATGGATGGACGAAACAGGCCCATGTCGCCGCCATTCATCGACTGCAGGCAATTAGTGCAGAATTGGATGGCAGATTGGCACGGCAGCGGGAGGAGGGCAGTGAGTATCTGGTGGGTGACTCCGTTTCAGCGGCGGACTTTTACTGGGCGAATATCGCCGGCCTGCTCAAGCCACTGCCGCACAAGGATAATCCCATGCCGGACTATATGCGCTCTACCTACGAATCGGCTGATGTGGATACACTGGCCTGCCTGACGCCGCGGTTGGAAGCGCACCGCGACACAATGTACGAGCGTCACATCGCTCTCCCTCTCAACTTCTAACACGAGGAATCACCATGCTTTCGCAACAGGCACTCTCAGACCGCTTCGAAATACAGGATTTGGTGTTTCACTACTCTCATCTTATCGATAACAAAGAGATTGACCGGCTGCGCGAGGAGATTTTTACGGCCGATGTGCATATCGACTACAGCGCATTCGGTGGTAGTGTCGGCGATCTGGACGAGACGCTGACATTTCTGAAGGCCTCGTTGACTAATGAATTATTTCCCCATAGCCAGCATTTGAATGCCAATGTCCAGATCCAGTTAAATGGTGACACGGCGACGGGGCGAGTGATGTGCTTTAATCCGATGCAGATGGTCCTGCCCGACAGCGAGAACCAGACCTTCTTCCTCGGTTTATGGTACGTGGATGAGTACCGTCGCACGGATAAGGGCTGGCGTATTACGCGCCGTGAAGAAGTCAAAAGCTGGACGTTCAACACGCCCGATTTTATGAATTTCTAGGCCTTCCCTGTGCCGATTCAGCCCAGGATTCCAGTAGGTAATCCAGCTGAAGTTTCTGTACCACATCACGCAGGCTCGCTTCCAGGGCGTTTACAGCCTGGACGCCGCCAGTGCCATGCCGCGCTGGAGAGCGATAACTTCGCGCACGAATTGGTCGTGGTGAGACGCTTCCGTTACACTGCGGCGCTTTTCGGAACACAGGAAACAGGCAATGGCAAAGATAATTACTTGCAATACCAATGGCATCCGGTCAGCCGCTTCGAAAGGCTTTTTCGACTGGTTGAATGCCCAGCAGGCTGATGTCGTTTGTATTCAGGAAACCAAAGCGCAGGTCGAGCAACTGTCCGATCTGGTGTTTTCCCCGGCGGGTTATCACTGCTTTTACAACGACGCTATTAAAAAGGGGTATAGCGGCACGGCAGTGTACTGCAAGCTGAAACCGCAGCGCGTGATAACCCGTCTGGGTTGGGATCCTGCAGACTCCGAGGGACGTTACACACAAGTCGACTTCAAAGGTCTCAGTGTTGTCTCTCTCTACATGCCATCAGGATCCAGCAGCGAGGCAGCGCTGGAAAAAAAGTTCCGCTTCATGGATGAATTTCTGGAGCACCTCAAAACCCTGCGCCGCGCGCGGCGCGAGGTGATTCTGTGTGCAGACTGGAATATCTGCCACAAAGAAATCGATTTAAAAAACTGGCGCCCCAACCGGAAAAATTCCGGCTTCCTGCCCGAGGAGCGGGCCTGGTTGGACATCCTCTACGACGAGGTGGGTTATGTGGATTCCTTTCGTCTGGTCAACCAGGAAGCCGAACAGTACACCTGGTGGTCGAACCGCGGGCAGGCCAGAGCCAATAACGTGGGATGGCGCCTGGACTACCAGGTGATAACGCCCAAGCTGGTCGACAAGGTAACCGCGGCCTCGATTTACACACAAGAGCGCTTTTCTGACCACGCCCCACAAATCATGGAATATGACTTCGAGATAACGGTCTAATCCTGTTGAGAGGTCTAGTGACGGCGTTTTGGAACGGTGGTATTGCTACAGACACGTTTCACCTTCCGCTACTTGGTTAATTCCAAATCGAGACGGTTCCCAGCCTGCTTGATAATTGCGAGATGCAGGAAAACCCTGTAAATTACTCGGGTTTTCCATGCTCTTTCCAGAGCCCTCGCACAAGAGAATATATTGATGAGTCTGTTTATAGCCAGTGCCCACGCGCAGGATGCCGGAGCCGCTGTCCCCGGTGGTGACATGTTCCAGATCCTGTTCCTAGTCGGACTGTTCGTCCTTTTCTACTTTATCGCCATACGCCCGCAGCGCAAACGCCAAAAAGAACACACGGCCATGGTGGGACAACTGGGTAAGGGTGATGAAGTCGTTACCAGTTCCGGCATTCTTGGCAAGGTCACTGGGTTGGACGACAACTATATGGTGCTGAACGTGGCACCTAACGTTGAAATGAAGTTTCAGCGCGTTCACCTGCACGCCATACTGCCCAAAGGCACCTTGAAGTCTATCGCCTGACAATGGCATTGGTCTACCCCCGCAAGATAGATCTGGCGCAGACGCCAACCCCTTTGCAGTACCTCGAACGCGCATCCCAGAAATGGGGGCGCGGCCACCGCCTGTGGGTAAAGCGCGACGACCTGACCGGGTGTACCCTCAGTGGTAACAAAGTCCGTAAGCTGGAATTTATTACCGCACACGCTATCGATAATGGCTATGACACCCTGCTCACGTGCGGCGGTGTGCAGAGCAATCACTGCCGCGCGACCGCGCTGTCCGGTGCACAACTGGGGCTGGGTGTACATCTGCTGTTGCGCGGCGACGAACCTGCAGAGCGTGATGGTAACTTCTTGCTGGGTCATCTGGGGGGTGCCGCGGTCAATTGCTATCCGTCGGATTATTTTGTCAGAGAGATAGACGCACTTTTTCGCCAGTGGCAGCAGCACTACGCAGCGCAAGGGCACAAGGCCATGGTAGTGCCCACCGGCGGCAGCGACGGCATTGGCGCATGGGGCTATATTGCCGCGTGTGAGGAGTTGGCCAGTGACTTTCACGCCGTCGGGATAGAGCAGGCGCACATCGTCACGGCTACCGGCTCAGGGGGTACACAGACAGGCTTGACCCTCGGCGCCGCGTTACATCAATTACCCGCCACCGTCTGGGGTGTCAATGTCTGCGACAATGCACAGTACTTCCTCGATAAGGTTGCCAGCGACGCGGCAGATTGGCAGCGCGTTTATCCTAATGCTCCTGCTGTGACCATAGAGCCCCGGGTATTGGATGGTTACGTCGGTCAGGGCTATGCGGTCGCCTCGCCAGAGGTGTTTGATCTCATTGCGCAATTGAGCCGCCTGGAAGGGTTGGTGCTGGACCCCGTGTATACCGGTAAAGCCTTTGCCGGTATGTTGGCGGAAATTGCCGCGGGTCGCTTCGACGGCTGTCGCGACATCGTGTTTGTCCACACCGGTGGAATTTTCGGTGTGTTCCCGCAGCGATCTGGTTTCAACGGGGCGACACCGGCAGGCTTGGATACATAATAACAAGGAGCTGCCCCATACCATGACAGCAGTGGTTACCGTCATAAACGATTGGGCCTGGGGGCCTTTGATGCTAGCCCTGTTGCTGGGTACCGGTATCTTCCTGACTATCGGCTTGCGCTGTATGCCAATCCTCAAGATACCCGCAGCATTCCGCCTGATGATGCAGGGACGCAAGAGCACGGCGGAGGGCGACATCTCTCCCTTTGGCGCGCTGATGACGGCGCTGTCGGCCACTGTCGGTACGGGTAATATCGCCGGGGTGGCCACTGCGATCGCTCTGGGTGGGCCCGGTGCACTGTTCTGGATGTGGATGACCGCTTTATTCGGGATGGCCACCAAGTATGCCGAGGCCGTTCTTGCGGTGCGCTTTCGCGAGCAGGATGAAAAGGGCAATTACAGCGGTGGGCCTATGTACTACATCAAAAATGGCCTGCACAAACGGTGGCACTGGCTGGGAGTTGCCTTTGCTATCTTCGGCAGTCTCGCCGGATTTGGTATCGCCAATACGGTGCAGTCGAACTCGGTGTCCCAAGTGCTGCACGATTCCTTTGCAGTGCCGCCCCTGGTGACAGGTTTGGTACTGATGGTGTTGGTTGGTGCGGTGGTCCTTGGTGGCATCAAACGCATCTCCGTCGTCGCTAGTTGGCTGTTGCCCTTTATGGCACTGGGGTATGCGGGAGCGGCACTGATCATCATCGGACTTAACGCAGAGCGGGTACCGGCCGCGATTGCCACCATCGTCACCAGTGCATTTACCCCAACAGCGGCCACGGGCGGTTTCGCGGGCGCCACAGTGTGGGCGGCGTTGCGCTTTGGCGTGGCACGGGGAATTTTCTCCAATGAGGCAGGGCTCGGCAGTGCACCCATTGCCCATGCCGCAGCGCGCACCAACCAGCCTGTGCAGCAGGGGATGATCGCCATGTTGGGCACGTTAATCGATACACTGATCATCTGTACCATGACAGGTCTTGTCATTGTCATTACGGATGTGTGGCCCAGCGGTGTTAGTGGCGCGAGCCTGACCACGAGTGCTTTCTCGAGTGCGTTGCCGGGAGGAGAATATATTGTCGTGGCGAGCCTGTGTCTGTTCGCCTTCACGACCATGATCGGCTGGTCGTTTTACGGCGAGCGCTGCATGGTGTTCCTGTTTGGCGCCCGAGCTGTCACGCCGTTTCGGGTGGCCTGGGTGCTGGTAGTGCCGGTGGGTACGGTGTTTCATCTGGACACAGTGTGGTTGATTGCCGATACTCTCAACGCTTTCATGGCACTTCCGAATCTTATTGCACTACTGTTATTGGCGCCGCTGGTGTTCAAGATCACGCGGGACTATTTTGCCCGCGCTGAACCACAGCGGGGCTGATGATCGATAATTTTTGTGAACTTTTATCTCGCTGGTGGATGCCAGGATATGTGAGTATGCTAGCGGCATGCTAAAGCCACCCAACGACAAGCTCATCATCGCGATTTCATCTCGAGCGTTGTTCAATCTTGATGAAAGCCATGAGGTCTACGAAAAAGAGGGCCTGCAAGCCTACTCCCAATACCAGGTTGACCGAGAAGATGACCCACTGGACCCCGGCGAGGCATTTCCACTGGTGAAGAAACTGCTCAGGCTGAATGACAGTCTGGCTGAAGATGCGCAGGTGCAGGTCGTTTTGTTGTCGCGCAACAGTGCTGATACCGGTCTGCGAGTGTTCAATTCCATACAGCACTACGAACTCGATATCAGCCGTGCAGCGTTTTGTGGAGGTCAGAGTCCCTGGCGCTACATTAATGCTTTTGGCTGTAAACTGTTTCTCTCCAACGAAGCGGAGGATGTGCGTCATGCACTCGAATGCGGGGTCGCAGCGGCCACGCTGGTATCACGCAGAGGCGGCGCCACTGACAGTGAGCAATTGCGTTTTGCGTTTGACGGGGACGCCGTGTTGTTCTCCGATGAAGCGGAGCAGGTGTACAAACGCGACGGGCTGGAAGCTTTTACCGCCAGTGAAAAGGCCGCTGCGAGGGAGCCACTGGCAGGCGGCCCTTTCAAGCCATTTCTCTCCGCTCTGCATCATCTGCAACAGGCTTTTCCTCCCACTGAGGCCCCTATCAGAACCGCATTGGTGACTGCGCGTTCGGCACCGGCACATGAGCGTGTGATCCGAACGCTGCGGGCCTGGGACATTCGTATCGATGAATCCATTTTCCTGGGCGGGCTGAATAAAACCGAGTTCCTTCGGGCGTATCAGGCCGACGTCTTTTTTGATGACCAGCCGGCACATTGTGCCTCTGCCAGTCCTCATGTGGCCACCGGGCATGTGCCCCATGGTGTAGCGAACCCCTGATGCCCATTGGGACGGGTTATTTCCTATTTGTTTGGCAAACCAACGTTTTAGTGGCTATTGTGCATATGAATAGAGTGCGCGTACACAACGGATTGTCCCGGTTCACTTGGAGGTTAGCATGAAGCTTCAGCAGTTGCGGTATATCTGGGAGGTGGCACATCATGATCTCAACGTTTCGGCCACCGCACAAAGCCTCTATACGTCACAACCGGGTATCAGTAAGCAGATTCGATTGCTGGAGGATGAACTGGGTGTCGAGATTTTTGCGCGCAGTGGCAAGCATCTCACCCACGTAACACCAGCTGGCGAAGCTATCCTCAAGGCGGCGGAGGAAGTGCTGTTCAAGGTGAAAAGTATTCGCCAGGTGGCAGAGGAGTACGCCGACGAGAAGAAGGGCAGTCTCTCCATCGCCACCACCCACACCCAGGCACGTTACGTGCTGCCGAATACCATCAAATCTTTTATCGAGCGCTATCCCGACGTCTCCTTGCATATGCATCAGGGTACGCCCCTGCAGATTTCCGAGATGGCGTCAGATGGGACGGTAGACTTTGCCATTGCAACCGAAGCGCTGGAATTGTTTTCTAACCTGATTATGATGCCGTGTTATCGCTGGAACCGCTGTATTTTGGTGCCCAGGGACCACGCTCTGACACAGGTGTCCAGGCTGACTCTGGAAGACGTCGCCGCGCAGCCCATTGTGACTTATGTGTTTGGGTTTACCGGGCGCTCCAAACTGGATGATGCATTTCTGGACAAAGGCCTGGTGCCCAGAGTCGTGTTCACCGCAACCGATGCGGATGTCATCAAAACGTATGTCAGGCTTGGTCTGGGTATCGGTATTATCGCGGCGATGGCCTATGATGAAATTATCGACAGCGACCTGGTAGCCCTCGATGCCAGACACCTATTTTCGAGCAGTGTTACCCAGATCGGCTGTCGCAAGGACACCTTCCTGCGCGGCTATATGTTTGAGTTTATCGAGGACTTTGCCCCCCACCTGTCGCGCGATCTCATCGCCGACGCCTTTGGGTGTCACAACAAGGCAGAGCTGGCGGATCTTTTCTCACATCTGGAACTGCCAGTTTACTGAAGTTTGGCCCCAGCATTTTGCCACAGGGACTTGTGTCAGCAGTCCCGCAGTGTTTAGACTATGCGCTGAAATACCAACGCATCCCACCAACGCATCTCACCAAAGGAGAACGACACGTGGAACTGGCCTGCCTGGACCTGGAAGGGGTGCTTGTACCGGAAATCTGGATAGCCTTCGCCGAGCGCACCGGTATCGAGGAATTGCGCGCAACTACCCGTGATATCCCGGATTACAATGTATTGATGAAACAGCGTCTGGCTCTGTTGGATGAGCACGGGTTGAAGATTGACGATATACAGGAAGTGATCGCGACGCTGGAACCCCTGCCGGGTGCTATCGAGTTTGTCGACTGGCTACGTGAGCGCTTTCAGGTGATTATTCTCTCTGACACCTTCTATGAATTCTCCCAGCCACTGATGCGTCAATTACACTGGCCAACTCTGCTCTGTCACCGTCTGGTTATCGACGATGCCGGTAGGGTAGTGGATTACAAGCTGCGCCAGGAAGACCCCAAACGGGCGTCAGTAAAAGCATTGCACACCCTCAACTACCGTGTACTCGCCGCTGGTGACTCCTACAATGACACCACGATGCTCTCTGAAGCCGATGTCGGCTTCCTGATTCACGCGCCGCAAAACGTGATTGACGAGTTCCCGCAGTTTAAATCTGTGGCGACGCTGGCGGAACTGAAGGTCGCTTTTGTGCAGGCCAGTGACCGCAGCCTAGAACTCTGACGGCACTGACTGCTCCAGCGCTGCGAGAAATTGTCCTACTTTGTCGTAGGATTCCTGATACTCCTGCTGACAGTCGGAATCCGCGACAATCCCGCCACCGCCCCAGCAGCGCACAACACCGCTATCACATAGTAGGCTGCGGATAGCGATATTGCTGTCCATACGGCCGTCCGCGCTGACATAGAGTACTGAACCACAATAGACATCGCGTTCATGGGTTTCCAGCTCAGCGATGATCTCCATTGCGCGCCGTTTTGGTGCGCCGGTGATTGAACCCCCGGGGAAGCTGTCGCGCAGCAGTTCCCAGGCGCTGCAATCGGCGCGCAGTTCGCCGCTGATGGTGCTCACCAGATGATGCACGGTGGGAAAACTCTGTACGTCAAAAAGCCGATCGACATGAATGCTACCAGTTATACAACTGCGGCCGAGATCATTGCGCAGCAGGTCTACGATCATCAGATTCTCTGCACGGTCTTTTTGGGAAGTGCGCAGTTCCCGTTTTGTCAGTTCATCCAGATGGGGATCGCTGTAGCGTGGCCGAGTGCCTTTGATGGGAGAGGTTTCTACGTGATGGCCGTGCAGCGACAGGAAGCGCTCTGGCGAAAGGCACATGAGTGTTGCGTCCTGGGCCAGGTTGAGATACGCGGAAAAAGGGGCGGCGGCCAACTCGCGCAGCGCTTTATAGGCGTGCCAGGGGTCGCCGCTATACGCTGCACTGAAACACTGCGTAAGATTGACCTGATAACAATCGCCGGCTTCGATATAACGTTTAATACGATCAAATGCCTCCTGGTACTGCGTTGCGGTGACGTTGGACACGAAGCGTTTGCCGAGTGCAAAGTCGGCGTTGATGCGGTGGGGCGGTTGGCGTAACCGGGCTAATAAATCATTGCGTTCAGCGAGTCCGACGCGGGGTTGCAATACCAGCGTTGCGCGCTGCAGCAGGTGATCCTGCACGACGCACCAGTCATATGCACACAATTGTACGGCGGGGAAAGTGCTCGCCGTCGATACGCCCTGAATGTTGTGCAGCCCTTTCCCGACATCGTAGCCCAGATAGCCTAGCAGTCCGCCGCAAAAAGGAATGTCTGACGATACGGGTTGAATAACCTGATAGTGCTCGTGGTGGAAGTGATTCAGTTCGCTAAAAAACGCCTGGCACTGCGTCTCATCGGCGCCCGGTATCAGCCGGGGCACATCGGTGCGCCAGGGCTGCGCGGTCAAAATATCGTAGCGGCCAGCGCTGGTGTGAGGAAAGCTGCTGTCCAGCAGTGCCGCGCGTGGCAAATCCCGAATCCGATCAAATAGCTCGCAGCTATCTGCCAAATAGGGGATTTCCTCCAGATGGATGGACTTACTCATCGGCTTACGTCCACTCTGTAGAGGACGGTAATCCCGGTTGGATGGCCTGCTGTGTCAGGATGACGCATAGAGCGTAAAATTCCGTTGCGATGGCGGGAAGGGAGACGCAGTTTAAAGTTGAAACTTGCATTGAAATAACCGGCATCTGCGCTGAAAAGCCAGAAATGTCGCCCCAGCTCAATTGACTTTGTAGGCTCGGCAAATTAATGTAACAGCCCGCAATTTGGACAGCTTTGCATCCTAAGCCCGACTGCCACGAGTTGCAACCAACGCGTCTTTTGTAAAGCGTAATTCGAATACTCCATCACCCTGTGGGAAATCTTTGGACCAAGGAATATGACGACGAAGAACAGCAATAATCTTATCGCCACGCTGAATAATCCCTTTGCCGAGAGTAAGGAGCGCGAGTTTCGCGTGCCTGGTCAGGTAGCTTCGGCGCCGGGGCTCTACGAAGAGGCCCTCAAATCGGGCTGGGACTTACAGCAACGGCCGCAGCAGGCCGCCGGTGTCAAGAACATACAGCGCCAGCACCAGAAGAACCGCATGACGATCTGGGAGCGCATTCGCTACCTCAGTGATGAGCCGCCGACGGTATTATACCAGAACTGGGGGCCCAATCTCGATGGTGCATCGCTGGTGACGGCTATCATCAAGATCAATGGCCGGGACGTCGCGCTTTACGGCCACGACTTTACGGTGCGGGCCGGCTCTATGGATGCCACTAATGGCGCGAAACTCGCCCGCCTGTTTGAACTTGCGGCCAAGCAGCGCATTCCGGTGATAGGTATCAATGATAGCGCCGGTGCTTTCATCCCGGCCGGTGTTGGTGGTCTGGATGGCTACTCCGAAGCCTTCGCCGCGCTGCGCCGTATCAGCGGTATCGTGCCGAGTATCATGTGTATGTTTGGCTTTAACGCCGGTGGTGGCTCCTACCTGCCGCGGCAGGGCAGTTTTTTGATTCAGCCCAATGAAACATTTTTCGGCCTGACCGGGCCGGGTGTGGTCAAATCTGTACTGGGGGAGGACGTCACACCGGACGAACTGGGTGGCCCCGGCGTACACAGTCAGTCCGGGGTCACGGATTTCGTGGTCAGGGACGAAGTGGAAGCGCTGCGCAAGGTGCGAGCGTTACTCAATTACTTACCCGACCACAACGGCGAGCTAGCGCCATTTCAGGCCAGCTCTGACCCGGTTGATCGCAAAACCTGGGATATCGATATCCTGCTGAAAAAAGCTCTCAATTCTCCCACCGGTTTCAACACGCCGATCGATATCACAATACTGATCCAGCAACTGTGTGATCACGGCGACTTTCTGGAAATCCAACCCGACCGGGCGCGCAATACTGTCACCGCGCTGGGCCGCATGGGCGGCAATGTGATCGGCTTCGTTGCCAATAACTCGGCAGTAGCCTCTGGTCAGATCGATATCGACGCTGCCTATAAAAACGCCCGTTTTATTCGCTTTTGCAATTTGTACAATATTCCTGTCGTGTTCCTCGAAGACACGACAGGCTTTTTGCCCGGCAAAGAGCAGGAGAGCCGCGGCATTATTCAGGCCGGGCGCGCCATGCTGGACGCCATTGTGGATTTGCGTACACCGCGCTTTCTGGTGCTGGTGCGCAATGCCTTTGGTGGCGCCTACGCCGCATTTAACAGCTTTTCAGTAGGGGCGGATTTCGTTGTCGCACTGCCCACCACGCGCGTGGCCGTAATGGGCCCGGCGGGTGTTGAATATGTGTACAAGACTGAGCTACGCAAGATTCGGGCTTGTGTCGCAGAAAAAGTTGAGGCCGAGACCATGGCCCAAGTTGCTGCCGGTCTTTCAGACGCACAGGCTAAAGAAGCTGCGCAGGAGCTGGTCGCCGCATGGGTCAAGTCAGAAGAGGCTCTGCTGGCAGAGCGCTATGCTCGCGAGTTGATGAATCCTAATGAAGCACTCAGCCTGGGATCAATCTCGCAGATCGTCATGCCCTCGGACCTACGCCAGGTAATAACAGAAAACATGGCATTCTATCTGCGCAGATACCAGCCCGAGCCGTTGCAGTCGGTGCAGCGCGAATTCCACTAGACCGAATCCCGGCTAACTCACTTTAAAGGAAGACAGGCGTGTCCAACGAATTTTACCTGAGTAACCCGCTTATCCATCGCGATCGCAAACTGGGAGACGGGACCACGGAATGGGAACGGCAGTTCGACTGCACACACATCCGGCCACTGATTATCTGCCGCGGCCCAATTCGCAAAGAAGCGATGGACGTGTTCACCGAGATGGGAATTACACACTTTGGTATTTTGTTGTCCGAAAAAGATTCCATTGTTTACCGCAATGCTATCGCGCCGGAACTGCGTTCGCTGACGAATCCGGACCGGGTCCATCGGGTGCCGGATTACAGCGGTGCTGACAAGGAAGAGCGGGGGCAGCGCATTGACCAGATCATCAATATTGCGCGGGAAAACAACTACAACGCGATCTTTGCCGGTTACGGTTTCATGGCTGAGGACGAGACTATGGTGGCTGCCATGGAAGCTGCCGGGCTGAATTTTATCGGCCCTTGCTCCCGCACCGTGCACGACGCTGGCTTGAAGGATGAAGCCAAACGCACCGCACTCAAATGCGGTGTGTCTGTCACCCCAGGTATCGACAACGGCACGGCACTGACCCTGCTCAAAAAACATCCGGATGTCTCTGCGTTGCAGGCGCTGGTGGATGAGTACGGCCTCACCGTGGAGAGCGCCACGCTGGCCAATGAATCAATCACCCTCGAAGACAAGGCCGATACAGTTCTTGCAGCGTCTTATAAAAAGGGCCTGGATCTTTATACGGTTGATGAACTCTGCATCTCGCTTACGGAAGCCGTGGAGAAGATGACAGCCGACTATCCTCAAAACCGTGTGCGCCTCAAAGCGATCGGTGGCGGTGGCGGTAAGGGGCAGCGAATTCTTGGTATCGGCGAATGCGCCCGTACCGCTGAAATGGTGCGTGAAATCCTCAATGAGGTAAAAACTACAGGCGTTGGCGATAACAAGAATGTCCTCGTCGAGTTGAATATTGAAACCACCCGCCACCAGGAAATTCAGGTCATAGGTAACGGCCACTGGTCCCTGTCCATGGGCGGGCGAGATTGCTCCCTGCAAATGCATGAGCAGAAACTGCTGGAAGTGTCGGTCACGGTAGAGTCACTGCAAAGAGCACTGGCCCAGGCAGAGACGGGCGGACATGCAGAGGAAGTCCGGGTGCTGAGGCAGGATCTTGTGACTCTGAAGGCCATGGAGCAGGAGGCTGAACGCTTCGGCGAAGCGGTTGGTTTGGATTCAGTGTCAACCTTCGAATGTATCGTAGATCGCGATAAGCATTTCTTCATGGAAATGAATACCCGTATTCAGGTAGAGCACCGCGTCACTGAGTTATGCTACGCGCTGAAATTCGCCAATCCACAGAATGCGGATGAGTTTTTTGTCGTGGAGTCGCTGGTAGAAGCCATGGTACTGCTGGCTGCCCACGCCGAGAAATTACCACGGCCTGAGCGTCTGGTGCGCATGAATGACAGCGTTGAAGCCAGACTTAACGCGACTAATCAGGCCTTGCAGCCACACGCAGGTGGCATTATCGAAGCCTGGAGTGATGCGAGCCACGGTGAAATTCGCGACGATCAGGGTATCAGCCTGCACAACCCCGATACCGATGTGTTCATGAAGTACACGCTCGCCGGTGCCTATGATTCCAATATCGCCCTGTTGCTGACCGTGGGCGAGACTCGTCTTGATACCTACCAGAAGATGGCGGAGGCCATTCGCCTCACCCGCATGCGAGGGCGCGATCTGGCCACCAACCTGGAATTTCACTACGGGCTGGTGAACTGGTTTATTGGCCAGAATATCAATGCCAGACCGACCACCCGGTTTATTGTTCCCTACCTCACCGCAGTGGGGGAGTTGAAACAGCAGGCCAATAATCTCGACATAGCGCATGCTTACGCAGAGCTCGGTGAGGCGGCGCTGTCTCAGGTAGAGGGCGAAGCGCGCGCAGCGCTGGCAGACACGTTACAACTCAAGGAATCCTTGTTGATGCGCCCGTTGACGAGTCTGCTGGAAGAGCCGCACATTCTCAGTGGCTGGCTCAGCATGAATCGTGATTGTTATACCCTGATTGAAGGCAAGATCTGCTGGAATGAGAATCCGATCGAATTACTGGCGGACACCTATCACTTCCTCAATATGGATTTTCTGGTCGGTGATGCGCCACCTGCAGCGGCGATGATCTGGGACCACGACAATGTCATCCTGCAGGATGCGCTGGCATTTTACAGTGAACTCAACGAACGCCTGGCAGCCGAAGACTGGATGGAGCTGTGTGCAGCACTCGATGCCAGCGAGCCGCCCGCGGGCTTCGATGCTGACCTTTGGAGCCAGGTGCGCGCTGCCCATCAGGGCTATCAGGCGGGTACGGACATCCTTGCCGCGCTGCCCAGTATCGCTGAGGCCACCGATTTTTACGCGCTGACGGTGAACGCCGATCTCAGTATTGATATCCCAGAGCGTCTCACCGACGAGGCATTGCAGAAGGCCATGTCGAAGGTACTGGTGCCGCCGCCAATAGCCCGCTCCGATGAAATTCTCACGATAAGTGGCGGGATGTTCTACTCTCGTGAGACGCCAGCGCACGACGTGTACGTTAGCGAAGGCGATCACTTCAACGCCGGTGATCCCTTGTTTATCGTGGAAGTGATGAAAATGTTCAACAAGGTTTATGCACCTTTCTCCGGCACCATCGCAAAAGTACTGGTGGATACGGATGGCAGCATTATCAGTAAGGGGCAAGCGATCTTTAAGATTGTGCCCGATGAAGTGGTAGTAGAAGTTTCCGCAGAAGAAATCTCCGCGCGGCGAACGGCAGCTACCACTGCGTTTTTACAGCAGTTGTAAAGAGGACCTCAGATGATTACTGCCCTGGACCATATCGCCATTGCCGTGCCGGATCTAGAAAAAGCCATACAGCGTTTTGTTACTGATTTTGGCTTGCCACTGGGTGGCACCGAAGATGTAGAGTCGGCGAAAACCACTGCGGCGTTTCTGCCGCTACCGCCGACCAGCATCGAGCTGGTCCACCCGCTGCGCGGAGAGGGGCCTGTGGCCACCTATCTGGAAAAAAAGGGCGGCGGGCTGCATCACCTGTGTTTCCGCTCTGATGATATCGATGCGGATGTCGCACGATTGCGTGAGAGGGGCTATCAGTTTCTCGCGGATGCGCCGACGCCGGGCGCGCATGGCGCGCGTGTCATTTTTATTCACCCGAAAAGCTGCGACGGCGTGCTGATCGAGATCAATCAACCCGCCGAGGACCATTAAGGTTTAGCCTATGAGTGACAAGATTTACGACAAGTCCAGCGCTACGCCTGCAAGCTGGAAAGAGTTGGCCACCAAGCAATCAAAGGGCAAAAGCCCCGACGACCTGGTGTGGCGCACGGCTGAAGATATCGATGTAAAACCGCTGTACACCGCGGCCGATATGGAAAACCTTGAGTACACCGACACGATGCCGGGCATGTCGCCCTATGTGCGCGGCCCGCAGGCGACCATGTACACCGGGCGCCCGTGGACGATTCGGCAGTACGCCGGGTTTTCTACCGCAGAAGAATCCAATGCGTTTTATCGCAAGGCACTGGACGCCGGTGGTCAGGGCGTGTCCGTCGCCTTTGACCTGGCTACACACCGGGGTTATGACTCCGATCACCCGCGCGTTTCTGGTGATGTGGGTAAGGCAGGTGTGGCGATCGACTCCGTCGAGGATATGAAAATACTCTTTGACGGCATTCCGCTGGATAAAGTGTCTGTTTCCATGACCATGAACGGCGCCGTATTGCCGGTGTTAGCAGGTTACATCGTGGCTGCCGAGGAGCAGGGCGTAGATCAGAAAGATCTGGCCGGCACCATCCAGAACGATATTCTCAAAGAGTTCATGGTGCGTAATACCTACATCTATCCGCCGACCCCCAGCATGAAAATCATTGGCGACATCATCGCGTACTGTTCGTCGAATATGCCGCGTTTTAATACGATTTCCATCTCTGGCTATCACATTCAGGAAGCCGGTGCCAACGCGGCCCTTGAACTCGCCTACACGCTGGCGGATGGCAAGGAGTACATCCGCACCGCAATCGCTGCGGGTCTGGATATCGATGATTTTGCGCCGCGCCTGTCCTTTTTCTGGGGCGTCGGCATGAACTTTTATATGGAGATTGCGAAGATGCGCGCGGCGCGTCTGTTGTGGGCCAGGATTGTGTCTGAGTTCGACCCGCAGAATCTCAAGAGTTCCATGCTGCGGACTCACAGCCAAACATCTGGCTGGTCACTGACCGAACAGGATCCTTACAATAATGTGGTGCGCACAACTATCGAAGCCATGGCGGCTGTCTTTGGTGGGACCCAGTCCCTGCATACCAACGCGCTGGATGAAGCCATTGCGCTGCCGACAGAGTTCTCTGCACGCATCGCCCGTAATACCCAGTTAATCATCCAGGAAGAAACCGGTATCACCCGAGTGGTCGATCCCTGGGGTGGTTCCTACATGATGGAGAATCTGACCCAGGATATCGCCGACAAGGCCTGGGAACTGATTGAAGAGGTGGAGGACGCTGGCGGTATGGCCAAAGCCATTGAAACCGGTATGCCCAAAATGCGTATCGAAGAAGCCGCTGCCAAAAAACAGGCGCGTATTGATCGGGGAGAGGACGTCATCGTTGGCGTTAACAAGTACCGCATCAAGGAAGAAGGCAATGTCGATATCCTCGATATCGACAACGAAGCCGTGCGTAAATCACAGGTGGCTCGCCTTGCCAGTATTCGCAGTAGTCGCGATGAAAGCGCGGTAGCAGCGGCGCTTGAGGACATTTACCAGTGTGCTGTCAACGGTGAGGGTAACTTGCTGGCGCTGGCCGTTGAGGCCACCCGTCGCCGTGCGACCGTAGGGGAGATATCATCCGCGTTGGAACGTGAATTTGGTCGTTTCAAGGCACACGCCCAGACTGTTTCTGGCGTTTACGGTGCCGCGTTTGAGGAAGACCAGAACTGGCAGGATATCAGCAAGGATATCGACAGCTTCGTAGAGCAGTACGGCCGTAGGCCACGGATGCTGGTGTGTAAAATGGGGCAGGATGGTCACGACCGGGGCGCCAAGGTAGTTGCAACGGCCTTCGCGGATGTCGGTTTTGATATCGATCTGTCGCCGATGTTCTCCACACCGGAAGAAGTGGCGCGTCAGGCAATCGAGAACGATGTTCACGTGGTCGGCGCCTCGTCGTTGGCGGCCGGGCACAAGACGTTGGTGCCAGAGTTGGTGGCCGAACTCAAGAAGCAGGGAGCTGAGGATATTGTGGTGATCGCGGGTGGCGTGATTCCGCGGCAGGATTACGATTTCCTTTATAACGCAGGTGTGAAGTGTATTTTCGGGCCGGGGACGCCAATTCCTCAGTGTGCGCGGGAAGTGCTTGATGCAGTGAAAGCTGCTCAGGCTTAACTATGTCGGTTGTTGAGCTGAGCCGCGTAATTTAAGATGACTAAGTTTAATCTACAGGATCTCCTCAGCGGTAATCGTCGCGCCCTGGCCAAGGCGATTACTGTGATCGAGAGCACGCTTGATACGCACCGCGAGCAGGCGCAGAGTATTCTTGAGGAAGTATTGCCCCACAGCGGCAACAGTATTCGCATTGGTATTACCGGCGTGCCGGGTGTGGGTAAATCTACGTTTATCGAAGCGTTTGGTTTGTACCTGATAGCGCAGGGTAAGCGAGTAGCCGTGCTCGCCGTTGACCCCAGTTCGCCCATAGCCGGGGGTTCTATACTGGGTGACAAGACACGTATGGAAGAGCTGTCGCGCCGCGAGGAAGCCTTTATACGGCCGACGCCAGCGGCTGGTGCGCTCGGTGGCGTGGCGCAAAAAACCCGTGAAACCATGCTGCTGTGTGAAGCAGCTGGTTACGATGTGATTCTGGTTGAAACTGTCGGAGTAGGGCAGTCGGAGTTCCAGGTGGCGGGCATGGTAGATTTCTTTATGGTGCTGATGCTGCCTGGCGGCGGCGATGAACTGCAGGGGATCAAGAAAGGCATCATGGAGCTGGCCGATGCATTGGTGATCAACAAGGCCGATGGTGACAGCGAAAAACTCGCTAACATGACGAAGCGCCAGTACAGCAGTGCGATTAGTCTGCTGCGGCACAACAGTTTCTGGACTCCAAGGGTAATGACTTGTTCGGCGCTGACCTCTACAAATATCGATGTGGTGTGGTATATGTTGCTTGAGTATTACAATGAAGCGCAGGACTGTCAGGCTTTTTTCAGCAAGCGCAATCAACAAAATCTCGATTGGATGCGTCAGCTGCTGAATCAAATGCTGTTGCTAAAGTTATCGCAGAACGCTTCGGTGAAATCGATGCTGCCAGCGCTGGAGAAGTCGGTGGAGCGTCAGGAGATCACCGCGTTTGCTGCGGTCAGGCAAATTATGGATCATCTGTAACGTCTCCCGTAACATGCGCTTCCACCCCCTTGAAAAGCTGATCAATTTGCTCGACGGATACTCGCGACAGTTCAAAATCGACAACTTGCAGGTGTTGCTGGTGCAACAGCTCGGTGAACGCTATGTTTTTGAGGCGCACTGCCCGCATCGCTCCCATCCACTGAGTGCCGGGGCTATCGATGCCGGTACCGTGCGGTGCCCCTTGCACCAGTATGAATTCTCTCTCATAGACGGGACGCTGTTACACGCCACGGAAGAACCGTGTCGCAGCCTGCGTACGCTTGCGGTTATCTACGAGGGTAACGAAATAGGTATAATGCTGGAGGATTAAGCGGCTTGGTCCGGCAGTGGATCTGGCGTTGCGACAGGGCTGTATGCAACGCTGCGTTGCAGTTCCATGATCGCGTCCTGATTCACCTGGATGAGCCCTCGCTCGGGCCGGTTCAGATCGGTAATAAAAAACACGATCAGCGTGGTCGGTAGCGACACCAATACGACTGGCACGACGATACGCCTGCCCGTCAACCCGCTTGAATAACCCATCATGCCGCCTGAGGCAATAAATACGATAAACGGCAAGTAGCATCGCCTACTTGGGTACATGCATGCCCAGTAATGCGTTGCGCTTCCCCTGCCTATCGATAACGGTATTGAGTGAATTAGCAAAGGCGTCTGTCGTTACTGCTCTCGGTTCCTCATTGGTGGCCAGCACGGCCAGAGAGCAAAGTTGATGCTGAAGGTAAAGCCCAGCAAGAGGGCCAAGCATCCTCAGCATGCTCGCCTGAATGGAGCTGGTAAGCGCTTTCAGTTCGCTGTTGGTGTGTTCCTGGACGAACTTACCCAGTTGCAAGCCTGGCTCATTCCGGCTTCGTCGGTTCCCGGTAATTAATGTTCAGCAACCTTCTTTTGATGCCCGATCCGGCAAAACTGGCATGCACGGTCCGAAAATTCAATACCACGACATCTCCCGGGTTCGTCTCCACGGCAACCGCGGGTATTGTGTCAGCAGCCACCCCGAAAGTTTCCTGCATGCGATCGGGAAACCCCTGCCCTCTGAGTACGTCTTTTACATAGCCACCGCGGAAATAGTGAGTGCCTGGCATTACCCGAAGAGCACCCGTAGAGGCCGTCAGTGGCTCCATATAAAAGAGCAGTTTAATACTGAACTGCGTCAGGGGCGTGCCATAGGTATCGCGGTGCCAGGTGGTTTCGCATTCGAGCAGGTCGCCAGCACTTTCAGCGTACACCCAGCCGTCGCCGATAATACTGTCGGCAATAGCAGTAATTCTGGGATCCGACTTCAGGGCGTTCAGTGTGGGGTGCTGATCGAGCATACACGGCACCATCGAGCGACCGCCGTCGGAGTAGGCGAGTGGCACACTACCGTTATCGGGGGCAGCCATCACCTGGTCAAAGGCATTGCCGATTTCACCAATGTCCTCGGAAAATCGACCCGATAACAACAGGTATCCAAACGTGTGGAAAAAACGGAGTTGAGTCTGCGACAATTGATGATTCTGGCCCGCACTGTCAACTGACGCCAAGCTTTTCTCGGCTTGCCCAGCACTTTCACTCATAAAAAATTCCTGTGGTGTCACATTGTCCCGGCGAGTTTGTAATCAAGGCGCAGCTATACAGTGGTGTACAGATACTACCTAAATCGTGCGCGCTGCGCCTGCCGCGCCAAAAACACACTGCCACTATAGTATATGTCAAAGTTAATCTTTCCTAGGCTACTCCAGGGTGGGAAAAATGTGAAGCAAGCCAACTTTAAATGGATGAGGGCGCCACCGGTGTGAACCGGGCTGGAAGTAGACTGGTTGATCAAAATGACGTAAAGTTTTATTGGTTATTCGTTAAGGGTTCTTAAATGTCACAACTGCAAATCGCCATCGAAAGCCTTGAGGCGCGAGACGTCTTATCTGATAAATCCAGTATGGCACAGCGCATGGAAGCCTTCCGGGATCTACTCCCAACGGAAAATCCTCAATTGCTAGTCAATCGGGGCGATACGGGGGCTGCGCAGTATGAGGCTGGCATTCCCGAGGTACACAATGCCGAGCTTTCAGTGGACATCCTGCGAACCGCGCTGGCCGAACAAGGTGCTCTCATTGTACGTGGTATGTTTTCGAGGACGGAAACAGACGCACTTACACACGTCATAGATCGCGTATTCGACACCTCCAGGCTGCCTCGGGAAGCACGCGCCAAACTCGTTTCGCCTTACTTCGGTCCGCCAGAGAACCTCGTATCCATCATGCCCAACAAGCAGCACGATTTGGCAGCTCTACGGATGTTCAATGGTGCCAGTGGGGCGGTTATGGCAGTAGAAGCGCCTACTGTGGCAGAGGCATTACTGCAGCTTTACGATCAACATGGCTTAAAAGAGCTGATTGGCGCCTACCTTGGTGAGCCGCCCTGTCTCTCGGCCAAAAAGTGGGTGTTGCGGAGGTCCCGGCTGCCGGTAGACGCGGCGGGCTGGCATCAGGATGGGGCTTTTATGGGAACCGACATCAACAGCTTGAACCTGTGGATTCCGCTGACAGAATGCGGTGGCGAAACCGGAGCCCCCGGCATGGATGTGGTTCCGCGGCGTCTTTACGCTATTGCCACCGCCGAAGGTGCTACATTTGACTGGTCAGTGAGTGACGAGCATGTCAAACGTGGGGCGTTCGAGACGACCCCCGTTGCTCCTGTCTTCCAGCCAGGAGATGCATTTTTTTTCGATCATCTGTATTTACATCGGACCCAGTCGCGTGACGATTTCACTCGCGTTCGCTACGCCATTGAAACCTGGTTTTTCGGTTCGACTACGTTCCCTAAAGATCAGGTTCCCGTGCAGTGGTAGCAAGCCACTGGGGCACCTGATCCGCAAGCTCGGAGCCCTTCGCCAGCACCCCCGCCAAAATTTTCGCGCTGCAGGTGGCG
This sequence comes from uncultured Halioglobus sp., assembly GCA_963934845.1. Classification (GTDB taxonomy): domain Bacteria; phylum Pseudomonadota; class Gammaproteobacteria; order Pseudomonadales; family Halieaceae; genus Marimicrobium. The sequence continues at coordinate 52,070 of CAWWAG010000006.1, read as the reverse complement.
AAATAACAAGCATTGACAATGCCTTGCTAAAAACTGTCTACTGCGGCAAGGTTGCTATTAATTGCATGATAAAGACTGGGGTGTTTGCACGGCAATAGCGCCCGGAATTGTTTAGTATTAAACCAGTAGGTGAGTAAATATGGCCAGGTTAATGCCCGGTATGCGAAATTTCGACATTGAGCTTACCAACAGGTGTAATGCTCAGTGTACCTTTTGTCCTCGCGATCAGACGCCTGAGCAAGGCTTTATGACTTTGGAGACTTTCAAAAAATCCGTTGAAAGGGCTTTAGAGTTGGAGCAGACCCCCAAATTCCATTCTGCAGGGCAGGGCGAACCCACCCTGCACCCACTGCTGCCTGACTTTGCTGACCACATGAATGGTCTTGGGCTTGATTTTGGCTTCACCACCAATGGTTCTCTGATGACGGAAGAGTTATCCAAACGAATCCTGGATGCGAAGGTAAGCCATATTGTATTCAGCATTAGCGACCTTGGTGATGATTACGAAGAAATCTACGCCCTGAAGTTTGATACGACGCGGGACAATATCCTGCGTTTTCTGGATATGAACGAGGCGGCGGGCAAACCCGTCCGAACCCAGGTCAGTCTCGTTGCGCATGATCTCAACCGCTCAAAACTGGATAGCTACAGAAAGTTCTGGGCGAGTGCCGGCATTGATGAGTTTATCCACTTTGAACAATCCAACCGTGGCGGCGCCTGCGACAATGGCAATTATTTTGTCAATAATAATCGGCACACTGAGCAAGCGGTAGCGGTGCTTAAGGAGAACGCTCTTACTCACGTCTGCGCTGTACCTTTTATCTTGTTATTTGTCGGGTGGAATGGGCAATATTATTTGTGTTGCAACGATTATAGGAAACTGACGCCATTGGGCTCGGTCCATGATTACAGCATCGAACAGATGGACATTATCAAGAAGGCAAAATTCTTTGAGAGTGAAGCCCCTGCGGCCTGTAAGAATTGTGATCTGGATGTGATCAATCAGGTGCGAGAAGTTCTGTTCGAGATTGAAGCCGGGGATGCGCCCGCGAGCAAACTCGGGGAATTGACCAACTCCTTGATAAAACGACAAAAGCACCTTCCGGAGTTTGTGATCGCCCGGGAGGTGGCATGAATGTATATATATTAGCCGTGGTTGTGGTGCTGGCTGTTGGGTTGATTGTGTTTTTGCTAAAAAAAGATAAGCGTAGTCAAAGTCAACAGCAAGTCGCGGCAGATGAAATACAAGTCTTCAATAACGATCTGAAATTTCCGGCGGATGAAATTCATGCCGCTGCCGACGAGGATATTGTGCCACCCACGATAGCTCCGGTCCTCGACGCCCAGCCAGGCATAAGGGCCTTTATGAAAGGCCGGTATGAGGAGGCGTTTCCGCTATTGGAGCCCGCCGCAAAGGAGGGCAATTTAAGAGCGCAGCAGTTTCTCACTAAAATGTACTACGCGGGAAATGGCGTGCCCGCAGATCGGGAGAAGTATATCTACTGGTTGACCCGTGCAGCCGAGAATGGTGACAGGCCATCGAGGATCAAGGTAAAAAGAATCAAATCTGGCAAAGCATAGGTCCCTGCGGGCCAGGCATCGCGATGCCTGCCTGATCGAAGGTCTCATCAACTTGTGGTGAGCAAAGGGACGACACACAGCAATAACCGGGTCAGCATCGAGACAGCGCCGGTATTCGGCTAAAATCCATACAGTGTTTTCAGCTCAGGATCTTTTTCGGAAATCAATCTCGCCAGATCCACCATCACCTTGCACTGCTTCCAGGACGCATCGTCCTGCATTTTTCCATCCACCATAACAGCGCCGCTGCCATCGGGCAGTGCTTTCAGTACACGTTTGGCCCAGACGATTTCTTTCGGCGGCGGGCTGAACACCTGCTTGGCGATATCGATCTGGCTGGGATGTAACGACCAGGCGCCGACACAGCCCATCAGAAATGCATTGCGGAACTGGTCTTCACAAGCTATTGGGTCGTCGATTGCACCGAAAGGTCCATAGAAGGGCAGGGCGCCAACGGCGACACAGGCATCTACCATGCGGCCCATGGTGTAGTGCCACAAATCTTGCTGATGCGTCGCGCGCGGGGCTTCGGGATTACTTTCGTCTGGGTCGTCGCGTACTACATAACCGGGGTGACCACCGCCGATGCGGGTTGTTTTCATGCGGCGCGACGCAGCGAGATCGGCCGGGCCAAGGCTCATGCCCTGGATACGCGGACTGGCATTGGCAATCTCTTCCACGTTGGCTACGCCCAGCGCTGTTTCCAACAGGCAGTGCAAAAGAATGGGTTTCTTCAGACCTGCGCGTGCTTCCAGTTGGGCTAACAGTTGATCGACGAAATGGATATCCCACGCGCCCTGGATTTTAGGTAGCATGATCACGTCGACCTTGTCGCCAGCCTCGGTGACAATGCGCGTAATGTCATCGAGAAACCACGGGCTATCGAGGCTATTAATACGCGTCCACAACTGGGTGTCGCCAAAGTCGTTATTCTGGGCTACCTGAATGAAACCCTCCCGCGCGGCCTCTTTGTTGTCGATGGCGATAGCGTCTTCGAGGTTGCCGAGTAGGATATCAACACGCTTGGCGATGCCCGGTGCCTTTTCGACCATTTTCGGATTACCGGGATCGAAGAAGTGAATCATGCGCGATGGGCGCACAGGAATGTCGTGCAGCGGTTGTGGCGCGCCGAGCGCCAGGGGGCGGAAAAAATCACGGTGACTGCGCATATTTACCTCCAGAGGTGTTACTTATTTAAAAGTGTCGTTAGTGTCGGGATACAACTGTTGTCGCAGCGTCTCATACTGCTTCAGCAGATTCATGTCTTGTGCCTGCAATTGTGCCAGCAGGTGCTTTTCGCCGCCGAGTTTTTCGATGCCGAAGCTGCCGAACTCCTCCAGCAGACGTTTGTGCAGCCAGTAGGACTGGTAGCTCTTGCGCCGCGATACCAGTTGTTGCTGCGCTAGCAGGAGTTGGTAATGCTGTTCCAGGGCGTTGGCCAGTGCTTCGATGCCAGTGTCGTTGGCCGCGCTGGTGGCGAGCACGGGGACTTGCCAGTAGCCATCGGGGTGTGTGCGATTGAGGGCCGAATCCAGCTCAGATAATGTACGGGTTGCCACAGCGCCCATGTCTGCCTTGTTCACTACCAGAATATGGGGCACTTCTAGAATACCGGCCTTCAGGAACTGTACGCTGTCGCCAGAGCCTGGCTGTGCCACGTAGCAGGTCGTGTCACACAGACGCGCGATATCAACCTCGCGCTGGCCTACACCAACGGTTTCGATCAACACGATATCAAAGCCTGTGAGCAAGACGATGCTCATTGGCCAGACCTCGGCGCTGAGGCCGCCAAACTGGCCGCGATTAGAGAGCGAGCGCACAAACACACCATCGTCCTCTGCGCTGGTCTGCATGCGCAGACGATCACCCAGCAGAGCACCACCGCTGAGCGGACTGGACGGATCTACCGCCAGCACAGCGACGCGCAATTCGCGCTGTCGCCACACCTTGATCAGTGCGGCAATCAGTGTGGATTTACCCGCGCCCGGTGGGCCTGTGATGCCGATCAATTGTCCCTTAGGGGTATTCTGATCGTGTTGTAGATGCGTCAGCAGTGCGGTGGATCTTTGCCGCGCCGCTGGGCGACTGTCATCCAACACGTTTAGCGCTGCGGCGATGGCGGCACGCTCTCCCTTTGCGATAGCGCCCGCGAAGTCGGCAACGCTGTCTGCTTCAGGCAAGTTCATCGTGCCGCTACTCAGGCCGCAGGCTCCAGACCATTCGCGTCGCGAATGATCGTCACCAAGGTGTTCATGATGGTATTCATATCCGCATCCTTGGGTGTAAATACGGCTTTCAAACCCTGCTCTTGCAGGCGGCGCGCATCCTCTTCGGGAATGATGCCGCCGATGATCAGCGGTATGTCGGAGGCGCCAATGTTGGCCAATTCTCTGTTGATGTCTCCCACCAATTCCAGGTGACTGCCCGACAGAACTGAGAGTCCTATCAGGTGCACGCCTTCTTCCTGAGCGGCGCGTGCGATCTGGGCGGGTGTGAGGCGGATGCCCTCGTAGACTATTTCAAACCCGGCATCGCGGCCTTTGACGGCAATTTGCTCTGCGCCATTGCTGTGGCCATCGAGTCCTGGCTTGCCGATCAGTAGGCGCAGCGGGCGTCCCAATTCTTCGCCTGTTTTGCGCACACGCTCGCGCACGCCTTCGAGTGCGGCGGAGCCTCCGTGTTCCATCGGGGAAATATCGATACCGGTGGGCGCCCTATACTCGCCAAATACACCGCGTAATACTTCACTCCACTCGCCGGTGGTGACGCCTATGCACGCGCACTGAATTGAGACGGGCATAATATTACTGCCGTCTATGGCGGCGCTGCGCAGTTGGTATAACGCTTCCTCGACCTTGTCGTTATCGCGAGTGGCCCGGAAGGCCAGTAGCGATTCAATCTGCTCGCGTTCTGCTCGTTCATCCACCTTCATAATACCAGATTCCTCGCCGGCAGTGAGGGGCGATTCCGCTGATTCCTTGTAGCAGTTGACGCCGACAATCTGCAGCTCGCCGCTCTCGATATTACGCAGCCGGCGGGTATGGCTCTGCACCAGCTCGCGTTTGACGTAACCATTATCGATGCAGGCCACCATGCCTCCGTGTGCTTCGACTCGCGCTATTTCTGCGTGCGCGCCCTCTATCAATTCCTGCACCTTGGCCTCGATCACCAGGGAGCCATCCAGCAAATCACCGTATTCCAGTAAATCGGTTTCCAGCGCGAGCACCTGTTGCATGCGCAGTGCCCACTGCTGGTCCCAAGGGCGTGGCAGTCCCAGTGCTTCGTTCCACGCCGGCAATTGTATCGCTCTGGCCCGCGCGTTTTTCGACAGCGTTACAGACAGCATTTCCAGTACGATGCGCTGTACGTTATTTTCTGGTTGTGATTCTGTCAGGCCCAGCGAGTTCACCTGCACGCCATAACGGAATCGGCGTTGTTTAGGATCGGTTACGCCGTAGCGCTCGGCTGTCAGTGTTTCCCACATGCGACTAAAAGCGCGCAATTTGCAGGTCTCTTCAACGAAACGGATACCGGCATTCACAAAAAAAGAAATACGCCCGACTACGTCCGGAAATTGCTCGGCGGGGATTTGTCCGCTGGCCTTGACCGCGTCAAGAATGGCGGTAGCCGTGGAGAGGGCGTAGGCTAATTCCTGGGTGGGAGTAGCACCGGCTTCCTGCAGGTGGTAGCTGCAGATGTTAGTGGGGTTCCACTTGGGAATATTCTCCACGGTATAGTTGATCAAGTCCGTAGTCAGACGCACAGAAGGTTCTGGCGGGAAGATGTAAGTGCCGCGCGACAAGTACTCCTTGAGCACATCGTTCTGCGTGGTGCCCTGCAGTTGTGACGGGTCGACACCCTGACGTTCCGCGACGGCCACGTACAGCGCGAGTAGCCAGGGCGCAGTGGCGTTGATGGTCATGGAGGTATTCATTTGTCCCAGTGGTATTTGGTCGAACAGCGCTTCCATGTCGCCGATATGGTTAATTGGTACGCCTACCTTGCCGACTTCACCGCGAGCCAGCGGATGGTCTGAGTCATAACCGGTCTGGGTGGGCAGATCGAATGCCACTGACAGCCCGGTTTGTCCTCGCCCAAGGTTCGTACGATAGAGCTCGTTGGACGCCTTGGCCGACGAATGTCCGGAGTAGGTGCGCATCAGCCATGGGCGATCGCGTGTTACAGTGTCCTGACTCACAGGTAGGTTCCTCAGCGAGGGCGACACTTGATCAACAGGCGTCGCTCAATTTCAAAAATTTTATCGGTAATCTTGTCTTTCCCGATAGTCTGTTTGGTATCTTCCTTGATGAACAGGTCAGCACCGTGGGTATCCAGTGCCTCTGCCGCGCGAATATTTTTCACGCCGATCAATTGCATCGTGACCACGCTGTAACCGTCGCTGCCCGGCACATCTTCTGTCGCCAGAATGCGCGACAGCGCGCCAACCGTATCACCGGCGAATACCGGCTGTGTGTGGTAGCCCTCGGTAAAACCTAGCTCCCATACCGCGTGCTCGCTCACATCGCGGCTGGCCAAACCGTCCAGCCAGGCGAACACCAGCCCGCCATAAACGATAGGTTCGCCGCTCATCTTGCCCGACAGCGAGCTGGAAAACAGTCGGTCAAAATGCAGCGGGTGGCTGTTGCCCACCAGGTACGTCAGAGCCATGTGTTCTTCGGTAATGGTGCGCCCGTTAGCGTGGACGATAATATCGCCGGGCGTAAAATCTTCAAAATAGGTGTTTGGGCCGGTCAGACCTGCAGCGGCGGGAGCGTTCCGCAACGGTAGTTGCAGTACGGGAGATTCTTCCCCGGGAAACTCCACGGTAACCTCGGGCGCCAGAGTCGTAGGCGGGCGATCGCCGCGCCACCCCACCAGAATTTTACGCTCGTATTGTAATACCACAGCGTTATCCTGGTTTACTCCGACCGTGCGGATGCGGGTGATGCCCGGTTTGTCGGGCCCACGGTCTCTGCGTTCCAATACCTTGGTAAAGCTGCGTACGGTGTCACCCGGATACACCGGCTTGAGAAACTGGACCTGATAATAGCCGAGGTTGGCGATGGCTTTTTCTGAATCGTTCTGTACGCCCAGTGACAGCGTGACATTGAACACCATTTGTGGGCTGGCCAGGAGATCGTCGAAGCCGTGAGCGCGCGCGTACTGGGTATTCAGGTACAGCGGGTTAGCCTGCATGAAGGTGCGTGCGAAACTCAGCATGTTGCTGGCCTTAAAGGTGAAGCCGCGCGGATGCTCGAACACCTGGCCGGGTTCAAGTTCATCCAGATAGCGGCCATACTGGGGATGACGTGCTTTGTCCAGGTCAATGGCAACGTCTTGGGACACTTCGGCCTGGGTTGTCAGTGGTATTGAAATACTCATGCTGACGCATCTCCCGTCGCATTTTCCACCAGTGAACGCGCGATCACTTTGAGCGCCAGCGTTTCTTCGGCCCCCTCAAAGATCGACAAGACTCGCGCGTCGGCAAAATAGCGACTGACTGGCGACTCCTCGGCATAGCCCATGCCGCCGTGAATCTGCAGCGCCTCCCGCGTCAGCCATTCGGCGGTCTTACTGGTGAATAATTTGGCGGCACTGGCCTCCATATCACCCGCCCCTGTATCCATAAGCTCTGCAACATCATAGGTAATTTGTCGACACGCCAGCAGCAGGGCGGCCATGCGCCCGAGCTTGACTTGGGTGAGTTGGTACTGCGCTATAGGTTGGCCGAATACCACGCGGTCCCTGGAGTAGGAGATCGCTTTTTCGAATGCAGCGCGCATCACGCCAACGGCGCGTGCCGCTGTCTGGATGCGGCCACCGGCGAATCCCGCCATGGCGTAATAGAATCCTTTGCCTTCACCTTCGCTGCCACCGAGTATATTGGCAGCCGGCACAAATAAGTCATCAAAAAATAACTCGTAGGAGTGCATACCGCGGTAGCCTATTGTGGCAATCGCACGGCCTGTCAGTTTGCCACCGGTTTCCGGCACCACCTCAAACGCATGTTCGTCACTGGACGGCTTTTCGACCAGGAACATCGACAGGCCGCGGTGTCCTAGTTCCATGTCCGCGTTGGTGCGCGCCAGTACCAGCAATAGCCCGGCCTTGCCACCAAAGGTACACCAGGTTTTGGCGCCGTTCAGCAGCCAGCCGCCTTCAGTGGCGGTAGCCCGCAGCCGCACCCCGGCCACATCGGAGCCGTAGTTTGGCTCGGTTACCGCCACTGCGCACAGCGGTTCGCCGGCGGCGAGTTGTGGCAGCCAGTGTTGTTTTTGTGCTTCCGTACCGCCCTTGAGTAGCGCTCGCGAAAGAATTTCCGGCCGTGTAATCAGGCTGCCCGCCGCGCCCAGTGAACCACGAGATAGCTCCTCGGTAACGACTATCATGCCCAGCGTATCTTCCTTATCATCCTCCTGCAGCCCACCGTAACTGGCGGGAATCGAGAGGGCGAACATGCCCATCTCTTTCAACGGTTGCAGAATTTCGTCGGGGATGATGAGATCCTGCCGGTGGATGTCCTCTGCCAGCGGCGCGACTACCTCGTCGGAGAAGCGACGAAAGGTATCGCGCATCATGGTGTGGTGTTCGCTCAGTAAATCGGGGCCGAGATCGCCCTCCCGATCCAGAACACTCTGGCCAATGGCAGCGATATTTTGCGCCGCGAGTTGCTGCTCCAGAAAAGCCGCCGTATCAGGATCTGCCTCCAGCGCGCCAATAGCGGCCAGCGTCAACCCAAAATCAGCCGGGCGAGTGCGCAGGCGGTTCAGCGTGTTTGAGGTGGATTCCGCGCAAAACAGGTTGGCCAGCTGTGTAGTGAATGCATTCGTCGCAGACGATTCGGCGTTGAGGCGGTTGGCGTGAGCAAGCAAAAATCGTGCAGCGGTGCACTCGGACCAGCTGACGGACAATTCGTAGGAGGCCAACTGGTGCTCATCCAGACGCGCGGGTACCACGCGACCAGCCTCACTGGTGCGTGCTTTCAATGCGAACAGGGCTTTGTCGAGCAACTGTGTTGTTGCGGCTAGCACTGTCGCCGCCTGCTCGAGCTGCTGCCCATGATTCAATGAAACGTCTGACATGATAGATCCTACTCTCTAATAGTACGTGTACCGTAACGGGATCCCACAGAAATCTGCAAGCCTCAATGCGGTTTAACCAGTCAAACCGAGAATGTTAAAGCTTCGGGCACTATTAGACAACCACGGAAGTTATCTAGACGGGTGTGGATTGGGTGTGATCTGGATGAGTGGAGTACGCGCGGCGCACCGGGTGGATCACTGACACCCAGCTTGCCCCGCTACTGCACCCTTGGGTATCCTTGGTGCCTGCCAAACCGGCACACCAAAATTATCAAATTGAGGAATTACACCATGACCATCAGGCCACGTCGCTCATTGCTGTATATGCCAGGCTCCAACCCGCGGGCACTAGACAAAGCGCGATCGCTGCCTGCCGACGGCCTGATTCTCGACATGGAAGACTCCGTGGCACCCGACGCCAAGGCTCTGGCGCGCGAGCAGATCGGTGCGGCATTGGCACAGGGAGGCTACGGTCACCGCGAGCTGATTGTCCGCATCAATGCACTGTCCACCGACTGGGGCGCGGCGGATATCGAAGCGATCTGCAGTTTCCCCACCGCGCCTGACGCCGTACTGATCCCAAAGATTGATACCGCCGCGGATGTGGTTGAGGCTATTGCCGCCTTTGAGAAGGCGGGCTGTCCGGATAGTGTGGCCATGTGGATCATGGCGGAAACCCCGCTGTGCATCCTTAACATCGCCGAAGTGGCCGCTGCGCATCCCCGTCTCGTGGGTATAGTAATGGGCACGTCTGATCTGTCCAAGGACACGCGCGTGCGACACACACCGGATCGTCTTGGTTTTATCATGGCTCTTAATCTCTGCGTCTACGCGAGCCGGGCCCACGGCCTGACTATTATCGATGGCGTACAGCTGGATTTACAGGATGAAGAGTTATTGCGTTTCTCCTGCGAGCAGGGCCGTGATCTGGGCTTCGATGGCAAAAGTCTTATTCACCCCAAGCAGGTAGACGCGGCCAATGCTGCCTTCGCTCCAAATGAAAAAGAGCTGGCGTCTGCCCGCGATATTATTGCAGGCTTTGAGGAGGCGATGGCGCTGGGCAAAGGCGTGGTGGTAATCAACGGGCGTCTGGTCGAGAATCTGCATGTGGAAGAGGCGAAGCGGCAATTGGCGCTGGCTGACGCGATCGCAGCTCTAGGGTAGCGTCGCAGTCGCGACTCATTGATGGCCACTCGCCTCGCCTGGTAGCGGAATTCAATCGTTACAGGTGCAGTGAACGCAGCTCCGAGTCCTCAACACTGTGACGCCACAGTTCATCGAACAATGCCAGGTGGCGCGCAGTCGATGCGCGTGAATCTGGCTCGAAAAAAGCATCGTGCTCGCTGCCGCCAGGTTTATAGAGCACGCCGTCTCTATCCCGGATCACCACTGTTTCGTGATTCCACTGTGGGTGCTCCGCGAGCTTTCGAATCTTAACGGTGCTGGGCAGGCGGCGCGCCAATTGCAGCAGATGGTGGCCGCGACCGATCAGTAGGCGGGAGTCGCTGATGAGAATTCGCACCTGGGCCTGTCGACTGCTGCGGGCGAGTGCGCTGAGCCCAGCCACCAACTCGCTGTTGTCGAATGCGGCGTGATCCAGCTTAGGACTTTGAATACAAATGTGGCGCCTGGCACTTTCACACAGTGACACCGCATAGCGATCAAACAGGCTGGGATATTCGACGCCGGTGGTAAATTCCTTGCTGGACTCGCTATTCGACATAGAGACACCCGATTTGTAAAAGACGCTCAAGCAGTATTGTCGTTGCGCTGTCAGCCAGAGCCTTGTGCAGATGCGCACCTGTCAAAGCTCGCCTGTCACACAGAATCAGCAGGCTCGGGAGAGCCGACTGGCCACAAGCCAGGCTCTCGCCATTGGCGAATATGGTTAAACCGTTTTTCTCCTTATGCCATGCCAGTTTCGCGGCGGGGGAGAGAGCGACGCTTTCAGCGCCGTCGTGCAGTAGGTCCTGAGCACTCGCGAGTTCGTCCTGATCGGGTTCAACGTCGTAGCTCGGCTCTGTGATCAGTTCCCCAAACCATTGGTTGCCCACGCTTTGATCCAGAGCATGGTGCAGTTGCGCCAGTACCTGTTTGATATCGCTGGTGTGAATTTCGCCAGGTTGAGTGGCTGGCGCTCTCCCCGGGTCACTATAAAACTGTTCGTCCTCTATTTGCAGGAGCAACTGATCGGTCCAGCGCGAGAGTAACTCGTTGATCAATGGCGCCCGGAAGCCAATTGAAAAGGTCGTACACTCGCCCTGGGCAATACCCCAGTGCGCGATACCCGGCGGGACATACAGTATATCGCCGGGACTCAGAAGGTATTCTTCGCTGACTTCAAAGTCGTGTAGTATGCGCAATTCGTCGTGCGGCAGCAGCGCGCTGCTATTGTCGCAGCGCTGGCCGAGGCGCCACAGTCGCTGGCCTTCCCCTTGCAACAAAAAGACGTCGTAGTTGTCGTAGTGCGGACCTACGCTGCCGCCATCAACCGCGTAGCTGACCATCACATCATCCATGCGCCAACGCGGAATAAAGTCGAACAGGCGTTGTAAGTCGGCCACTTCAGGGATGTAGTGATCTACCGCCTGCACCAGCAGGGTCCAGGGGTGATCACGTGCGAAATCCGCCTCGGCAAACGGCCCGTGCTGCAATCGCCAGTCGTTGCCGCGCTGCTCGATCAGGCGCGATTCAACCTCACCCTCCATCGCCAGACCGGCCAGATGATCACTGCTGAGTGCAGGCGTAAAGCCTTCACTGGCATTTCTTATCAGCAGCGGCTTGCGCTGCCAGTAGTCGGTGAGGAATGCAGCGCGATCCAGGTTAAGCTGCCAGTTGCCAGTCATGCGATATCTATTTGGTGGCCCTGGCCTGATCGATGGCGTTACCGATATAATTCGCGGGCGTCAGGGTCAGTAATTCGTCGCGGGCTTCTGCGGGCAGGTTCAGAGTCGCGACAAAGGCCTGTATTACTTCGCGACTCATATCTTGTCCGCGGGTCAGTTCCTTGAGTTTTTCATAGGGTTTTTCAATACCATAGCGGCGCATCACCGTCTGTATGGGTTCTGCCAGTACTTCCCAGCTGTTGTTCAGGTCCTGCGCCAGGCGCGCTTCATTGAGTTGCAGTTTGCCAGCACCCTTGAGGCTGGACTGGTAAGCAATCAGGCTGTAGCCAAAACCCACGCCCATATTGCGCAGCACGGTGCTGTCGGTAAGGTCGCGCTGCCAGCGGCTGATAGGTAGTTTCGCACCCAGATGCCCCAACAGGGCATTGGCCAGACCGAGGTTGCCTTCCGAGTTTTCAAAATCGATAGGGTTGACCTTGTGCGGCATGGTGGACGAACCCACTTCTCCGGCAATTGTCAGCTGTTTGAAGTAGCCCAGCGAGATATAACCCCAGATGTCACGATTGAAATCGATCAGGACCGTATTGAAGCGCGCGATCGTATCAAACAGTTCCGCCATGTAATCGTGCGGTTCGATCTGGGTGGTGTAGGGATTCCAGCTCAGGCCCAGACTGGTCACAAACTGCTCGGCATTGGCTTGCCAGTCCACTTGTGGATAGGCCGTCATGTGCGCATTGTAGTTGCCCACGGCGCCGTTGATCTTGCCGAGGTAAGGTACCGCTTCCAGCTGCACGAGTTGCCGCCTGAGCCGCGCGACGACATTGGCCAATTCCTTGCCCATGGTGGTTGGGCTGGCCGTCTGGCCATGGGTGCGGGAGAGCATAGGGGTGCTTGCAAACGCCTGCGCCAGCGCGCTCAGGGCAGACGCCACCTCTTGCATGCTCGGCAGTAGGGCCGTCTGCACCCCGTCGCGCAGCATTAGCGCATGGGACAGATTATTGATGTCCTCCGAGGTACAGGCAAAGTGCACAAACTCCGCAATCGCCTCAAGTTCACTGTCACCGGCGAAACACTCCTTGATGAAATACTCGACCGCTTTGACATCGTGGTTGGTTGTTCGCTCAATGTCCTTGATGCGAGAGGCGTTCTCCTCGCAGAAGTTGTCGACAATGGTTTCAAGCTGGCCAGTGGCCGCTGCAGAAAGCGTGGGGACTTCGGTGATGCCAGGATGTGCTGCCAGACATTGTAGCCAGCGGACTTCCACCAGTACGCGACGCTTGATCAGTCCGTATTCACTGAATATCTCACGCAGTGCCACCGTTTTACTACCATAGCGCCCATCGATAGGTGAGACTGCTGTGAGTGCTGATAGATCCATACTTTTCTCCAATTTTGTAGGGCGCGATTTTACACCACGCCCAGACCGCGCGACAGGTTCTGCGAAGCCTGTAGCAACTTTTTGCGCTGTAAGAGCAGGCGCCAACGGTGTCCACCCAGTTGACGCCAGAGGAACGCAGCCCGAATACCCGCCAATAACAAGGTGCGTATGATGTCGGCGTTCTGGGTGTTTTGCAGGTGTTGTGCGCTACCTGAGACCTTGATACGGAACTTCTCGTGGCTCAGCGTATCCTGGTAAATACCCGAAATACTGTGGCAGAGCACGTTGACGTTGTTGGAAAAATGTTCCGCTCGAAAGCGGGTGTGTTCAAGTCGTGAACGTACGACCGCCATCATATCCGGATGGGTCACAAATTTTCGTTCAAGGTAGATCATGCCGAAGACATACCGCACCAGATCGTGGTTTTCGCGGGCGTTCTTGTCAGCCAGTAGGCTACTCAGATTATGCAGGCCCAACTTGACGCCGGGGATACCGCCAAAAAGATCTACTGCGTCTTCGGGATCGAACACAAAGACGCTGTTGATGGACGGTTCGAGAAATTCAATCGGGTAGCTGCCGCTTTTGGATATCTGGTCGACCAGGCGGGCCGCCTGCGCGATACCAGCGAGCGCAATGGCCTGTTGCTCAAGATTGGTATATTTGGTATCACTCATTTAGTGTCCTGTTTGCTCTATAACGCCGCCACCAAGGCACCGATCCTGTTGGTAAAATACGACAGATTGGCCGGGTGTAATAGCGCGCTGCTGCGCATCGAAATCTACGCGATATCCCTGCTCTGGTGAATGAGTTAGCGTGCAGGACTGGTCTTTCTGTCGATACCGCACCTTTGCCATACACTGCAGTGGCAGCTTTGGCGCCACACCTGCCACCCAGTAAATATCCGTTGCAGACAGGTGTGATTTTAAGAGTGCCGGGTGATCGTTGCCCTGGGCAACGAATAACCTATTGTTGACGAGATCCTTTTCCACCACGTACCAGGGCGACTCAGCATGCTGGGCGCGACCACCTATACCCAAGCCCTGGCGCTGGCCTATGGTGTGATACATCAACCCCTGGTGCACACCCAGCACTTCGCCATTCAAACTGTGGATTTCGCCCGGTTGCGCCGGCAGATACTGCTGTAAAAAGTCTTTGAAGCGTCGCTCGCCAATGAAACATATGCCGGTTGAGTCTTTTTTCTTTGCCGTTGCCAAACCGTGTTCCAGCGCCAGTTGACGCACACGGGATTTTTCTATTGCTCCGACAGGGAAAAGTGTTTTCTCAAGTTCGGCATGCCCCACGGCATGCAGGAAATAGCTTTGATCCTTGTTCGTATCCAGCCCTTTCAACAGTGTGGTTTTATCATCTTCATTGCCAACCCGGGTGTAGTGCCCGGTCGCAATGAAGTCCGCTTCCAACAGCAAGGCGTACTCCAGAAATGCTTTGAATTTTATCTCGCGGTTGCACAAAATATCCGGGTTGGGGGTACGTCCCGCTTTATACTCAGCCAGAAAATGCTCGAAAACATTGTCCCAGTACTCGGCTGCAAAGTTCGCGCCGTGCAGTGTGATGCCCAGTTTGTCTGCCACCGCCTGCGCGTCCGCGAAATCCTCCTTGGCCGTGCAATACTCGGTGCCGTCGTCCTCTTCCCAATTTTTCATAAAGAGGCCTTCCACACGATAGCCCTGTTGTTGCAACAGCAGGGCGGCGACCGAGGAGTCAACTCCGCCGGACATGCCGACGATGACTTTAGGAGTGGCGTTCAAACTCATGCGCTGTGTATCAGATCCAACGGGTAACAAATACCCTGACGATGTCGTTCGATGACGGCCAAGGCTATGGGGCTGCGCATTCTAGCAGATCGGGCGAGAATTTCCTCGTAATCCAGCCAGTGAACGGCGTGGATATCCGAGTCTATCACCGCATCTGCCATCCGCTCTAATGGTGTGGCTACAAACGTGGTGCGGTAATAGGTGTTGTTGTTTGTGGGGGCTGTATGCAGCGCAATACCCAGTACGCCAGTCAATTCTACACGCCAGCCAGTCTCTTCCAGCGTTTCACGCAGAGTGGCTTCTGTCAGTGATTCAGCGTCTTCCAGATGCCCGGCAGGCTGGTTAAATACCATTCTACCACTGAATTTGTCCCGCTCTTCGACCATCAGGTACTTGCCATCTTTTTCGATGACACAGGCCACGGTTACATGGGGAGTCCATCGGTTCATCTAGCGCCTCCTTTTGGGCGGTTGGGGGGATACTGGCGACTTGCGCTTCGCAGGTCTCGCAGGTGTGTGCACAGTTAGCTCACGGGACTGGCCCGGTTGAAGATCTTCAAGTGACCACTGCCCTATCGTGGTGCGTACCAGGCGCAGGGTAGGAAAGCCCGCGGCGGCTGTCATGCGGCGAACCTGACGGTTGCGACCTTCGCGAATAGACAGCTCCAGCCAACTGTCGGCCACGGTTTTACGTTCGCGCACCGGTGGATTTCGTTCCCACAACCGTGGCGCGAACACTCGCCGGGCTCTGGCGGGCAATGTTGGCCCATCCTTCAAGGTGACCCCGCTGGTTAATTGCGAAACTGCGTCGTCATCCACATTGCCCTCAACCTGTACCTGGTAAGTCTTCCACTGTTTATTTTCAGGGTTGGCGATGCGTTGCTGCAGGTGACCGTCATCTGTGAGTAACAGTAAACCTTCAGAATCGAAATCGAGGCGTCCGGCTACGCGACAGCCCGGTGCTAACAGGTAGTCGGCCAGCGTGGCGCGGCCCTGGTCGTCAGTGAACTGGCTAAGCACATTGAAGGGCTTGTTGAAAAGGATAAGTCTGGCCATTGGAAACCTGTCATCAGTATAAAAATTTTTGAGGCGGAGCGAGAGCGCAGGGGGCTGCCGTGCTATACTCAGCGCCGTTTTCTGAGGAGAGCATAACACTCTCCTGAGTTCCACGAACCCCGCAGCAACGGAGCATACTATGGGCTACAAGCATATTCAGGTTCCTCCCCAAGGTGACAAAATCACTGTAAATGGAGATTACAGCCTGAACGTCCCCAACAATCCTATAATTCCCTATATCGAGGGAGACGGTATCGGTATCGATATCACGCCAGTCATGGTTGATGTGGTCAACGCCGCAGTCGACAAGGCCTATGGTGGTGAAAAGAAAATTTCCTGGATGGAAATTTACACCGGTGAGAAAGCCGCAGAGCTTTACGACGGCGACTGGTTTCCAGAGGAAACCCTGGAAGCGATTAAAGAATATGTCGTTGCAATCAAGGGGCCGTTGACAACGCCCGTGGGCGGTGGTTTTCGCTCGCTGAACGTGGCCCTGCGCCAGGAGCTGGATCTGTATACCTGCCTGCGCCCGGTGCGCTGGTTTGAGGGTGTGCCGTCGCCGGTTAAGCGTCCTGGTGATTGCAATATGGTTATATTCCGAGAAAACTCCGAGGATATTTACGCCGGTATCGAATACCAGCCAGGCAGTCCTGAGGCGCAGAAGGTGGTCGATTTTCTCATCAATGAGATGGGCGTCACCAAAATCCGCTTCCCGCAAAACGTGGGTATCGGCATCAAGCCGGTTTCCGAAGAAGGCACCAAACGTCTGGTGCGCAAAGCCATCCAGTATGCCATTGATCAGGATCTGCCCTCCGTGACTCTGGTGCATAAGGGCAATATTATGAAATTCACCGAGGGTGCGTTCCGTGACTGGGGTTACGAATTGGCGCAGCAAGAGTTTGGCGGTGAATTGATTGATGGCGGCCCCTGGGTGTCTATCAAAAACCCCGTCAGCGGTAAGGAAATCGTGATCAAGGATGTCATTGCCGACGCCATGCTGCAGCAGATTCTCACCCGTCCCAAGGAGTACAGTGTGGTCGCCACGCTGAACTTGAACGGAGACTACCTGTCAGATGCTCTGGCAGCACAGGTGGGCGGTATTGGTATAGCCCCCGGAGCCAACCTGTCCGATACTATCGCGCTGTTTGAGGCCACGCACGGCACAGCGCCCAAGTATGCGGGTCAGGATAAGGTGAACCCCGGTTCTCTTATCCTCTCGGCGGAAATGATGCTGCGGCATATGGGCTGGAACGAGGCAGCTGACCTGATCATCGACGGAATGAACGGTGCCATCCAAAATCGTACCGTTACTTATGACTTTGAGCGACAAATGGAGGGCGCGAAGCTCCTGAGTTGCTCAGAGTTCGGTAAATCGATCGTTGCTTCCATGTAGCATTCGTAACGGTATAGCGAGGGGCCCGTGGTGACACGGGCCTTTTTTTTAGTTTATGTTTCCTCAAGTGCCTTGTGTACACACCGTTGTTGCCGTAATTGCGTGGCGAATAACAACGCTACCTTTGTTCTTTGTTTCCCAGCCCTTGAAAAATCGTATAATGGCAGCCATGAACTGTATTGGTTTAACAAACGACAACAAGAGTGTGTAAGTGAAAGTGATCCACCTGTCAGGTCAGTGGCGTATGAGTAAAGAGAAGGAAGATTCCTCGAACGGGCTAGTACTTGAGGAAGCCAAACCGGAACTTAAACGGCCATCGCTGTTCAAAGTCGTGTTAATTAACGACGATTACACGCCCATGGAATTCGTCGTAGAAGTGCTTGAAGTCTTTTTCCGTATGAATCGCGAGCAGGCCACCCATGTTATGCTGACAGTGCACACACAGGGCAAGGGAGTCTGCGGTATTTACAGTCAGGATATCGCTGAAACCAAAGCAGCCCAGGTGAATCAGTATGCCAGGGAAAATGAACACCCTCTGTTGTGTGAAATCGAAGCGGTAGAGGGGTAGCCCCGGAGCGTCAATTATGTTGAGTAAAGATCTGGAACACACGCTAAACGACGCCTTCAGGGGTGCCAGAGCGAAACGTCACGAGTTCATGACGGTCGAGCACCTGCTACTGGCTTTGCTGGACAACAACGAAGCTATCCGCGTGCTTAAAGCTTGTGGTGCCGATATCGGCAGTATGCGCGGGGATTTGGTGGAATTTGTGGATGCCACAACGCCACTGATTCCGGAGGACGAGGAGCAACGCGATACGCAGCCGACTCTCGGCTTTCAACGTGTCTTACAGCGCGCTGTGTTTCATGTGCAATCCTCGGGTAAGAGTGAAGTCACTGGTGCCAATGTGCTGGTGGCGATCTTCAGTGAACAGGAAAGCCAGGCGGTATTTTTCCTGAAAACCCAAAGTGTTGCCCGTTTGGACGTAGTGAATTATATGACTCACGGTGTCTCCAAAGTGGGCAACGAGGGGGACTCATCTGAGCCCGGGCAAATTGGTAGCGACGAAACCCGTACCGAGGATGGCGAGGGCAATCCTCTGGACAATTTCACCACCAATCTCAATATTGAAGCGCTCGCGGGGCGCATTGATCCACTGATCGGTCGTTTCGACGAGGTGGAGCGTCTGGCGCAGATTCTGGCGCGCCGTCGCAAAAATAATCCACTGCTGGTAGGGGAGTCCGGCGTGGGCAAAACTGCCATCGTGGAAGGTCTTGCGAAAAAGATTGTCGATGGTGATGTCCCTGATATTCTCAAGGGCAGCGTGGTGTATTCGCTGGATCTGGGTGCGCTGCTGGCGGGGACTAAATACAGGGGCGATTTCGAGAAGCGCTTCAAAGGTATGTTGTCAGAGTTGAAAAAACGCGACAATGCGATCCTGTTCATTGACGAGGTGCACACCATCATTGGTGCTGGCGCCGCGTCCGGCGGGGTAATGGACGCCAGCAATCTTCTCAAGCCGTTGCTCACCTCTGGAAAACTTCGCTGTATCGGCTCTACCACTTTTCAGGAATATCGGAGTATTTTCGACAAGGACAAAGCCCTGAGTCGACGCTTCCAGAAGATCGACGTCATGGAACCCAGTGCCGACGACGCTTACAAGATATTGAAAGGGCTCAAAAGTCGGTTCGAGGAACATCACGGCCTGCGCTACACAGATAGGGCGCTTCGAGTTGCGACAGATCTCTCTGATCGCTACATCACCGACCGATTTCTACCGGATAAGGCCATTGATGTAATTGATGAAGCGGGTGCCTTTCAACAGTTACAGCCTGCCTCCAAACGCAAGAAGGTAATTGGTGTGGGGGATATCGAGGCGGTAATTGCCAAGATTGCGCGTATACCGCCCAAAGCCGTCAGCAGCAATGACAAAGAGACGTTGCAGAAGCTGGAGCAGAACCTGCAAATGGTCGTGTTTGGACAGGACCCTGCAATCAGCAGTCTGGCTACCTCTATCAAGCTGGCGCGCGCGGGTCTTCGGGCTGGAGAAAAACCCATAGGCTCATTTTTACTGGCAGGGCCCACTGGCGTAGGCAAAACAGAGGTCACGCGGCAGTTGGCGCGTTTGTTGGGCGTTGAGCTGATACGCTTCGACATGTCGGAGTATATGGAGCGGCATACGGTATCCCGTTTGATCGGCGCGCCTCCGGGGTATGTCGGCTTCGATCAGGGCGGCCTTTTGACAGATGCGGTAACCCAGCACCCGCATGCGGTGGTGTTACTCGATGAGATCGAGAAAGCACACCCGGATGTGTTCAATCTGCTGTTACAGGTGATGGATCACGGGACGCTCACCGATAACAATGGCCGCAAGACCGATTTTCGCCATGTCATCCTGATTATGACCACGAACGCCGGAGCGGAAAGCATCAGTCGCCGTACCATTGGCTTCACTACACAGGATCACAGCTCTGATGGTATGGAAGCGATTAACCGGATGTTTACACCGGAGTTTCGCAATCGTCTCGACACCGTCGTGCAGTTTCAGCCTCTGGGTGAGGATGTCATTCTGACGGTGGTTGATAAGTTTCTCACGGAACTGCAGTGTCAACTCGATGAAAAGCGCGTGACCCTCGATGTCGATGTGGAGGCTCGCTTATGGCTGGTAGAGAAAGGCTACGATATCCATATGGGCGCACGCCCCATGGAGAGAGTCATCCAGGAGCATATTAAGAAGCCATTGGCTGAGATGGTGCTGTTCGGATTATTATCGCAGTCCGGCGGCACAGCACTGGTGCGCCTCAATGCGGCCGGAAACGAGCTGAAAGTGACAGTGAAGGAAGAAGAGGCCGAGCTCCTGAAGAGCTAGGCGGGTTTATCTTTCGCGGTAGGTTATGCGCCCTTTAGTTAGATCGTAGGGCGTTAATTCTACGCGTACCTTGTCACCGGTCAAAATGCGGATATAATTTTTGCGCATCTTCCCTGAAATATGGGCGGTCACAACGTGATCATTTTCCAACTTCACCCTAAAAGTGGTGTTAGGCAGGGTATCAATGACCTCGCCTTCCATTTCAATCTGGTCTTCTTTTGCCATTAGGCGGCAATCCTCGGTTAAAACGAGGGCGCATTTTGCCTGAAACTGGGCGTCAGTGCTAGCGTAATCTGCTACGCGGGCAAGGTCATTGGGCGCGAGTGTGTGGCAGAATTCAGATTAACGTCGTCCAGCGGCTGTTGTGGTAAACCTGAAGCGGACGATAACCGGACTTATAAGACATTTTCTGGCAATCGCGAATCCAGTAGCCCAGATAGAGATAGTCCAAGCCCATTTTGCGCGCGTGTTTTATTTGCCACAGAATGGCGTAGACACCGAGACTGCGCTTACTGGCGTTGGGATCAAAAAACGTATAGATGGCTGACAATCCGTCCTCCAGCTTATCGACGACGGCGACGGCCACCAGTTGGCCCTCATCGTAAAAGCGGAAGTAGCAGGTGCAGCCCCACACACTGCTCAAAAAGGTCTCGTATTGTTCGCGATCGGGAGGATACATGTCGCCGTCGGCGTGACGTAGACTGATGTAACGGTGATAGAGATCGAATGCTTCATCGTCATTGATGTCATCTGTGCACACCACCCGCAAGTCCTGATTGCGCTGCTGTATTCTCGCCTGCCCACGCCTCGGTTCAAACTCTGCAATCGGTATGCGGGAGGGGACGCAGGCATTGCACTGCGCGCAGTGTGGTCGATAGATATGATTGCCACTGCGACGGAAGCCCAATACCGAGAGTTTGCTGTACAGTTTTTGATCGACCTGTTGGCGGGGATCGACAAATAAAGTCGTAGCTTCCTGGCCTTCCAGGTAGCTACAGCTGTGAGGGTAGGTGGTGTACACCTTGAGATCCCGCAGGGATGAAGTCACAGTAAATCTCCACAAGTGGCAGGCAGATGCCAAATATCACGGTCCAGTGCGATATCTATATTTTGCTCAAGACGATGTTCGAAGTCCAGTCGGTTGATGTTGCCAGCGCCCAGCGAGTTCAAATGCGGATTCTCTACCTGGCAATCAATCATGTGGAACTCGCCACACTTCGCTATATTGACTAGCGCGACAAGCGCCACCTTCGAGGCATCGGCTGAGCAGCTGAACATCGATTCGCCGAAAAACACACGCCCCAATGCCACGCCGTACAAACCGCCAACTAGCACTCCCTTGTCATTTGTGACTTCCACCGAGTGCGCAAACCCCAGCGCGTGTAGCTGCCCGTAGGCGGCCACCATATCCTCGTCAATCCAGGTGCCAACTCCGTCGCGCCGCGCGTCTGCACATTTTTGCATCACATCGATGAATTGCGTGTCTACCGTCAGGTGGAAGCGATTGGCTCGCAGCGTTTTACGCAGGGAGCGGGAGATACGCAAATCGTCGGGAAACAGCACTGAACGCGGATCAGGCGTCCACCACAACACCGGTTGTGGTGCTTCATACCATGGAAAAATGCCGTGGCGGTAAGCGTCCAGAAGACGCTCGGTAGATAGCCCCCCGCCTGCTGCCAGCATCCCATTAGGGCTCTGTAGGGCATCCGTCGTGGGTGGAAACTCGCTGTCTCTATTCAGGTGCGGGATTTGTCGCATATCGATGACCGATCAGACCGCGTCTAGATACTTTTCCGCATCCAGTGCCGCCATACAACCAAAGCCTGCAGAGGTCACTGCCTGGCGGTAGACATGGTCCGCCACATCGCCAGCAGCAAACACGCCGGGGATACTGGTCGTCGTGGCATTGCCGCTGGTACCGCTGTGAACAGTGAGGTAGCCATCTTTCATATCCAATTGCCCAGCGAAGATATCGGTATTGGGTTTATGACCAATGGCGATGAATACGCCGGCGAGATCTACCTCACTCAGGGTATTATCTGCTACGGCTTTCAGGCGCATGCCGGTGACCCCTGTGGCGTCGCCGACGATTTCATCCAGTGTGTGATTCCACATGATTTTGACCTTACCCTCTCTTTCACGCGCAAAGAGTCTGTCCTGCAGGACTTTCTCAGAGCGCAGGACATCCCGCCGGTGCACCAGCACAACTTCAGAGGCAATATTGGCTAAGTATAGCGCTTCTTCAACCGCTGTATTGCCGCCACCGATCACTGCCACCTTTTGATTGCGGTAGAAGAATCCGTCGCAGGTCGCGCAGGCACTGACGCCCTTACCGGCATATAGTTCTTCACTGGGTAATCCAAGATATTGCGCGGAGGCGCCGGTGGCGATTATCAGGGCGTCGCAACTATAGGTCGAAGTACCTTTGAGCACAAAAGGGCGCGCATTGAGGTCCACGGACTCGATATGGTCAAAAACCACCTGCGCGTCAAAGCGTTCCACGTGTTCCTGCATTTGCTGCATCAGCTGTGGTCCCTGCAGGTCGGCGGCACCGCCTGGCCAGTTTTCCACCTCGGTGGTGGTCGTCAACTGCCCGCCCTGTTGTATACCAGTGATTACCACAGGTTTCAGATTGGCGCGCGCCGCGTATACTGCCGCCGTATAGCCGGCGGGGCCGCTGCCAAGGATTATCAGGCGATGGTGTTTAATGTCACTCATGGTGTTGCTTCCTGCTCATTGTTGTCAATTTGGGTTCGTTTTCAGAACGGCCAATTCGTTCTGTATTGGGCCGGACTATGGTACTTTAAAGGCCGGCTCTGAACAAAGATCAGAGGTTTTTTAAATAAACCTTATAACCTTTTGAAATAAAACATAAACGAGTGCACAATTACTTCTTGCTATGACCTTGATAGCGGTGTCTCGTACAGACATTCTACCGCTACACACTGCAAGGACGATGAAGGCCGTGCCCAACAGTTCTAACACAGACAGCTATCTCGGCTCACGGTTTCGCGAGGGAGCGTTTATCGGTGTAACAGCCGTTTGTGTTTACCTGTTGATGGCCTTGCTTACCTACAGCACCCGCGACCCGGGTTGGTCTGCGACCGGCAGCGGCGCACCTGTTCATAACTTGGGTGGCCCAACGGGCGCATGGTTGGCAGATGTCTTCTTTTCTTTAGTCGGTTACGCCGCCTACCTGTTCCCTGTGTTACTCGCCTATAGGGCACTGGTACTGTTGCTCCAGCGGCAACCGCACAATGTCTTCGACTGGAACACTTTTGGCATTCGGGCGCTGGGCCTGGTGCTAGTGATGATTGCCGGCACCTCGCTGGCTGCGATAAACGACTCGGGAGCCTCCCAACTCCCGCAGGGCGCTGGCGGTATTCTGGGGCAATCGATCAGCAGCGGGTTTACTGTAGCATTCAGTGCCGTCGGTAGTCGCCTGATTCTGCTGGCAATCTTTCTTTTTGGGATGACAATATTTACCGACCTCAGCTGGCTCACACTGTTGGAAAAACTGGGGGCGTGGAGTATCTCAGCCTTCACCAGCGTTCGCGCTCGATTTCAAACAGGGCTGGCGGACTTCAAGGCTACGCGCCAGCGTGAAAAGGCGGTAGAAGCGCGCAAGATAGTGATCACCGAACACGTGGAGAAGACCAAAAAACGTCAGCCCCCGAAGATCAAGTCGTTGAAAGTCCCTATTGAAAAAAGTGATCGGCTCGAACGGGAAAAGCAACAGCCCTTGTTTGAAGCCCCTGCGACGGGTGATTTACCGCATCTGGAACTGCTGGATGAGTCGGTGAAGGATCCGGATAAAGGGTTCTCCAACGAGGCTCTGGTGGGCATGTCGAAGTTGCTCGAACTGAAGTTACTGGACTTCGGCGTTTCTGCCGAAGTGGTTGCGGTCTACCCGGGGCCCGTTGTCACGCGCTTTGAACTGCAGCCAGCGGCGGGAGTGAAGGCGTCTCGAATCTCCAATCTGGCCAAAGATCTGGCCCGTTCTCTGGCGGTCATCAGCGTGCGCGTAGTGGAAGTGATTCCCGGTAAATCCGTGGTGGGTATCGAAATCCCCAACGAAGACAGGGAGATCGTCAATTTCAGGGAAGTGTTGGCATCCAAAGCGTTCGAGCAATCCAAATCACCACTGACTCTGGCGCTGGGCCACGATATTTCTGGCCAGCCGGTGGTCGCAGACCTGGCCAAGATGCCGCACTTGCTGGTCGCGGGTACGACCGGTTCGGGTAAATCTGTCGGTGTGAACTCCATGCTGTTGAGTTTGCTGTTCAAATCGGGCCCAGCGGACGTGCGCCTGATTCTGGTCGACCCCAAGATGTTGGAATTGTCCGTCTACGATGGCATTCCACATTTGCTGACACCGGTTATTACCGATATGAAGGATGCCGCCAATGGGCTGCGTTGGTGCGTGGCAGAAATGGAGCGGCGCTACAAATTGATGGCGTCACTGGGCGTGCGTAATCTCGCTGGCTACAACCGTAAAGTCGAGGACGCCATCAAAGCAGGGGCGCCATTACCGGACCCCACCTGGAAGCCTAATCCGATGTTTGCCGCTACCGATGAGGACCAGATGCCCCCCGATCTTGAGAAGCTGCCCAGTATTGTGGTGGTAATTGACGAGTTTGCCGACATGATGATGGTTGTCGGTAAAAAGGTGGAGCAACTCATCGCCCGTATCGCGCAGAAAGCGCGAGCAGCCGGCATCCATCTGATACTGGCCACCCAGCGCCCTTCGGTAGACGTCATTACCGGGCTTATCAAGGCCAACATACCCACGCGAATTGCATTTCAGGTGTCGTCCAAGATTGATTCGCGCACCATCCTGGACCAGGGTGGGGCGGAACAGTTGCTTGGCCACGGCGATATGCTGTATCTGCCGCCGGGCAGCGGGGTACCCAATCGCGTGCACGGTGCGTTTTGCAGTGATGACGAAGTGCACCGTGTAGTGGCCGACTGGAAACGTCGCGGAGAGCCCCTGTATATTGATGGTCTGCTCGACGAGGGCAGTACTACGGCAGTGACGCCCGGTGAGCTGCAGTCCGAGGGCTCAGGACAAGATGACGAAAGTGATGCCCTCTACGATGAAGCCGTGTATTACGTGACAGAGAGTCGCCGCGCCTCGATATCGTCGGTGCAGCGCAAGCTGCGAATTGGTTACAATCGTGCTGCGCGCCTGATCGAATCGATGGAGGCGGCGGGTGTTGTCACTGAGATGGGCGCCAACGGACAGCGTGAAGTATTAGCACCCCCCCCTCGCGAAGCCTGAACTTGCAACTGGAAAAGACAATGATGAGATATTTACTTACCCTGTGGCTGTGCCTCCTCCCACTGAGTGCGTTCGCTCAGGCGCAGAGCGACGTCAGTGCTTTGCTCGATGAGCTGGCACCGGTCAAGCAGTTACAGGGTAGCTTCACGCAACAGCAATATGGGCAGGACAACCTGCTGTTAACTGAATCCAGTGGCAAATTTCGTCTACTGCGACCAGGCTATTTCGCCTGGGAAATACTCAGTCCCGATGAGCAGTTGATTATTGCTGGCCCGAAATTTATCTGGCACTACGATCGTGATCTCGAGACGGTCACACGCCGACCGGTGACGACTGACGCCGATATGACACCCTTGCAAATCCTCGGCGGCGACGAGTCTGCACTGCGGGAAAAGTTTCAGGTAGTGCGCAAGGGAGAGGGTAGCTTCCTGCTCACGCCCCTCAATGCGGGCGTGGGATTCAAGCAGCTTATCCTGTACCTGGAGAGTGAAAAGCTCACGGGTATGGAAATCCAGGATAACCTGGACCAGAGCGTGGTAATCAAGTTTACCGACCTCGACAGCGAGAGCGTGCTGAGCAGTGTAGATTTTGCGTTCACGCCGCCATCGGGGGCCGATCTCTTTTACTATGACGAATGACCTGTTCGAAGCACCGGACACGTATCTCTCAGCAGAGGTCTCTGCCGCTCAGAGCGGTTACCAGCCACTGGCAGCGCGTTTGCGCCCCCGCAACCTGGCAGACTATGCCGGTCAGAGCCATATCCTGGGACCGGGAAAGCCACTGCGCCAGGCGATAGATACCCGACAGTTGCACTCAATGATTTTTTGGGGGCCACCCGGCGTGGGCAAAACAACGTTGGCGAGAATCGCTGCTGGTCACGCCAACGCGTATTTTCTGCAACTGTCTGCCGTGTTGAGCGGCGTGAAGGATATTCGCGAGGCCATTGCGCAGGCGCGACAACATAAAACGCAGGGCCAGGATACCGTATTGTTTGTCGACGAGGTTCACCGTTTCAACAAGTCTCAGCAGGATGCCTTTCTGCCGTATGTAGAAGATGGCACCGTTATTTTTATCGGTGCCACCACTGAAAACCCATCATTTGTATTGAATAATGCACTGCTGTCGCGCGCGCGTGTGTACAAATTGCGCTCGCTTGAGCCTGCCGAGATCGAAGGGGTATTGGTGCGGGGCCTGGCGGCTTTGGAGCACAGCGTCGCGGTCGACGATGGATGCTTGTCGTCGATCGCCGCGCAGGCCGATGGCGATGCGCGCAAGGCGCTTAACCTGCTGGAACTCTCAGCGGATCTGACTGAAGATGGCAGGATCACAGCGAAAACGCTGAAGGAGGTCCTGCAGGCTTCACTGCGTCGCTTTGACAAAGGCGGCGATTTGTTCTACGACCAGATCAGTGCCCTGCATAAAGCAGTGCGCGGGAGTGCGCCGGATGCCGCCCTGTACTGGTTTTGTCGCATGCTGGATGGCGGTTGTGACCCCCTGTATGTCGCGCGCCGCGTCGTGCGGATGGCCAGCGAGGATATCGGGAATGCCGACCCGCGTGCGCTAACTCTCTCGCTCGAAGCGTGGCAGGTACAGGAGCGACTGGGCAGCCCTGAGGGTGAATTGGCCATCGCGCAGGCTATTGTCTACCTGGCCTGTGCCGCCAAAAGTAATGCTGTGTACGTCGCCTATAAGGCTGCTCGGGCTGAGGTGGAACAGGGTGGTACTGACGAGGTACCACTGCATCTGCGCAATGCCCCGACCTCGCTAATGAAGAGTATGGATCATGGCGCGGAGTACCGCTATGCGCACGATGAAGTCGGCGGCTACGCCGCGGGTGAAAACTATTTTCCCGAACACCTACAGGATCAGCAGTACTATTTTCCGGTAGATCGCGGGCTGGAACAGAAGATTCAGGAAAAACTCAAATTCCTGCGAGAACGGGACAAAACCAGTACAATACGTCGCTACGATTGAACCGGTCTTACACGCATGAAATACCTTTTGTTCATCGCGCTGGGAGGAGCCACGGGCGCAGTTTCGCGATATCTGATGGCAAACTGGGTGCATACTCTATGGGTAGGGCGCTTTCCCCTCGGCACACTGATAGTCAATATGCTGGGGTCCTTTGCCATTGGTATTGTCTACGTACTGCTGGTGGAGCGACAGTTAGTCCACGCGGATTGGCGCGGCGTGTTAATGGTCGGCTTTTTGGGCGCATTTACCACTTTCGCGACATTCTCTCTCGATACAATCACGCTTTTTGAGGCGGGTCATACGCTTCAAGCCGCGGGCTATATGATCGGCAGCGCTGTGGTTTGTGTGGTGATGGCGGGACTCGCCATGCAGTTGACGCGGGCACTCGTATAAACACGGGGCAAGTGGCCCCTCTCGTCAGGTACTGGTACAGGAACACTCAGGATGTTGGATATCAAGGTGGTCAGGCGGGATCCGCAAGCCATAGCAACAGCGCTAGCAGCGCGTGGTTTTCACTTTGATGTGGCGCATTTCAGCGTGCTGGATGCCAGGCGGAAACAAGCGGACGTCGACAGCCAAAACCTGTTGGCAGAGCGTAAAAGTGCCTCCAGGAAGATAGGTGTTTTGGTAGGCCAGGGCGTGAGCGTAGAGCATGCCAAGGCGCAGGTGAATGCCATACTGGAGAAAATCGCAGGGCAGCTTGATACGCTGACCGAGGAGGCCAAACAGGCCCAGACCGAAATAGAGGAACTGCTTCTGGGCACACCGAATGTGCCCGTACCGGAGGTGCCGCAGGGCAACAGTGAAGCAGACAATCTGGAGGTTTCGCGCTGGGGCGAGCCGCGGCACTTGGGCTTTCAGGTAAAAGATCATGTCGAGCTGGGCGAGGGACTGCAGCTTCTTGACAGCGAAACAGCGGGCAAAATCACGGGATCGCGTTTTACTGTGATGTACGGTGATCTGGCGACTCTGCATCGCGCCCTGATTCAGTTCATGCTCAACCTGCATTTACAGGAACACGGGTATAGGGAAGTCTACGTGCCCTATATAGTCAATCGGGATTCATTGCTTGGCACAGGGCAGTTGCCCAAGTTTGAAGAGGATTTGTTCAAGTTGCGCGCTGATCAGGATCTGTACCTGATTCCCACGGCGGAAGTCCCCGTGACCAATATTGCACGCGACAGAATTTTTGACGATGGCGAGTTGGGCGAAGACGGTATCAGGTTTGTCTGCCATACCCCATGCTTTCGCAGTGAAGCGGGTAGCTATGGCCGGGATACACGGGGAATGATTCGACAGCATCAGTTTGAAAAAGTAGAGCTTGTGCAATTTGTAAGGCCACAGCAGTCTGCCCAGGCGCTGGAGCAACTTGTCGGACATGCCGAGACGGTTCTGCAACGCCTGAAATTACCCTATCGCAAGGTGATTCTCTGCGGGGGAGATCTCGGTTTCTCCGCCCAAAAAACCTATGACCTGGAGGTATGGCTGCCGGCCCAGGATACTTATCGAGAAATTTCTTCCTGTAGCAGCTTTGGCGACTACCAGGCGCGAAGAATGCAGGCGCGCTGGCGCAATCCGGACACCGGCAAGCCAGAGCTCTTGCATACCTTGAACGGGTCTGGGCTTGCCGTGGGGCGCACTCTGGTCGCTATCATGGAAAACTATCAGCGTGCCGATGGCAGCATCGTTGTGCCCGACGCACTGCGGCCGTATATGGGCGGTGTTAGCGCTCTGGGAGGATAGGAAGCTGGAGTTTCTACCTGTTTGTCTGAAACTCGCCGATGTGCCTGTTGTGCTGGTGGGCGGCGGTGTTGTGGCCACTCGCAAGGCGAGACTCTTGCTGCGCGCAGGCGCCAGACTGACCGTGGTGTCGCCAACGATAACGGGTGAGCTACAGACGCTGCTGGCCGAGCACGGCGGTGACTGGCAACAGGCGAGTTATCAGACGTCTGATCTTCAGGGTAAGACGTTGGTGGTAGCGGCAACGCCTGACGCGGCCGTGAACGAGCAGGTTTTTCGCGATGCTACACGCGTGGCCATCCAGGTAAACGTGGTTGACTCCCCACAGCTGTGTACCTTCATTTTCCCTGCTATCGTTGATCGCGATCCACTGTTGATTGCGATCAGTAGCAGTGGTCGCAGCCCGGTGCTGACGAGAATTCTGCGGCGCAAAATAGAGGCCTTGATACCTGGCGCCTATGGAAGACTGGCGGGCTTTGCCGGACGCTTTCGTCAGCGGGTGAAAGAAGCTATTCCGCAGGATACTGCGCGTCGCCTATTTTGGGAGCAGATACTGGAAGGGGCAGTGGCGGAGCAGGTTATGGCCGGCCGGGAGGAACAGGGAGAGCAGTTGCTGCGGGAGCGCCTGAACGATACCCGAGCGCTTCACACCGGCGAGGTCTATCTGGTGGGGGCAGGGCCAGGAGACCCGGATTTGCTCACTTTCAAGGCAGCGAGGCTACTGCAATGCGCAGACGTCGTACTTTACGACCGTCTGGTATCGCCAGCGATCGTCGATATGGCGCGACGCGACGCGCAGCGAATCTACGTCGGTAAACGCCGCGCCGACCACAGTGTGCCGCAAACACAGATTAATCAATTACTGGTTGATTTAGCCCATCAGGGAAAGCGCGTCGTGCGTCTCAAGGGCGGCGACCCCTTTGTGTTTGGTCGGGGGGGAGAGGAAATCGAGCTGCTGGCGAAACACGGTATTGCCTTTCAGATCGTTCCAGGGATTACTGCTGCCAATGGCGCTGCCTGCTATGCGGGTATTCCGTTGACCCACCGTGACTATGCCCAATCCGTTCGGTTTGTAGCGGGGTATCTGAAGAACGATACTGTGGAGCACAACTGGAGCGCGTTTCAATCGACCACTGAGACACTGGTTTTTTATATGGGATTGATGGGGTTGCCGGTCATTTGTGCACAGCTACAGGCACACGGGCGGCCACCCGACACACCGGTGGCATTGGTGGAGCGGGCCACAACCCTGCAGCAGAGGGTCTTGCGGGGTACTCTGGCGACCATGGTGGAGGTCGTTGCTCAGGCGCAACCTGCGGCCCCCACATTAATCATTGTAGGCGAGGTGGTCCGCTTACACGAAACCTTGTCCTGGTTTGGCCAGCCCGACGGCTAGCAGGGGTTAGCTCTCCTCTTTCTTGTCCTGATTCAGTGCAATGCCATGTTGTTTTAGCAACAGAGCATCGATAAGTACTTGACCAGCTTCCTCGAGGAGCACGTCGTCGTCGGCTTCTTCTTTTTCCACGTCCTCAACGTCGCTGTCTTCGGAGTCTATGCTGGCGTGCATATCCTCTTCATCGGAGGCTTCATCATCATCGTAATCCAGCGACGTTAGCAGCTCTTCGCCCAAGGCTTTGCGTCGCTTGTTCTCGATGCTGAGCGCCTTGGCCTCCTGGCTATCACGCAGCGCGATTCGCGCGGATTCCTGTAACGGTAACGCTTTGATCTCGCGAGTTTGCTGGGCGAGCGCGACCTGGTCTTTCAAGAAGATGAAGTCCGGGTTGCGGCCACTACGCTCGCGAAACTGTGACTGGATGGTGGGCAGTATGGGGGCCAGATCACCGTAAATAGTGTGGCGTATCGGGCTGATGTTATCCCAGTTCAATGCGTGATCCAGTGAGCTCTCTCCAATTTCCTCTGTGTCATAGATCGATGGGAACTCGACATCCGGCACTACGCCCCGGTGCTGTGTGCTCTCACCAGAAATCCGATAGAATTTGCTCTCGGTTATTTTCAGCTGCCCCTCTGTCAGCGGAATAAGCGTTTGTACCGTACCTTTTCCGAAGGACCGGTCACCTACGATGATAGCGCGCTGGTAGTCCTGCATGGCGCCGGCGAAAATCTCGGAGGCTGAAGCGCTGAGGCGGTTCAACAGAACGACCAAAGGGCCCTCATAATAGGGACTTTTAAGACGCTTGCCGTCGCGCCATACACGTCGTGAAGAATGACGGATCTGGACAGTCGGGCCGTACTCAATAAACAGACCTGTGAGTTCATTGGCTTCTTGTAAGGAGCCTCCGCCATTGTTGCGCAGATCTATGACGATGCCGTCCACGCCTTCGTCCTGTAATTCCTGCAGTAGCACTTTGACGTCTCTTGTCGTGCTCTTATAGTCTTTCTCGCCTCGACGCATCGCGTCGAAATCGATATAAAACGCGGGGATATCAATTACCCCGACTTTAACTGTTTCGTCCCCATTGCGGATTTCAAGCACTTCTTTCTGGGCAGATTGTTCCTCCAGCTTGACCTTGTTCCGAACGATGGTGATAACTTTGCGCTCGTCAGTGGACTTTGATTTCGCTGGAATGACCTGCAGGCGCACCACCGTATCTTTGGGGCCGCGAATCAGCTCAACGACTTCATCCAGTCGCCAGCCGATCACATCTTCCAGCGGGCCTTCCACGTCCTGGCCGACGGCGACGATGCGGTCAGCGGGGTGGAGCTCACCCTGTTTGTCTGCTGGCCCCTTGGCGACCAGACTGCTGACCTTGGTGTACTCGTCTTCCATCTGCAGCACTGCGCCAATACCCTCTAGCGAGAGGCTCATATTGATATTGAAGTTTTCAGTAGAGCGCGGCGACAGGTAATTGGTATGTGGATCGTACAATTCCGTCAGGGCATTGGCATATATCTGAAATACATCCTGATTATTGTACTGCTTCACGCTTTTCAGCTGGCGCTTGTAGCGTTTCTCCAGCGTGGGAACGATTTCATCGTCAGGCTTGTCAGCCAGCTTAAGACTTAGCACCTGGTTTTTTAACTGCTTGCGCCAGCGATCGTCCAGCTCGGCCTTGTCTTTAGCCCACTGGCGGCTTTCGATATCCAGGGAAATTGTTTCGTCCACGCCAAAATCCATAGCGGGCACCGCTTCTGGCAAGGTGTCTATGGTTAAATTGAGTCGATCCTGTAGCCGCTGGTGGAAGCGGTTAAATATTGCGAAGCCGGCATCGAGTTTCCCTTCATAAATTTCATCATCCATGGTGGTGCGATATTGCTCAAATTCCACAATATCGGCAGCGAGAAAGAACATTTTTCCGCCGTCCAAGCTGTTAATGTAACTGTCCAGATGCTGGGATGAGAGCTCATCATCGTAATTGAGTTTGGCGTAGTGACGTTTCTGGAGTTGATCTACCAGCTCAATGATGGTCTCCCGCTCCGCATCCGAGTACTCCACCAGGCTCCGGGCCGGGAGTGCCAGTGAGCTCAGCAGAACCGAGGTGAGGATAAAGCCAGCGGTGCCTTGAATGTAACGTAATGGACTCAAAATTTAGGTACCTGATCTAAGCGCAGTGGGTGGTTATATACCCGCAAGTAGCGCGTTTATACTAGAAACTATGGGATTTGCGTTTCACATTAAGTTCAAATCGGGCGGGATAAGATTTTTCCCGTTACGCGACAATCGAACGTCCAGTCATCAAAAACTTACTGATTATAGGTTATAGCGATGGTCAAATATATAGCCAGCTTAATTGGTTGAAAACGTGTGTTTCGTCGTCCGTATATTGATTGATTAGGGTAATAATGACACCATCACTGCCAATAAATAATCGTGTCAACCAACTTCCCTACAGGAGATTCCAACTATGGCAGTTGACTATATATTGTATGGCAGCGAACACTCGCTGTTTACCGGTAAGGCGCGGTCGTACCTGCGCTATAAAGGCTTGAGTTGGGAGGAGCGGCCCGCCACCCGAGAGGTCTATCTGAATATCATTCTGCCCAATATTGGCGCGCCCATTATTCCCGTGTTGGAAACGGTTGACGGGGACCATGTTCAGGACACGACTGACATCATCGACTTTCTCGAAACCCGACATCCACAAGCATCGGTCTATCCTGAAACACCGGTACAACGCCTGGTTGCCCTGTTATTGGAGCTTTATGGCGACGAATGGCTGGTGATTCCAGCGATGCATTACCGCTGGAGTGTGCTCGATCAACAACACGATTTCATCATGTCCGAATTTGGTAAGCTCAGTGCCCCCACGGCGAGCTATGAGGAGCAAATCGCCATCGGTACGAAAACGTCCAGAGCGTTTAGTGGCATGGTGTCGGCGCTGGGAGTCACCGAACGGACCATACCGGGTATCGAAGAGGCGTATCTGGCCCTTCTGAGCCAATTGGACCGGCACTTCGCGCGCTTTGATTTTCTACTGGGGTCTCGTCCCTGCATCGGGGATTTCGGACTCATGGGACCGCTTTACGCGCATCTGGG
This sequence comes from uncultured Halioglobus sp., assembly GCA_963934845.1. Lineage (GTDB taxonomy): Bacteria > Pseudomonadota > Gammaproteobacteria > Pseudomonadales > Halieaceae > Marimicrobium. The sequence continues at coordinate 18,606 of CAWWAG010000006.1, read as the reverse complement.
CCGCGATCCGGTCCCAAAGGCACTGATGCAGGCACGAGCGCCGAACGTCTATGCCTGGGTGGAGCGTATGAATAATCCCCAGCCGCTGGCGGGTGAGTACCTGGCAGATGATGCCATTCCCGATACGCTGCTGCCGATTCTAAAGACCCTGTGCAGAGATCAATTGCCGGATGTGCTGGATGCTATCGAACACAACAGTGCATGGCTGGAGGCGAACTCAGGAGAGAATATTCCACGCTTTCTGGGTATGCATCAATTTACCTCCGGGTCGGCTACCGGAGAGCGCTGCGTGAGTAGCTACGCACAATGGCTATTCCAGCGGGGTTGGTGGCACTATCAGTCACTGGCGGGTGAGGGCAAGGTGGCAGCCGATCGGCTTCTTGCTAGTGTAGGGGGGCTTGCCGCGATGAATACCGAGCTGCGCCATTGGGTTGAGCGCCGGCCAGGTCAGTTGGAATTAGTTGAAGGGCAGATGCCCCGATAAACGTATGCGAAAGGAGTAACCGAAATAAAGTTTGAACTCGTACCCGTCAATGTCGGCGTCAAAAATATTGAACAAATGATCGGTCTCGCACAACTGGCTGAGTCGGTCGGTATCGGTTGGTTTCTGTCCGTGAGTAACGCAGCAGATCTGGCCAAAAAACTGGCGCCACTGGGCGTGGCTTGCGCGGCTGTGGATAGGGGTCCGGGCACCGTTGAAACGTCTCGCATGTGGGATATGCAGGGCGGCCTGGACGCAATCAAGATGTTTGAAGACGCAGGCGCATCGCGTCTTATCGTGCCCCTGCAGGCACTGGGTAACGACCCGGGTGCTGGTATCACTCAGCCGGGCGAGAACATCATCGCAAAGTGCTGATACCGGTTAGACTCACTAGACATGTGCGAGCATCTCGTCGACGCCCTCACTCATTGAGGCCAGTGCCTTTTTACGAGCAAATAATTTGTTCGCGGCGTAGGCCGATTGCGGCAACTGCGCCAGGTGTTCGGCAACGGTGAGCGCACGCGCGTCAAGCTGCTGCGCTTCGACAACCTCGTCAAGGAAACCCACGGTAATCGCCTGATCGGGATCGAAGACTTCTGCCTGAATTGCCACGCGGGTCATGTACTGAGGCGGAATGCGCGACGCAGTCAGCTCAATCAATGTGTGTGGTAGTTCCATACCAATAGCGGTTTCAGGTAGCGTGATTTTGAACGCCCCCCGTGTCCCGATGCGGGAATCGCATGCCATTATGATAAAAGCCCCCATGGCGATACCGTGACCCGTGCAGGCAGCAACGAGTGGTAGCCCAAATCCGTAGAGCCGGACCAACAGCTGCATGCCCCGGGTCACCATCGCCATACCTGCCTCAGGCCCATTCTTGAACTCGCCGAGATCGAATCCTGCAGAGAACATCCCAGCTCGTCCGCGTAGGATAACAGCGCCTACTTTTTCTTGTTCCGCGCGATCCAATGCCTCGTTGATGGCGTCGAGGAACGCCCGTCCAACGACATTGGCCTTGCCGTCGTCGATTGTGATAATGGCAATGTTGTTCTGCTGTTCGTAGTTCATTGTCTGGTTATTTCCTTGTCCGAGGATTAAATAACGCTGGCAGGGCAAAGTAACGCACACCGCAGCCTTGCTAACAAATGACATATATGGTGTCATTAATGACAGGGTCGCGCAAGCGCAAGGCGAGCGACAAGCAAATAGACGACAATCCAACTTATGGTCAAACAGTATGTAGAAGCCGCACCGGATGGGCGGCGCTTGCGCAGTGAGCGCAGTCGACAAGCCATCATCGATGCTATGATAGAGCTCGTGGAAGAGGGCGTTCTTGTGCCCACCGCGCAGCAGGTATCGGAGCGTGCCGGCGTCGGTATTCGCTCTGTATTCAGGCACTTTTCTGATATGGAAAGCCTGTTTGCCACGGGTGATGTGGTCATCAGGGAGCAGTATCAGGGCTTGTTTGGTGGTGGTGACCGTGAGGGTTCTCTGGAAGAGCGTGTAATGCACGCGGTAGAGCAGCATGCTCTGGCATACGAGGCGATAGGGAACCATTTTTTAACTACCAAGGCGCAACTGTGGCGCTATCCGATCCTGCGCGAACAGTATGCTCGCGCGCAGCGCCAACTGCGTAAAGATCTCGATGACTGGCTACCCGAACTGCAAAAACTGCGCGGCGATGAACGCGAACTGGTGGACGCTGTCGCGTCGTTTGAACATTGGAACCGGTTGCGGGAACACCAGGGGCTGAGCAAAAAATCCAGTATTCGACTGACGACCAATTTGTTGAACAGAATTATTTTCCGTACCTGAGCTCCACAGTATAAAATTGTTCACAATCCCGCAGCGGTGTTGATTACGACCCCTTTACCGAACATTTCCATGTCGCCTGAATACTTTTATTTTCCTAGCTAGCCAGCCAAGAGGATTGAACCATGATTGAACTTTATACTGCCTCCACCCCCAATGGTCACAAAGCCTCCTGTACGCTGGAAGAACTTGGGTTGCCCTACGAGGTCCATCCAGTGGATCTTTCCAACGGCGAGCAACGCAGTGACACGTTTTTGGCTATCAACCCCAATGGCCGGATTCCGGCTATTGTGGATAGATCGGCCGACGATCTGGCGGTGTTCGAGTCGGGCGCTATCATGATTTATCTCGCTGAAAAAACTGGCCGCCTGTTGCCGACTGACGCTGCCGGCCGCGCGCGCGTCATACAGTGGTTAATGTTTCAGATGGGGGGTATTGGGCCGATGATGGGACAGGCTAATGTGTTCTTTCGCTATTTCCCGGAAAAGATTCAACCGGCGATAGATCGCTATCAGAATGAATGCCGGCGCTTGTTTGAGGTGCTGGATAGCCGCTTGGCAAAAAGTGAATGGTTAGCTGATGACTACTCTATTGCCGACATTGCTAACTGGTGCTGGGTGAGAACCTATAAGTGGTCAGGTGTCTCGAGGGACGGCCTCGACAACCTGAACCGCTGGTTGTCTGTGATGAAAGAAAAGCCGGGGTTGCGTCAAGGTATCCAAGTGCCGGTGAAAGTCGACAGTATTCTGGAAGATGAGCAAGCCGAAAGGCATTTTGTGCACCACGCAGGGAAGCTTGTGCAACGCTAAACGAGCGTTGCCACACTGCAGTGAGCACACCAGCTAATAAGCCGCGGAGGGCAGAAATATGGTAGAACAGTTTAAGGAACAGGGCGGTGCTGCAACGATGGATCCTGGCGCTGTACTTCGCTGGGCCACATCGACATTGATGACAAAGATGTGTCAACCACAGCGGCTGAGTAAGCAGCGCGCCAAGGCGGAAAAGGCGCGAGTCAAGTCGGGCAACCCGCATATCGTGGAGTACTTTCACCAGGTAGAGGATGGCTATAGTCATCTCGCTGCGCAGGTGCTGCAGTCCTTGGGCAATCGCTATGATATTCAACTCGAGTGTCACCTCGTGACGGGGCCACAGGGCAAAAATGTGGCCGAGCCAGAACTCTTGCTACAGCTGTCCCGTTACGACGCCTTTCATGTTGCCGGCGAGTATGGGCTGGCTTTCCCACGACACGATGCCGGCTTGCCTGCAGGATTGGTACAACTTGCCGCTGCCATCCTGGCCGCCCAGAATAATCAGGGTTTTATCGAGCGCGCTGCAGAAATAGGTGAGGCCTTGTGGGCGGAGGACGAAGCGACGCTGAACGTGCTGGTCCAGCGCTACGGTCAGGCAACTGACGCAATGGTAATTGAGCGCGTAACGGCGGGCACTGCACGGCGCGATGCACTGAAGCATTATTCTGGTGCCATGTTCTTCTATGGCGGGGAGTGGTACTGGGGGGTAGATCGGCTGTATCACCTCGAACAACGGCTCGCCACGCTCGGGATCGATCGGGAGCCTACCGCGCCTTTGCTGGTGCCCAGACCGGCCATTGAACCTGCCATCCTTAAGGATGACGGCACACTGACTCTGGAAATCTACCCGTCTTTGCGCAGCCCCTATACCGCAATCAGTTTCGATAGCGCCGTCAAACTGGCGCGAGATACTGGCGTCAATCTAACGGTGCGGCCAGTGTTGCCGATGGTGATGCGGGGTGTACCTGCGACCCGACAAAAAGGCCTGTATATCTTTTGGGATACTGCGCGGGAGGCGAGGGCGGTCGGTGTTCCGTTTGGTAATTTCTACGATCCTATTGGCGACCCTGCGCGGCACGGATACTCACTGTTCGCATGGGCCACTGAGCAGGGTAAAGGTATTGAGCTGATCAGTGCCTTCCTCAGCTGTGCATTTGCTGAAGGCGTGAATATCAATACCAACAGGGGCCTGCGAAAAGTGATCGAGAAGGCGGGGCTGGATTGGCCCAAAGCACAGCCGATAGTTGGGCAACCTGGTTGGGAGAGCATGCTGGAAACCAATCGTTTGGCGATGTACAACTCTGGCTTATGGGGTGTGCCCAGCTTTCGTCTACTTGATGAAGCAGGTGATGAGATACTCGCGCTTTGGGGGCAGGACAGGCTGTGGCTTTTTGCGCGAGAAATTCAGCGGCAACTGTCTGCACGTCAGTCACACTCGTGAATGGCCCGAGCGGCGGCCCTGAATTTGTCTCCCACGGCGCCTGCCACACAGGTAACCAACCATAGTAAGGACTCTTTATGTCAGAGCGTTACGTCCGGGCCAAGGGTATCGAATTGGCCTACGATGAATTCGGCGATTTAAACAATCCGGTGATCTTGTTGATTATGAGCCTGGGTACGCAAATGATTGCGTCGCCTGAGATGTTTTGTCGCGCGTCAGATGGCCGCGATACTCGCCAGTGGGGATCGGGTAACCGTGCTGAAGAAAATCGTGGCGCCGACATTGGTGATACACGGCAGGGCGGATCCACTGGTGCCGGTGGCGGCTGGTATCGATACAGCCCAGCTTGTGCGTGGCGCCCGATTGGAGTTATTCGATGGCATGGGGCACGATCTGCCGGCGCCCCTGCTGCCGCAATTTGTCGATCTTATCAGCGAACATGCAGTTCAGGGCTGCGGTACAATCAGGAGCAGGCGTTGGTGAATTGAACTGTTTTCTTGCCGTTGGAGTTACTGCAACGGCAAACGCGGGAAGTAGATGAAAGAGAAACTGTTTTATCTCGGTGTTGGTTGCCAAAAGGGTGGCACGACGTGGTTGCATTCACAGTTGAGCAATAGCCAATTTGTGGATACTGGCTTTAACAAGGAATACCACGTTTTTGATGCTTTGTTTGTGGAGGAATTTTCCTCTTTCTTGTCAAAAAAGCTAGAGCGACTTCATGTTTTACTCGAGATGGGTGAACTCATGAATACGCAATCCAACCTGCTTAGGCACCTGGATTTCTATCGCAACCCCGACAACTATTTTGAATATTTTGATGATTTATGGCGCAAGTCAGAGAACACCGTCGCCGTTGGTGATATCACACCTACCTATTCTGCATTGCCGGCAGATGCTTTTAGAGTGATTAAAAATGGACTGGAGGCAAAGGGCTTTAAAGTCAAAGTCATTTATCTGATGCGCGATCCGGTAGAGCGATGTTGGTCTATGTTAAGAATGGGCCGTATAAAATTGCAGCAGAAAGATCCAGCGATGGTTCTCGTTGAAGAGCAGAAGGCACTGGCTGAGCTTTATACAAATCGCCAGTGCGAACTGCGTACCCGGCATGAGTTAACTCTAGAGAATCTGGAGAAGGTGTTCGATTCAGAGAATATCTACTACGGTTTTTATGAGACGCTGTTTGAAACAAATACGCTGGAAAAATTGCAGGAATTCCTGGAGCTGAGTGATTTCAGGCCTGATATTACCGAGCAATTGAATGTATCACATAAAGGTGAATTGGCGCTAAACGAAGCTCTTGTGAGGGACGTGGTCCATTTTTATCAAGAAACATATCGATATTGTGATAGTAGATTTGGCATAAAGAGTATCTGGGACGGGTATAACTATTTGTAAGATTTGAGTAACACGCGCTACGTATCTGGCGCTAGCTCGATAGTGCGTACGACCAGTGCAGCGCTGCGCGAGTAACTGACACAGACTCGCCCGTATCGTTTCATCGCAGATTCACGTGTGCTATTCAGCACGGCCCTGTTGTCCATAAAGGTTTCTCGAAGTAAGCCACGGTCCGAACACGATCTGGCGAGACAGCTCGTCAGACCGTGCGAATGGTCCATTTTTCGGGTGCAGAGGCGTTTGGGAAACGCCTTCTGTGTCAGCGCTGTGAAGATAGAAGCCCGACGGGCTCCTGGACTCGCTCGATCACCGGAGTGATACCCAAGCCCAGGCCGATGCCCTTACGAAAACACCCATTTTTGGAACGCCCCATAGCTGAGCGGGCGCAGTCCACAATCACTGTATCTCTTGGATTAAAACTCACAGTATTTCTCCTTTAATTGGCCCATAACTCAGTAGTAGGTTTCGCCGGTGGCTAGCATTTCCCTCATGCGTTCCGTCAGCTCATAGGCTTTACCCAGGTGAGCGAACTTCGCGGATGCCTCGGCGAGGTGGGCCATACCCAAGGTGTCCATCCAGCGGAAGATACCACCGCGAAACGGCGGGAAACCGACACCGAACAACAGCGCAAGATCGGCCTCAGCGGGTGTGCCAACAACGCCTTCCTCCGCACAGTGGGCCATCTCGCTGGCCATGGGCAACATCATCCGCGCGATGATGTCCTCACTGTGTTCAAAGAAGCCCTTGCCATTCTTGCGGCCGTCGTGGCCCAACTCCGTGGCAGTCATACGGCAGCGACCTCCAGCGCGTCTTCCAGGCCTACGTTCAGCGGTCACGGCGACCCGTTATCGCGCCGTATTAACTGCTATGCCTGTGATAATTGTGCCTGTGAATAGTCTCAATTTACGACGGGAATAGACCCTTCGGTTTCAGGGGCATTCAATCGCATGATAGGTTTCTATGGCCGCTGCGCTGCGGGTCGCCAAGTCTATTTCGACCACCAACGGCGCGCTTTTATCTCGTTGGGTGGCGGGCTCTTGCCGAGGTTGCTTGTTGTTGTTTGGAATATTACGTCATACAATCTGTCACTAGATTCGTATTATCCTGAATTCTACCCTATCGGGGAGTAGGTAGCCTGCGTGTGTGCTCAGGTCCTCCTGCATATCCCGCACTTTGCAGAAAAATCAATTTTGAAGAGGAGTGAAAGAATGCATACACGTTTGAACGCAGAGGACCTGGCCTTTCAGGCAGAGGTCAGGCAGTTCCTGGATGAAAACTGGGACAGTAAACTGGCGACTACCTGCGCTAACAGGGCGACCCTGAAAGAAGGTCTTGAGGAGTGGCAAAAGCGCCTCTACCACAAAGGGTGGATGGCCCCGCATTGGCCGGTGGAACACGGCGGCACAGACTGGACAGTGACTCAGAATTTCATCTACAACTCCGAGCGCGCAGCTACAGGCGCGCCCGAGACAATTGCCTTCGGCGTCACTATGGTGGCGTCGGTCATCATCGCCTACGCCAACGAAGAACAGAAAGCAAAATTTTTGCCACGTATTCTCAAGAGCGAGGACTGGTGGTGCCAGGGATACTCCGAACCCGGTGCAGGTTCCGATTTGGCATCTCTGAAAACCCGCGCTGACCTTGAAGGTGACGACTACGTTATTAATGGTAGCAAGATTTGGACGACCTACGCGCAGTACGCGGACTGGATATTCTGCCTGGTGCGCACCGACAGTTCTGGTCGCAAGCAGGAGGGTATTACCTTTTTGCTAATCGATATGAAAAGCCCCGGTGTCACAGTCCGTCCGATCGACACGATCGATGGCTTCCACCACTTGAACGAAGTCTACTTTGACAATGTGAGGGTGCCAGTCGAAAACCGCATTGGCGAAGAAGGCAAGGGCTGGACCTACGCCAAGTCACTGCTGGTTCATGAGCGCTTATCCATTGCTGAGGTAGCCGACTCCAAACGCGGGCTGGCGACATTGCGGGAAGAGGCGCGCCAGGAGGTAAATGGAGGGGTGTCACTGCTGGAAGACCCCTTGTTTGCTAAACGTCTGACTGATATCGAGATCGAGCTTATGGCACTGGAGTTCACTGAATTGCGTGCACTGGCCTCAATCGCAGAGGGCAATGAACCGGGGCCCGAGTCCTCTTTGCTCAAGCTACAGGGTACGGAGATTCAGCAGGCGATCCAGGAATTGCGCATGGATGTTGCCGCCTACTACAGTGGCACATTGCAGGGCGAACTGAGTGCTGCGCAGCTGGGCCATGATTACGCCGACACCGCACAGAAAAACTACTTCAGGGGGCGAGCCTCCTCCATCTACGGTGGCTCCAATGAAGTGCAGAAAAATATCACCGCCAAATATGCGCTTGGGCTGTAGGAGATAAACGATGAATTTCAATTTGAGTGAAGAACAGAATCAGATTCAGGCCGGTATCGCGCGCTTTGTTCAGGAAAATTATGCGTTCGATCAGCGCAATACGGTGGTTGCCCTGGAACACGGTTTCAGTGAACAGCATTGGCAGCAGTTTGCCGAGTTAGGCTGGCTCTCCATTCCTTTTGCAGAGGAGCAGGGCGGCTTTGACGGCGGTCCGGTGGATACTATGGTGCTGATGCAGGAATTTGGACGCGGACTGGTCGCGGAACCCTATCTCGCTACAGTCCTGTTGTTTGGCGGTTTGTTGCAAGCCGGCGCGAGCGAAGCGCTGCAGAGTGAGTACATTCCGAAAATTATTGGCGGCGAGCTGCAGGGTGCTTTTGCCTACGTGGAGCGCCAGAGTCGCTATGTCATGACGGATATCACTACTGTTGCTGCGCAAACCGATGGGAAATGGGTATTGAACGGCGAAAAAACGGTGGTTCTGAATGGTGGTGCCGCACAGAAGTTGATCGTAGCCGCTCGCAGCGCGGGTGAACAGACTGATGAGAGTGGTATCACACTGTTGCTGGTCGATGCGGCGAGTGCTGGCATTGAGCGCACGACCTATCGCATGACCGATGGTCAGGAAGCGGCCAATGTTACCTTCAAGAATGTCGAAGCTGAGGCTGTCATCGGCAATCCTGGCCAGGGCTACACCCTGATGGGGCCGGTGTTGGACGCGGCGCGTCTGGCAGTGTGTGCCAACGCATTGGGCGCGATGGAAACCCTGAACGCAAAGACGCTCGAATACTGTAAAACGCGGGAACAGTTTGGTGTGGCCATCGGCTCCTTTCAGGCCTTGCAACATCGTATGGTGGATACGTTTGGTGCCTGCGAAAACGTCAAGTCGCTGCTATACCGTGCAGTGTGTGCCGCACAGGATGAAAGCGAAGACGCCAAACGCAGTTTGCTGGCACTGAAGGTCATGGTCGGACGTGCCGGAAAACTGATCGGCGGCGAAGCGATTCAACTCCACGGTGGCATGGGCATGACAGATGAGCTCTGCGTTGGTTTCTTTGTGAAACGGCTGATGATCATCAACACTCTGTTCGGCGATGCCGATTATCACCAGCAGTTGTTTGCTGAGCTGGTAAACGCACCTGCCACGGCAAGCGCGGCTTAGAACGTCGAAGCCACCTGGTCCCGGATGTCACTATGATTCTGGAAGTGGCAGTCCTTAATGTAAAGCGCGGTCGAGAACGGGAGTTCTAGACCGCCTTCAGCAAAGCGCAGGCTATTATTTCTGGCATGCGAGGCTACGTTTCGCATCAATTGCAAGGCTCTGTTGAACAGGCAGGTCGCTACATATTACTCGTAAACTGGGAAAGCCTGGAAGATCACACCGTGGGCTTCAGGGAATCCGAACAGTATCAGGAGTGGCGGCAATTGCTGCACCACTTCTACGATCCGTTCCCCGAGGTGCAGCATTATAAACTGATATGTGAGGGGGCCCAGTAACTAAAGCCCTTCCTTCACTAAAATGATGTCCTTTGATCCCGCTGGTAGGGAGAAGGTTGTACCGTCTACGCCAAGGGTATAGTCCGGATATACGTCATCGACACCGTCTAAAAATGCCGCTTCCATGCCGGGCAGGATCAGCGGCGGCACGATGTGGTAGTAAAGCAGGTGTCCCACTTGAGCATCTCTGGCGATTTCTGCAGCCTCCACCGGCGAGGCATGATAGTTCTGAATATCCAGCATGATCTTTGCAATGCCAGTGGCGCCTACCTTCGTTGCTGTGCCTTCCATTATACCCACAAGGTTGGGTGCCAGCGCCTCGTGCACCAGCAAATCCACACCCTGGGAAAACTCTTCGACATTGGCGGACTTGGAGGTGTCGCCGCTAATGAGGACTGAGCGATCCTTGTAGGTAAACAGGTAGCCTACCGCTGGTTTCACCGGCCCGTGATCGACTAACAGCGCCTGAATTTTCACATCGCCCTTAGCGTAGACTGTTTCTAATTGCCGCGGCGCAGGTACTGGGAAGGGCTGAGCGACCATGCCGAATCCTGAGAGCGGCGCGACAGCATCACCGTGGTGTCCATTGCGACCAAGAGAATCCTGCTTATACGCCGTGTTAAAACCATTTACGATCCTTTGAACACCCTGGGGACCTATCACCGGGAGGGGTTTGGTGTTGGCGCCATTCACCCATCGGATGGTGGCCATTTCGCCCAGACCATCCAGATGGTCAGAGTGAAAATGGGTGAGTAACACCGCCTGTATTTTTCCGACGGGGTAACGCATTCTGAGGAGATTGCGCAGGCCGTTGGTACCGGCATCAACAACGAAAAGTTGTGTGCCCGCAACCACAGCTATACAAGGGCCCGAGCGTTTAGGATCGGGAAGGGGGCCGCCGGCACCGCACAGGGCGACATGCAGGCCATCTTCAAAATTCTGCGTAGTGTCGCTGGTCATGGCTTCCTCTGCGCCCTTGGACATAATGCTCATCGCGATACTGGCGCGCTGTGTGTAGGCGATGGCACCTAGCACTGCAACAGCCAGCAAAACTACGACAGACTTTTTCATTGAGATTCTCCAGTAAAGTAAAAGCTCGCTGGTAAACCGCTCACCAGTGCCGCCTCGTGTAAAAAAGGACGTGATATCACGCTATTGCGAATTGTTTCAGGTGATCTTGCCGGTTAGTTTCTGCAGCAGCCGATTCATGCCGCCTATCCAGCGATCATAGTCTGACGTTTTACGCTGCATGTAGACCTTTACCTCCTCATGGGTAAGGATCAGGAAGGCTTCTCTGGACAGATGCTCCACTACGATATTGGCCAGCTGGTCCGGCTCCATCATGCCGTCGCTGCTGGCAGCCTTGGTGGCATTATCGTCGCTGTCTGCTGTCATCGCGGTGCGCACCGCCTGTGGACACAACAGGGACACTTTGATGCCCTGGTGTGCGTACGTCAGTGCCAGCCACTCGGCGAAGCCCACGGCCGCATGTTTGGTGGTGCCATAGGCGGCACCGCCGATCTGATTCAGCAAGCCTGCTGCTGAAGCCGTATTCAGAAAGTAGCCGCTGCCGCGCTGAATCATACGCGGCACCAGGTGTCGTGCCGCGTAAACATGCGACATGACATTCACTTCCCAGATGAACTGCCATTCCTCATTAGAGGACTGCTCGCTGGCACCGATAGCCATGCCCGCGTTGCTGCAAAACAAATCAATCGGACCGATGTCTCTCTCCGTGTCCTCAATGATACGTATGATGTCACCTTCTTTTGTGACATCAGCCGACATCGCAGTGCAGCCCAACTCCGCCGCCGTTTGTTTGGCGGTAGCAGCATTGATATCTACGGCAACAACAGCTTTCGCGCCCTCGGCGATAAACTTCTTCACCAGGGCCTTGCCTATACCACTACCGGCACCGGTGACTACGACGATTTTTTCTTGAAGTTGCATGGGCCTATTTCCTGCTGGTTGCCAATTTTGTTGTCATGGTAGATGCGATAAATTGTAAAGTCATCGAAAACCGGTTTTCCAGCTCGTCAGCACGGTCTGGCGGATTACGGATACCGGTATCACCGATTCATTGGTGATCAGGCAGTGCGGTTATACCGCGCGCTGAAGCCACCTCACTGCAGGTAATGTTCCAATATTCCGCGCCCCTGAAATAGCGCTTTCACTGCACTGTGTTGGGACGCGCCTAACTGTAACAATTCATCTTGCACGTGCAGGCGCGCAACATTGAGGCGCTTCTGCGTGCGCGCCCGTGTTGGGCCATAGCCGTAGTTATAGTCGTAAAACTTTTCGCCAGCCAATCCGGCGGCGATATTGGCGTGCGCAAATTGAAAATAGGTGCGCTGCGCATAGTCCAGAATAGTATTCAATGACTCGGGCACTTCATCCTCCGGCAGCCATTGGCGACTCGTGTAATCATTTACTGTGAACAGTCGCTCGGTATAAGCAAACAACATTTCGCGGTATGTTCCCAGCCAACTCACAGGCGTAGGGTCCGTGACGAAATGCGCTTTGCACGCGCCTGCCAGCGCAAAATCCGCCAGGCAGGGCCGCGCTCCAAGCAGAAAGTCATTGGCAGAAAAGTGGGCGTCCAAGGCTTGGAGCATATCGGTATAGTCGGCTCGAACAGACGCCTCCTGTTCAGGTCCAACGCCGTTAAACTCACAGACATTTTTGCCGAAACCCTGATACATCATCTCGCCGATGGGTGCGAGATCGCGCAGTTCCTGCTCCGTGAAAGGGACTTCGATGGAGCGATTCAACACGGTATTGGCACCAAAGCGGGGACCTACCCAGGCCACGTTGTCAGGATAGCACCAGCGCGTGTGCACGCAGACGCGGCCAAGCCAGTGATTGAACATATCCTCCAGAATAAAGCAGCAGGCGCGTTGCAGCGGGGTGGCGGGGATAACAGGTGTGCGATGGTATCGATCATTCAGCAGAGGGCCGAGGGCGATGGTGTCATGGACCATCCATTTCTCCGGAGTGATGAGTGCCGGTATAAAGTGCGTACCGGTGCGCGCCTCAATCTCTGCCGTGCGTTCCTGTGTTTTGAAGTGCCAGTACCAGGGAATGTTCTGAAAGCGCAACTGGGCTTCCAACTTGCGGGTGAACATACTCAATTCACTACCCACCAGGCCGTAGTCCCCACGATACATGTCAGCGATTCCTTTGATGGATATGCGTATTAACAGGTTGCACCGTTATCGGGAATGCCCGCCCTGATTGAGAGTAATGCATGGTGACATGGTGGCATAGAGTATGTCAATATAATGTGATTGCCAGCGCGCTCGGCTTGGCCAAAAGCGCTATAGTCAGAACACAGCAAGGACACTCATGGAAAAGGAAGCAGCCACTATGACTGAGAATACGACCATAAAGACGCTGGAAGTGCGCAGGGATAAGTGGAGCAGAACCCGTGTTGTCGAAGCACCTCTGCCCGTTGATCTTGGAGAAAACGAGGTCTTGATTCGCGTTGATAAATTCGCGATAACAGCCAATAACATTTCCTACGCAGGCGCCGGAGATTTACTGGGCTATTGGGGATTTTTTCCAGCGGAGGAGGGCTGGGGACGTATCCCTGCGATGGGCTGGGGCGATGTCATTGCGTCGGCCCACCCCAACATTCAGGTCGGTGAGCGCGTTTGGGGTTTCTTTCCCTTTAGCACCCATCTGAAGATAATCGCGGGCAATGACAAAGCGGATCAGTTTCAGGATGTCTCTGCGCACCGGGCAGAGTACGCACCGATATATGCCCGGTTTGACCGGGCGTCTGCCAACCCCATTTATGATATCCCCAGGGAAGATCAGGACAGTTTATTGCGCGGGCTTTTCATGACCTCCTGGTTGGTGGAAGATTTTATGCATATGAACGCGTCATTTGCTGCAGATACCTGCCTCATTACCAGTGCCTCCAGCAAAACCAGTATCGCCCTGGCGCACTGTGTCAAAAAACGGCGAGAGATGACTGCGGTGGGCCTTACCTCGCCGGGGAATGTCGCATTCTGTGAAAGCCTGGGGTATTACGACAGGGTGTTGACCTACGACGCCGTCTCGACGCTCGATGCCTCACAGCCGGCGGTGATTGTGGATATGGCTGGCAGCGCAGCAGTCTTGAGTGATGTACACCATCACTACGGTGACAACATGAAGCACTCCTGCCAGATTGGTGCGACGCACTACGAAGAAATGGGCGCGGTAGATAACCTGCCCGGCGCCACACCGGCGTTCTTTTTTGCACCCTCCCACATCCAGACGCGTAGTGCAGATCTGGGCGCGTCGCAATTGATGATGAATATGGGCACGGAATATGTAGAGTTTCGTGCCGCCAGCGACAGGTGGTTAACACTGGATCACAGTTATGGCGAAGCGGCTGTTGAACAGACATATCAAGCGGTACTGGCAGGTAAGTCAGAGGCAAAAAGCGGTCAGATTGTTTCCATGTGGCCCGCCCGGTAGCGCACGTTCACGCAAAAATGTGTTGCCGTAGTTGGCCTTAGCCGGCGGAATAACGTTATAGCAGTTGCTCCGCCATCAGGGTTAAGGCCTCAGGCTGCTGGGTCGTCAGCACCATCATATCGAGGGAGCCGCGTCGTTCGGCGGCTTTCCAGCTTTCGAGTCGCTCTTTGATACGAGCCGGTGGCCCGATCAGATTCGTGCGGTCGATCAGGTCTAGCGGTACTGCCTGTGCAGCTTTGTCTTTCTCACCGGCCAGATACAGCGATTGGATGTGCTCCACTTCGTCTTCGTAACCCATACGTTTGGCAAATTCGGCATAGAAGTTTTTGGCCTTGGAACCCATGCCGCCCAATTGTCTGGCGAGTGTGGGCTGCATCATGCCCTGCACGGCGGCGACATCATCGTGCACGATCACATTGACGAATGTACTCACAGTAAAGTTTTCGCGCTTACAGCGCGCGTCCTCCTTGGCAAAGCCCTCGGCGAGATAGCGGTCCACGATGTTCTCAGTGTCGTTGGGGTCGACAAAGGACAACAAAACGCCATCGGCGATTTCTGCGGCAAGACGCAATCCCCCCGGGCTGATAGAAGCCAGATAAATCGGCTGGTTCGCATTGGGGTGTGCGACGCTTTTTAGCGGCTTACCAGCACCGGTGGTGTTGGCGCCGGTCATGGGCAATTGGTAGTGATAGCCGTCATGCTGCAGCGGTTCCCTGCGTGCCAGAATCTTGCGGATAATCGCCACATATTCCCGCGTGCGCAGGAGTGGTTTATCGTAGGCGACGCCATGCCAGCCCTCTGATACCTGTGGGCCGGAGCTGCCAAGGCCCAGCAGAAATCGGCCACCGGAAAGCGCATCAAGACCGATGGCGGTCATCGCGGCAGAGGCGGGGGAGCGCGCGGGAATCTGCATGATGGCGGTTCCCACGTTGATGCTCGTGGTGTGCGCCGCCAACCAGGTGGCGCTGGTGACGGCATCACAACCGTAGGCCTCAGCCGCCCAGACGGAATGAAAGCCCAAGGTTTCCGCCTGTCGAACCACACTTAGATCGATACTCGGTTTGGCGCTAAACGCATTCTGGATCAGCCCTAATCCCAATTTCATTTTCATTTGGCTCCTGTCTGATTTGATGAATGAGTGTACCAGTAACGACGGCGGGGTAGCGCCCGCTGTCCAGACGTGGCTATAATAGCCTCGTAAATTTATTCAGTGCCTTCCATGCCCTACAGCCACCCCACAAGCAATACTACCCCAGCCCGTTTTTTGGCGGTGTTGGCACTGTTGTTCATGCTGGGCGCGCAGGTGCTGGAATCTGCCCACAACCACCCGGCCGACGAATCTACTTCCACCTGTGTTCTGGCTCACAGCGGCGCCGGCACAGCACTTCCCGTCAGCATCCCCAGCCTCCCCGTCATCGTTGCAATCGGCATACTGCTGGTATTGCGTACACCAGCAAAACTCTCCGCAGTATCCACTGCGCATCTTCCGCGAGGCCCTCCCAGCAACACCTGAACCAAGACAATACCGTCTTTTTTTTACCTTCAGGAGTTGCAAGATGAAGCGAACTATACCGTTCTCGCTGGCTGTGGCCATGGCGAGCGCTACGGCAGATGATCTGCCCATGGAATACGTACTGATTTCAGTACCCCTTCACAAACAAGAGGCCGAAACGGCATTGCCGGTCACCGTGTTAAGCGGTGATGAACTGCGCCGCGTGGCGTCCTCCACTATCGGTGACACACTCAACGGCAATCCCGGTCTGGCCAATGCATCCTTCGGCCCCGGGGTGGGCCGACCGGTGATACGTGGCCAGCAGGGCGCCCGTGTTCTGGTGCTGCAAAACAGCACATCCAGCGGTGATGTCTCGGGACTCAGCGCTGACCATTCTGTGTCCGTTGAGGCCATGCTGGCTGAAAGTATTGAAGTCCTGCGCGGGCCTTCAACGCTGCTGTATGGGGGAGGGGCCGTCGGTGGCGTGATCAATGTCATCGACAATCGTATCCCCAACACGGTGCCGGAGGAGACTACAGGTGGCGTAGAGTATCGTTATGACAGCGCTACACAGCTAAATGGCGGCGTGTTCAAGCTCGATGGTGGCGCAGGAAACTGGGCCTATCATCTGGACGGCCTGTATAGAGACTGGGATGACCTCGATATTCCCGGGCGTGCAGCGAACGAGCGTGACGTGGAAACCACGGACGGAGAAATTGCCAATACTGGCGGTCATACCAGAAGTTTTAGTGGCGGCGGCAGTTATCACTTTAGCGACGGCTATGTAGGGCTTTCCGTTAGTCAGCTGGACAACAAGTACGGCATTCCACCGGGGGCGCACGGTCACGGCGATGATGACCACGATCCCGATCACGACGAGGAGCACGAGGAAGAGGAGCCAGAGGAGGTCACTCTGGACATCAATCACACGCGCTACAATGCGATTCTGCAACTTGAAAACCCGCTACAGCCGCTGGAAATAATCCGCAGTTTTGCAACCTATAACGATTATGAACACAAGGAAATTGAAGGTGATGGTGCGATAGGAACGCAGTTCAATCGGGATACCTGGGAGGGCAGGATAGAGGCGGTACACAAGCCTCTAGCCGGATTCCACGGCGTAGTCGGCCTGCAAGCTAGCAGCGATGAATTCAGCGCTATCGGGGAGGAGGGGTTTGTCCCCACGACTGACAGCGCTACCGCCGGCGTATTTATACTGGAGGACCGCCATATCGGCGACTGGATATTCGAAGGAGGACTGCGCTACGACTGGACCGAACGCGATCCGAAAACCACCGTGACCGACTCGCAGGACTTTGATGCATTCAGTGCTTCACTTTCAGCGCTGTGGCAGTTTGCTGACGAGTGGCAAACAGGGCTGGCGCTTTCCAGTGCCCAGCGTGCGCCAACGGATGAAGAGCTCTACTCCAACATAGACGCAAGCAACCCGATGGAGTATGTCATTCACGCCGCGACCAACTCTATCGAACTGGGTGATGTGAATCTGGATACTGAATCTTCAAACAATATCGACCTGTCATTGCGCTGGTCGGATGGAGACGATTTTGTTCAGCTGACGGCTTTCTACAACAACTTTACCGACTATATCAACCTGCGCAACACGGGATTTGAAGAGGACGAGGTGCCCATATATGCCTATGTCCAGGACGATGCAAATTTCTACGGCGGCGAGTTTGACAGTGAGTTTGGTCTTACGCAACTGGCCGGAGGCGAGATTCGTGTGGGCGTATTTGGTGATGTGATCTACGGCCAGTTGGATGAGGGTGGCGATGTACCGCGGCTTCCGCCGGCACGGATTGGTAGCCTCTTGTCCTGGTCTTTCGAGCGCATGGATATCTGGACTCGTTTGCAATATGCCGATGATCAGGACAAGCCCGGCGATTTCGAGCGTTCCACGCAGAGCTACACACGTTGGGATGTAGGCGGGGAATACCGTCTTCCTGTGGGCGCAAACGGTAGCGAGCTCATCGCGTTTCTCGAAGTGGAAAACATCGGCAACGAACAGATCCGCCTGAGCACCTCATTCCTGCGCGATGTAGCGCCCGAGTCGGGGATTTCTGTTGCTGCAGGGCTTCGCTACCTGTTCTGATCGACGTTGATACGTCCTGACGGGGCCTGTATCGCCGCTACACATTGCGGCGGTACTCCCCGGGACTTTGACCGTACCACCGACGAAACGCCTTTCTGAAAGCGGCCGTATCGCAATAGCCCAATAGTACCGAGATGGACTCGACGGTCTGTCCCGGCTCACGCAAATGTCGGTAGGCTAACAGTAGCCGCTTAACCCGGTCTGCGGTGGAAATATTCGTCGCTGGCGTATTCTCCAGCAACCTTCGGCACAGGTCTTGCGTCAGACGATAGGCTTCTGAGTTGCCCGAGGCATTGGGAAATCGGGCGAACTCTACTGGAATTCTAAAGACGCTGCACTGCCGGGAGAAACACACCGGCGACTGGACGTAATCGCAGTAGATCGGCTGATATCGTGGTTTCGGGTAGGCCAGTTCTATTTTTGCATCACGCAATTCGCATCCCATCACAGACTCAACAACAGATTGAATCATCAGCGCGAAGCACTCTAATGGCGTCTGTAGTGAACAGAATTTATCGTATTGCCGTGGCTATGATCGTCGTGGCCTGGACGATTGTTGTGGCTTCAGCCATTGATCCAATTTTTCCCGAGGCCAGGGGCCTACTGTTTTCATCGGAGTCTAACCTGGCGAACGGTGTCGCATTTTTCTTTTTCTGTATAGGCATAATTACCGTGTGCGTCATCGTGGTTGTAGTGGCAGTCAAAGCTTTTCGGG
>CAWWAG010000005.1:0-97589 GCA_963934845.1 uncultured Halioglobus sp. | reverse complement strand
CTGGGACCTGATCGCGATAGTACTGCAGAATAAATCAACCACACTGCGGCCATGGTTAGAAGTCTATAACCGCAACAAGTTCGAAATACTGAGCCAGTATGACAATACACCTGGTTCAGATCTGGAAGTGTCCTTCAAAGTCGTTGCTGGCGAGAGTTATTTTATCCAGGTGCGGCCTTTGTCTGCTGCGGAACAACACTTGCTTTGAGCTTACTGCCCGGCGGTTGCGTTACCCGGCGGAAACGACGGAAAAATAGCCGTGGCCGCTGCGTTATATTTACCCTGATCTTCGCTGTGTTTCCCTTTCATGCGCGATTGCATCACGCTGCGCCACACGGATTTTTTAAGTGTGGGGTCAATCATGTCAACAATGAAGGTACCTTCCGTGTAGTTGCTGACGGTGATCTCAGTTTGACTGAGGCAACTCCAGCAATTGTAGCCGGCGTATCGGTTGTAGCGACCGTAGTATCCGGCATAGCCCATGCCCATGCCGGGGGAATTCCAGATTTGTACACTGGTTTTGTTCTGCGTGAACAGGCTCCAGCTCACCAGCAGGTCAGCCTTGCTAGCATCTTCCACCATCTCAAAGCCTTTGTTTTTCAGAGCGAACGACAGGGCATCGTCGATGCGGTCGCGTTGCATATCGCTCAGTTGCAGGGGGTTGTCGCCGCTCACTTGGCCGGAGTCATCGTAGAAGGCGATTTTCTTCACAGTCGTGAAGTCGTAGTCCGCTTTGTAGTCGATGGTGGGTGTGGGCGGGCCGGTGACGCAGGCAGTAATGAGCGTGCTGAGAAACACTAGCATCAGCGCGCGCAGGACAATATGGGTCAGGTATTTCATCAAAATCTCCTTCAGCGATGGGAACCTGAGGTTCCCTGTATGGACTCAGTGTAGTCAATTTTAATTGAATGAGCACGACTCGTCTGTTCGATGTGATTGCTTACTGGATCTTGCAGTCTTGCTGAATGTGACGCAGTAAGCTGAGGTGGTTGTCGGGCGCGTGGGTTAGTGCCGCAACGTGCTGCGCTCTGGCTGTGATCCAACGACGATACAGCGGCGGCAGTGCGCCGCCTAACTGGGCCTCCAGTGCTGTGACAGGCGGGAGGATTTCCCTATAGTGCAGTTGCGATCGTCTGATGAGGGGTTGTATTACGTCGATGAAGTAGGCCGTTGCTATTGCCGTCCGGTTTACTGCCGCGGGATCAGTTGTGTACTCGTTACATAAAACCGCCTCAGCCATGCCTTGTTTCAGCATCAAATCAGCTGTCGCCAACCAGTCGATCTGGCGGGACCAGTCTTGCAAGTGCAAGCCGCCATCGCCGCCTGCAACGTCGCTCAGCAGCAGTTCAAAGTCCCGATTGTGTGCGTGGTAATTGCCGTTGAGCCAGCGCCGCGACCGGCTGTTGATGGCTGCGAGCGAGAACGAGAGTGCAGTCGAGCTGCTGCGCGGATAGTTGTCCGGTATCGGCGTGTTGAGCCAGAGGGCGTGATACTCGTCGCTGCCCAGGGTGGTGTTGAAAATAAGCATGTGCAGTTGCGCCGTTTTCTCCAGCCTGCCCGCCTCAAGGCTATCTGCCAATGCGTGCTTGTGGTTGTCGCGCAGACGGTAGATACAAGCTGGCGCCAGACGCAGATATTCCAGCTCCAGCAAAAGGCGTTGCGAGGGCTTGGCGAGCCGGCCGAGACTGGTTTGGCGCCTGCCGATATTAGCCTGTACGGCACAGCCGCTGAGTTGCAGGAAATCGAGTGTATCGATACTGCCGGTGGGAATGGCCCACTGCAACTGCTCGACGCTGGGCAGTGGTGGTACGGGTGTGGCCCGCACAGTGGGCCTGGTGACTGACAGGGCAAGCTCGAGCTGACTCAGGTACCGTTTGAAGGGCGAATCTGGCCCGCTGGACTGGCACGCTTGCAATACGGCCAGCGCCACACAGCACATGTACGGTGCAATTGCGCGAGCTGGGAGGCGGGCATTGAGCCGCTGTCGCATACACGGAAGCCCTCAATAGAATACTCCGTTATAGCGCAGCGGACGCCGGATTGCTGCATCATATCCAGCCGATTGTGAATGGCGCGAATCTGGGCGATCAGGTTTTGGACAGCTACAGGCTCAGGCCACGTGCGCCGTAGCGCGCTGATACCAGTCCTGCAGGTGTGTGCACTCCTCGGGTACCGTCTGTTTTATCCACGCCATAAAATCAATAGACACCAATAGGTCAATATCTGCGACGCTGAAGTGATCACCTGCCACCCATGGTGAGTTGGCCAGATGCGCATCCATTTCGGGTAGTATATGCCGTATTTGTAACAGACCGCGCTCCACCATTTCCCGGATTTGCGGAGTGTCTAGTGGGCCGGGCAGTGCGCGATTGACAAAGGACTTGCCCTGGTTGCGCAGTACACTGGCAACCGCCATCATCAGGCCGCAAAACAGTTTGTGACACCAGCTGATGACTACGGCCCGCTCTTGAGCGGTAGAGCCCATTAGAGGCGGCTGAGGGTGTTGCTCATCCAGATAGGCATAGATGCCAATCACTTCTGTAAGCAAGGTGCCGTCGTCCAGCGCCAGTGCGGGGACGCTGCAGGCCGAGTTTATCTGCCTGTAGGCGTCGGTCAGTTGCTCGGCTACCATCATGTCGATCTGCTGTGTGTCGACTTCGATACCTTTGAGTTTCAGGAACAGGGCGAGTCGCCGCGGGTTGGGTGCGGGGTCGTAAGTGTACAGTTTCATACGTTCTTCCAGGATAAAAGACGATTTATTGGCGCGGAGCACCAAAAAGGGCGGCAAGATGATCAACGCACAAGTGTGTCGTGTTTTTCTCCAACGGGCAATAGTTACAATCCCTACGTTTTCCCGTCACGCATAAGTGGCTATAATGCGCGCCTTACCAAAGAGAGGAATATATCGTGATTAATCGTGTCGCTTTCAGTTTTCTGGCCGTTCTGCTGGCCACCAGTGTATTTGCTGTGGATTTGACAGATGCCCAGCGCGCCGCCATCGAATATCGCATCATGCCGGTTGGGGAGTCCTGCATGGAAGGAGACGCCACCTGCGGTGTACCAGCTGTCGCTGCCGCTCCCAGTGGCCCGCGTTCGGGTGAGCAAGTTTACAACGCGGCCTGTATCGCCTGTCACAGCAGTGGCGCGGCCGGCGCCCCCAAGGTTGGCGATGTCAATGCTTGGGCGGAGCGCATTGCCAAGGGCAAGGAGGCGCTCTACGCCAGTGGTACCGGGGGTGTTCCGGGTACTGGTATGATGGCAAAAGGCGGTTGCATGAGCTGCACCGACGAGGAGATTCACGCATCGGTAGACTATATGGTGTCCAACAGCCAGTAGGCGCAGCACACTTTTAATACAGCGGTGACACACCCTGTTACTATCGGTTATGCCGATTCAAGCATGTGAATCGGGAGATTCAGTTGTGAAGAACCTCACTGCAGTGCTCATTCTGAAGGGCACATTGCTTACAGCGTGTTCCATGGAAGGATCCGCCCGCCCGCCCGATGCTAGAGGTGGTCGTTGATAGCGTTGATAACGTTGAGCGGGAGCCGTTTCAGCCTATTTGCCGCCATGTAGGCCGGTTGCAGGCCGAAAATGACGTGGCCATTCAAGCCCGTATGTATGACGGCGGTATCTTTTACTTTGGGCATCACGGTATTCGGCGGTATGCTCGCCGCGCTGTTGGTGGGGACGGTACTTTTATTCCCGGTTTCTACGCTTTTGTGCAATCCACACGGGAGCGGGTGAAGCGCAAGCTGGGAATGATGGGTCAGTAGCGCCGCTCAGGCAAACAGTCCCTTGAGCCCCGCTAGAGTTTCCTGGCCACGTTCGATGTTCGCTTCCTCGGTGCCCTGCCCACCGCCTTGCCACTGCAGGTCATCCTGCGGCAGCTCGGCAATAAACCGGCTCGGCTCACAGCGGATAGTCTCGCCAAACTGGCGTCGTTTCAGTGCCATGCTCATGGTCAGGGTTTTCTGCGCGCGGGTAATACCGACATAGGCCAGCCGTCGCTCTTCTTCGATATTGTTCTCTTCGACGCTCACGCGGTGCGGCAGCAGGTTTTCTTCCATACCGATAATGTATACGTGTGGAAACTCCAGCCCCTTGGATGCATGCAGTGTCATCAGTTGTACGCGATCTGGCCCTTTCTCCTCCTCATCCTGCTGTTCTAGCAGGTCGCGCAGCATCAGCCGCGCGATGGCCTCGTTCAGCCCCACTTTCTCGCTTGCCATCACGCGCTGTACGCCATCGATCAAGAAATTGACATTCCCCATGCGTCGCTCGGCCACCTCCCCATTGGAGCTGAGCTGCCCCAACCAGCCCTCGTAATCTATATCGCGGATCATCTGGCGTACGCCGGAGATGCCATTTTCGCCCTCGCAGTTGCGCCGCACACCGTCCATCCAGCGACGAAACTCCTGCAGGCGTTGCAAGCCTCTCTCTGAGACTGCGTCGGCATCGATGCGCCCACAGGCCAGGTTCAGGCTACAGTGGTTAGCGAGTGCGAAATTGCCCAGCGCTTCCAGCGTGGAGGTGCCCAGCTTGCGTCGCGGGACATTGGCAATGCGCAGAAAAGCGTTGTCGTCGTTCTCGTTGATGACCAGACGCAGGTAAGCCATGATGTCTTTCACCTCGTTGCGCGCAAAAAATGAGGTTCCGCCGCTGAGGTGATAGGGAACCTGCTGCGCTTGCAGGGACAGCTCTATAAGACGCGACTGGTGATTGCCGCGGTAGAGCACGGCATATTCGCCAAAGCGGGTGCGCTTGCGCAATCGGTGGTCGAGGATTTCCGCCACCACCTGGTCCGCTTCGTGTTGCTCGTCGGTACAGCGCAGGACGCGCAGTGGTTCGCCGTAGCCCAGTTCGCTCCAAAGTTGCTTTTCGAACACGTGTGGGTTGTTGGCAATAAGGGTGTTTGCGGATTTGAGGATACGCGCGGTGGAGCGGTAGTTCTGCTCCAGCTTTATCAGGTTCAGTCCCGGGAAATCTTCCTGCAATTGCAACAGATTTTCGGGTCGCGCGCCACGCCAGGCGTAGATGGACTGGTCATCGTCACCCACCACGGTCAGCCCGCCACGCATTCCGATCAGCTGTTTCACCAACAGGTACTGACTGGAGTTTGTGTCTTGATATTCATCCACCAGCAAGTAGTGTATCTGGTTCTGCCACTTTTCGAGAATGGCCGGATGGTGCTCGAAGAGAACGGTAGGTAACAGAATCAGATCGTCGAAATCCAGTGCGTTATAGGCTTTCAGTGCGCGCTTATAGCGCAGGTAAGCCTGGGCGCACAGGATGTCTGCCGGGTTGGTAGCCTTGGCCAACGCCTCTTCTGGAAGTATACGGTCACTTTTCCAGCTGGAAATACGCTGGGCAATGGTATTGGCCTGGTCGCCCTCAGCGCCATGTTGCTGAATCAGTAGGTCGCGTATCAGGGTGCGGGTATCCTCGCCGTCAAAAATGGAGAATCCCGATTTCAGGCCAAGCTTCTTGCACTCCGTGCGGATGATCTTGAGTCCCAGCTGGTGAAAGGTGCTTACGGTTAGGCCTTCGGTGGCATTTCCGCGCAGCAGCTTGCCCACGCGTTCCTTCATCTCGCGCGCGGCCTTGTTGGTAAAGGTAACGGCGGCGATATGGCTGGCGTCGATGCCGCAGATATTCACCAGGTAGGCGATTTTTTCGGTGATAACGCTGGTTTTGCCGCTGCCAGCACCGGCGAGGACGAGCAGCGGGCCGTCGATATAACGCACCGCTTCGCGTTGGCGTGTATTGAGTTTTGTCACGCTGTGCGCACGAGTTTTGCGACTGAGCTGGCCGTGGCCGTTAGCAGGCCTTCTGCATTGTAGAGCTGGCCCTCTAAAAACGCAGTTTGGTAGCTGCTTTTGATAACTTTTCCTACCACCCGCTGGTAGCCTGCGCGGGTGGGAGCCAGATAGCTGGTTTTGATTTCCAGTGAGGAGACACTGGCGATATTTTCTACCGCGGCGAAAACGGCGTGGCTCATTGCAGCATCCAGCATGGCCGTGACGAAGCCACCCTGAACGACATCGACTGAATGGCAAAAGTCTGTGCTGACGTCAAATTCAAAGGCACAGGACACCTCCGCAGGAGAGACTGCCACGATCTTGCCTCCCAGCATCTTGATAAAGCCGGGCGCCATAGCGTTGAGCTGATCTATGCGGACGCGGTTGTCCACCGGATTATTCATAGGTGCACAGGTAGGCTGTCTCTTCGGCGACTTTGAGCTGGAATTTTTCGTTGGCGGGGACTGCGAACTGCTCACCGCCGTTATAAGTTTGCCACTCGCTACTGCCCGGCAATTTGACAGTGAGTGCGCCACTGACGACGGTCATGGTTTCCAACTGGGTGGTGCCAAACTCGTACTCGCCTGCGGCCATCACCCCGACAGTGGCTGGAAGGGTTGCTGTCTGGAAGGCTATAGAGGCGACATTGCCATCAAAATACTGGTTGATTGTGAACATTGGGGATCCTCGCTGAGCTCAATAAAAAGAGGGGGATGATATTCGCGGTTTTTGCCCAGAAAGTAACCAGAAATTTGTCTTGGCGTCGGTTCCGCTTCATCAAAAAATAAGTGAACCGTGGCCGCAGCCCTCACGGGTCGCGGGCTCTGGTTCAAATGGCTATGAATTCACTTAATCCGGGCGAAAAAAAAGGCTGGCGCAGTGCCAGCCTCTTTTCAAACTGCGCGCCGAAGCTCGCTGTTTAGCAGCCGCTAGCGAACACCTCCGCGGGCCATACCCTCTGAAGAGAAGTACTTGTTGGGCTTGTCCACGCCGTTTTGAAACTTGCCGGGGACGGGTTTGCCGCTCAGGTTGTAAATGTCTTGTAGAAGATCGTAGGAGCCATAGGATGAGCCGAAGGCGGATTTACGGTCATACAGGTTAGCGCCGTAGGCGTACTGTACGCGCCACAGTTGATCACGGCCGTCGTACATTTCACCCGACACTGCGCCCCAGCTGTCCTCGTCTATGTAAAACGTGCGGCGGCTATACAGGTGGCGCTTGCCTTCTTTCAGGTTGGAGTCCACAACCCAGACTCGGTGTTTCTCCCAGCGAATTTTCTCTGGGTTAAGAAACTTCTCGCCCAGCAGATCCAGTACCGTTCCCTGGAACATCATGTCGTAGTTGGACGCAGGGACAATCATTTCTTTCTTGCCAATCAGCGTCCAGTCAAAGCGCTCGGGTGAACCGTTGTAGATGAACGCATCATCGTAAGTAGATGTTCCTGCTACACCTGGGTTGGGTGTGTCGAAAGACACGGCTGGTGCCAGACGCACACGGCGTTGACCGACCAGATATTGCCAAGCTTTACGCCCTTTACCTTCTGTGTAGTCGGCACCGGGCTCGTGCACCAGCAAAATCTCACCGGCGCGACGCGCAGGCGCGTCGTAGTTGATACGCAGTTTGGTGAAGGGTGTCTCGCCGACAACTTTATCGCGGTTCTGTTCCTGGTACATCGGGAAAACCGAGACTGAGGAGCCGGTAGTTGAAAGAACGGGTGAGCCGTTGGAGCCGACATAGTAAACATCCGATTCCAGTGTCGTATCCTCGGCGTAGCGAATCATGTGGTTCCACATAACCTCCAGGCCAGATTGCGGAATCGGGAAGGGCACGCCAGGCAAGTTGCCGTCGATCTTTTGGCCGTCCTCAACCAGCGTAGCGCCAGTGGCGTTCTTAAATGAGTTGGCGTTATACCACTCTGGACGGATAGTGCCGCGGTGGGTGGGGTATACGTGGATCTTGTAACCATCTTTGCCAAATTTCTCGAACATGGCTTGCGTGCCAACGGTCAGAAATTCCGCATACTCCTTCCAATTGCCGCCATCAATAGTATACAGCGGCTTTTCGTCGGGATATGGATTAACGTAGTTGTCCGAGCCAGCGACGAAGTTCGCCGGTGTCGGCGTCCCCGCAGAGTCCCAGGGCGGGATGCTACCATCGGCATTTCCTGCCATTTCCGCGCCAATAGGCGTCAGATCCTTGCCCAGTCGAGCGGCTTGATCGGGTGCAACTGCCGCCAGGGCAGTACTTGTAACAAGAGAAGATAGGCAGAGCACTGCCAGTGTAGATTTCATCGTCATTATTCTGGCTCCAATTAGCTGTTATAAAAAGCTTCGCGAAGAGTAGATCAGTCAGAGATAAATATCTACCGCTCTTTACCGCTATGGCATTTGTGTTGGGTTTTGGGAAGCGCGCTGTTCAGGCCGCCCGGGTATCGGCATTCTCCGCGTCAAACGTAATACGTAGCTCTTTCATTGCATTAACGAAAAATGACCGGACAAACTGCGGCTTGCCTTTTAGCTGGGGGTTGCGCAGCCTTGGGATCAGCTCCTTGAACATGATATTCAGTTCCAGGCGGGCAAGGTGTGAGCCGATGCAAAAGTGCTGCCCGATACCAACGGAGCGCAGCTGGTTGTAGAGGTCTGGCATGCGCTCGGCGCGTTTGACGTCAAATTCCATTGCGTCCTCGCCAAACACTGTTTCGTCGTGGTTGGCTGCGTGATAGTGCAGCACGACCTTGTCGCCTTTCAGTATTTGCTGGCCGCCCAGTTCGGTATCTTCTGTCGCCGTCTGGCGCATCGAGATAAACGCGGTGTTGTAGCGCAGAATTTCCTTGAGTTTGTTGTAAGGCATACCACCTGCATAGGTGTCCGGGTCGAGCAGATTGGTAAAGGGGCACTCGCTCATGGGTTTCTCCACTGGTTGCGATGAAATGGAATACGGATAGCCATAGGGTGCGGACTAATAACGAGTAGTTCATAGACGATTGTGGCACGCGTGGCTGGTGGGTAAAAGTGCGGATGATCATGAAAACTCATTGCGTTAAAATGGCTAGACCACAGCCAAGCGGGCACTGCATGGCGGTCGCTTTATCGCGAGGCCAGCCAGTTGCGCCAACTGCCGTAACGACTGATGTTCTCCGCCCCTGCCAGCCCAAACCCGTCGCAGATAAAACCACTGAGCCAGCGCCCGTCGGCCATCTCCACTTTCCCGATCCCCAGTGGTGCAGGAATACCGGCGACAAAGCTACCGAAGTTGGTATGTGGCATTGACCACACTTCCACCTCAATGGCCGTACCCTCTGAGTCATGCCTCACCATAGCCGGTCGTTTGCCATCGGATAATGCGTAGAGCTGATAGTTGGGCGAACTGCTGGTCTTCGACACGAATTGCCCGCCACGTTCCGTGAGTTGCCAATTTAGCGGTTGTCCCTGAAGGTGCGCGCCACAGACGACCACTTCGATGTTCTTCTCGATTGCGGCGGTGGTCGCGTCGGTCAAGGGGGCAGGTGTATTGCCGGTTGCACCCAGTGGCAATCCGCAATCGCGATGCAGTAAACCGGCGTAACTCAGTAAGCGAACATCTTCGAATGCAGCACCAACCAATGTTACGCCCCACGGTACGCCGCAGTCGGTAAAGCCCACGGGAACAGCAGTGGCACTGTAATCGAGCAAGTTGACGAAATTGGTGTAAGTGCCCAGCGCAGAGTTGTTCACAATCGGTTGCTCGGCCATTTCCGCGCGTGTGTAAAATCGCGGGCAGGTGGGCGTGAGGACAAACGCCAGATCTTGCAGCAGGGCGTCGCACTGTCGCTTCAGGGTCGCCAGTCGGTACTGCGCAGCAAACGCATCCGCGGCAGTTTTGCCTTCGGCACTGGCGATGATTTCGTTGATGATTGGCAGCATCGAGGCGCGCGCAACATCTCGCGTGGCCAACCAGCGCTCGCTAACCCACGGCCCCTCGTAGAGTAATCTTGCGGTTTCCAGGAAGGGCTCAAAATTGAGGCTGACGGCTTCGCCGCCCCGGGCTACAAGGCGCTGTACGCTTTCCTCGAACAATGCCGGTGTTTCTGTATCGGCTTGAAAATCCAGCACTGCTGGTACGCCAAAGCGAAAACTTTCGCCTGCACTTGTATCGAAGTAGCGCTGTCTGTTGTAAAAGGCATTTGGCCGCGCGTAGGGGTCCGCTGCGTCATACCGGGCGGCGATATCCAGGAGGGTTGCCGCATCGTCGCAGCTGAGCGCGAAAATACTCACACAGTCCAGTGTGCGGCAGGCGGGCACCACGCCGCGTGTGCTCAACAATCCCTTGGTGGGCTTGTGACCAACCAGATTGTTCAGAACGGCGGGTACGCGACCGGAGCCGGCGGTATCTGTGCCCAGTGCAAAACTGACTTGTCCCAGGGCAGTGGCTATCGCCGAACCGGCACTGCTGCCACCGGAAATATAGTCGGTATTGAAACTGTTCTTACCCTCACCGTAAGGCGAGCGCGTTCCCACCAGTCCGGTGGCGAACTGGTCTAGATTGGTTTTCCCCAGTGGCACCGCACCTGCAGCGATGAGTACGCTGATGACAGCGGCGCTGTCGGTGGGTGTGTACGCGAAATCTGGGCAGGCGGCCGTGGTGGGAATTCCCGCCAGATCGATATTGTCCTTGATGGCAAAGGGTACCCCGTACAGCGGCAAGCTCTGTGGACTTTGCGTTTCCAGTGCGCACAGGTAGGGCTCCAGTTCTGCTTCGCTCAGCACAGAGATCCAGGCGTTGTACTCAGACTGCCGGTGGGCTTGCGCTGTTAGCTGGCCAATCAGTTCCCGGGGGGTGAAATCACCTCGCGAATAGGCCGCTTTTAATGCCTGGAGACTGAGGTTGTGTGCAGCATTCTGGGTAGTCGAGTTGCTCATTATTTACGATTCTCTTTCACTGGATTTGTCATCGGACGCTTCGTCTACCCACAGCAAGGTTTGTCCTGCCGTGACGGACTGGCCCTGCTGCCTGAGAATTTTCCTGACGCCACCGGAGTGTGTTGCGTGGATCTCAATTTCCATTTTCATGGATTCGATAATCATCACCACATCGCCTACCGTCACGGTGTCACCCTCCTCTACCAGTAACCTCCAGACGCTGCCCGACACAGGGCTGTCGACGACGGCGGTGTCCTCGGGTAAAACTGACACGTCGGCTTCCTGGGCAATACCTTCGTCCTGCTCGTATGTGAGCTGACCATTGCGCTTCCACTGCGCCAATTCTTCGGAAAAAGCGGTCTGACGGCCGCTCTGAAAATGTGTGATGGCGCTGTCGTGCCGTTGCAGGAACTGCTGGTAGTCGGCCAGACTGAAGCGCGTTTCCTCGATCTTTAGCGGATAGTTGCCGAGTGGAAAATCGCGACGAATTTGCTGTAGCTCCTGTGCTTCGACGGGGTAGAAACGTATCTGGTCGAAAAAGCGCAGTAACCAGGGCTTGGTGAAGACTTCCGTCTGTCGATACCGATTCCACATCTGCAGGGTGCGACCGACAAACTGGTAGCCGCCCGGCCCTTCCATCCCGTACACGCACATATAAGCGCCACCGATGCCCACGGAATTCTCTGCCGTCCAGGTGCGCGCGGGATTATATTTTGTGGTGACCAACCGGTGCCGGGGATCAAGCGGGGTGGCAACCGGGGCGCCCAGATACACGTCGCCCAGCCCCATCACCAGATAGGAGGCTGCAAACACGCTGTCTTTCACGGAGTCGATATCCGCCATACCGTTGATGCGGCGAATGAACTCGAGATTACTGGGACACCAGGGCGCGTCGGGACGCACAGACTGCATGTACTTTTCAATCGCCAGGCGGCAGGCCTCATCATCCCAACTCAGCGGTAGGTGGACGATGCGTGAGGGGACAGAAAAATCATCGCCTTGTACCATCGCCAGTGCCGCCAGATCGATATGGCGCAACAGCGCTGCGAGAGTCACCTGTTGTGAGTTGTAGTGAATTTGTAAAGAGCGAATGCCGGGCGTCAGTTCCCGGACGCCGGGCAGTGGGTTTGCCTCAAACCACAGCATCAGCGCATGCACCTTGAAGCGCCGCGCTATATCCAGCTCCTGTGGGCCCAGCTCGATCAACAAGAAGTGATCGCCGGCAAGCCGACAGATGACCTCATCACCAGATACGGTAGTACTATGCACAATGGGGGAGGTGAGTTCACAGGAAGCGCTGGCAGGCGTGTTGTCCACTTGCAGATGCTCTATACTGGCGAGTTGCTCCGCCTCAAGGGTGACCGCCTGCGCGTAACTCACCGGTTCAAAACGTAAGGTGGCTCCGGCTTTTAATTGGCCGAGTTTCCACAGGTCGGCAGAGATCACTGTAGCGGGGCACACGAAGCCCCCCAGTGATGGACCGTCCGGGCCGAGAATTACCGGCATGTCGCCGGTAAAATCCACGGTGCCAAAGGCGTAGGCGTTGTCGTGGATGTTGGAAGGGTGAAGGCCGGCTTCGCCGCCCGTCTCTCTGGCCCAATCGGGCTTAGGGCCTTTCAGGCGGACGCCGGTGCGGCTGGAGTTGTAGTGCACTTCCCACGCCGTATCGAAAAACGTGGTGATATCGTCATCGGTGAAAAAATCGGGCGCCCCGTGGGGCCCGTAGATGACCCGCAGCGTCCACTCGTTGCCAATGTCGGGCCTTAGAGACATTGGTAGCTCCGGCACAACCCGCTGCGGCGATACAGGGGGTTTCGTCAGGTGCAGGACATCGGCCACGCGCAGCGCGCGGCCCACGTGGCCACCAAACTGTCCTAGCGTAAATGTGGATTTTGAGCCGAGGTAGTCCGGACACTCAAAGCCGCCGGCCACTGCCAGGTAAGCGCGGGCGCCGTTGCCACTGACCTTCCCCAGCTTGAGTACACCCCCGGCATGCACGGTGACCACTTCAAACATCGGCAGCAGGTGTCCTTCCAGGCTGGCTTCAATTGTGGCTCCCGTCAGGACAATCGCAATGGTACGAGTGAATTTCAGTGTTGGGCCATTCAGCGTGATCTCCAGTGCCGCCGCATTCACACTATTGTTCAATAGACGGTTGGCGAGCCGGAATGAAAGCGAGTCCATGGGGCCGGAAGGCGGTACGCCAACATGCCACAGGCCCACTCGGCCGGGATAGTCCTGCAATGTGGTTTGTGTGCCGGCTACCAGTACCTGCACCGTGTCCGGTGCAAACGCGAACTGCGCGAGACTGCGTGTCAGCAGCTCGCCACGCTGGCAGGTAACGCCGCACAGCACAGCCTGAAGATATGCCAGATTGGTCTCGATACCGTAGATTTCACTGGCTGCAAGCGCACCGGTCAACTGCGCCAAGGCCGTTGCTCGGTCGGCGGCGTGTACTATGACTTTGGCCAGCATGGGATCGAACAGCGCCGGTACCTCTATGCCGGACTCGATCCAGTGATCAATGCGCAGTCCCGCCGCCTGCGGCCAGCTGACCAGTGACAGCAACCCCGCCGAGGGACGAAAATCCTGCGCCGGATCTTCCGCGTAAACGCGTACCTGAATAGCATGTCCGCGCGGTGACAGTGACGCCTTCAGGGTACGCAGGTCTGTGAGCTCGCCCGCCGCCTGTTGCAGCATCCACTTCACCAGATCGACGCCCCATACTTCTTCGCTGACACCGTGCTCTACCTGTAGTCGTGTATTGACCTCCAGAAAGTAGAACTGCTGACTGTCTGCGTTGTAGATAAATTCCACCGTACCGGCGTTACGATAGCTGACTGAAGCCATCAGGCGCTCTGCGGTCGCGTGCAATGTCTGCCTGGCGGGCTCGGGGAGGTTGGGAGCGGGCGTCTCCTCGATGACTTTCTGGTTGCGGCGCTGGGCGGAGCAATCACGTTCACCCAAGGCGATTACATTGCCTTCACCATCGCCGAAGATTTGCACTTCGATATGGCGGGCATTGGCGATGTATTTTTCGAGGAAGACACCGTCGTTGGCGAAGTAGTTCGCGCTCAAACGTTTGACGCTGTCCCAGACTGAACGCAGCACGTCGACATTCGTGCAAACCTGCATGCCGATACCACCGCCTCCGGCTGTACTCTTTAGCATCACTGGATAGCCCACGTTCCCAGCCCAGGCAATAGCGTCGTCGAGCGTCTGCAATAGTGGCGAGCCAGGCACCAGCGGCACACCTGCCCGCTCGGCGGCGTCACGGGCCTGGTGTTTCAGGCCGAACAGTTCCATTTGCTCCACAGTGGGGCCAATAAACACCAGCCCTTGCGCTTCACAGCGTGCGACAAATTCGGTGTTCTCGCTGAGGAATCCGTAACCGGGATGAATCGCCTGAGCACCGGTATCGCGTGCTGCCTGTAATACCTTGTCCATATCCAGATAGGTTTCGGCTGCTGAGCCCGCGCCGAGGTTAATAGCGATATCAGCGCGCTGCACATGCAGTGATAGGGCGTCCGCCTCGTTGTACACAGCGACGGATTCTATCCCCAGTCGCTGCAGCGTCCGAATGATTCGCGTGGCGATGGCGCCGCGATTCGCAATGAGTACTTTGCTAAACATAATGCTCTCTTTCTGAACGAATGCGCTTAGTTCCAGATCAGTATTTCGATCGGGGTGGGGTTGTAGGCGTTGCAGGGATTGTTCAATTGCGGACAGTTTGATATCAGCACCAGAACATCCATGCTGGCGGTTAACTCCACATATTTTCCGGCGTCACTGATACCGTCTGCAAAGGTCAGGCCGCCTTCGGCTGTGACCGGCACATTCATAAAAAAATTGATGTTGTGCGTGATGTCACGCTTGCTCATACCGAACTCTTCGTGTTCCGCAACAGCGAGTAACCACGAGTCGCGGCAGGCGTGCATGCAGCGTTTTTCCAGTGCATAGCGCACCGTATTGGATTCAGTCGCGCAGGCGCCACCGAGGGTGTCGTGGCGTCCACAGGTGTCGGCAATAATCTCCAGCATAGGGTTTCCCTCGTTGCTGAGCAGTACGGTTCCAGCGGTGAGGTAGACATTACCCTGCTCGCGAATGGTGTCGATGGCGCTGTAGCGTTCGCTGGGGTCGTGCTCGTTGTAGAACAGGGTATCTGCGGCCTGGTTACCCTCCAGATCCAGTATGCGGATGGTTTGACCCTGTTTCATCGGGCGCAGGTAGTAGTCTCCCGCGTTTACG
Source organism: uncultured Halioglobus sp. (assembly GCA_963934845.1). Lineage (GTDB taxonomy): Bacteria > Pseudomonadota > Gammaproteobacteria > Pseudomonadales > Halieaceae > Marimicrobium. Next base: position 82,642 of record CAWWAG010000005.1, on the reverse strand, counting down.
ACTTCGCGATATACCGCTCGTTCCGGTTGCAATGCACTTTTTTTAATCATGGTGTGTCTCCGCAATCAGTTGCCGGCCGTCCCTCAGGATTGGCCCAGTGTGTAGAGTTCCGTATTCTGGAACCCGCGCTGGTTTTCTGTGCAGTGGTTTTTACACAAATCTTCTTGAGTCATTGCGTCGCTAGTCATTAATTGGAAACTGACCGGTTTTTTGGGGTATTCCAGCGCAGGATTCAGTGGGTGGGGGCAGGTGTGGAGTACGACCAGAGTATCCATTTCGAAGCGCAAGTCGATGAAACTTCCCGCTACTGCGGCGGCCGCATCGAAGGACATGGCACCGTTATCATCCACGGATACCTTACTGAATAAATTGAGATTAGCTGCGAGGTCTCTCTTTCCCAAACCGTATTTCGCTACTTCCACCAGAAAGGAGTCGTAGCCATTCAGTTGCCAGTCGTTGCGGTACTGTTGATAGTTTCGTTCGCCCCATTTTTGCGCGACTATCTGTTTTGTAGTGTTGCCACATACCGTGTCATGCCAGCCCGCTGTATCCTCGACGATAGAGCAAAATACGCGGCCCATATCGGAGTAGAGGCAGTTGCCGCGCGTCAGCTTGAACGTGTGCTGGCACTTGAGCGTGTCGGGCGCGTTATATCGCTCCAACAAGTTTTCTGGGTTGTAGAACAGCATGCCAACATTGGCGCCACCCTGATTGTCTGTCAGTCGCAGAGTCAATCCCTTTTTGATCACCACCGACCAGTGACAGCCGCCGGGTAGGGTGTCCTTGTAGTGAATCGTGTTGTTCATTGCCTACCTCTACTCGCATGTGGGATTGTTGATGACTGATCAAACGGCGTACGCTGGCTAGCCGCTATCGTGTTCGAAGGTACCAAATACGCGCGTGACAACAGGCCGCAGGTGGTCAGCGGATACGCCAGTAACAGGGAGTTTATATGTCGTGGATAGGGTGTTAGCCCTTCAGGACGGTTGCGCCACAGCATAACAATGCACCGCGGGCCGTCCCGGTCGAGCTATACCAGCCAGGGCGTCCTGGTGGCTTGTGAAAAAAAGGATACACATTATTCCATAATCTCCACATCGTCGCCAACATGGGCCATGCGGATCATGTGCAAACCATCGGCGTCATCCTCTTCGCCAGGGGGATGGATCAGTTCCTCCAGGCGCTTTTTGGTGGCGAGAAATTCCGGTGAGATAATCTGTCCGGAACGTCTCGGTCTGGGCACCGAGACTTCGATTAACTCCGCCACCTCTCCCGGGTTTGCTTTCAGTACCAGGATTCGATCGGCGAGATAGATGGCTTCGTCCAGATCGTGGGTTATAAACACTACTGTGATGTCAATATTGCGCCATATCTCAATGAGGTTTGCCTGCATCTTGCTGCGTGTTTGCGCGTCCAGCGCGCCAAAGGGCTCATCCATTAACAGTATTCTGGGCTTGTTCGCCAGCGCTCTGGCAATTGCGACGCGCTGCTTCATGCCGCCGGACAATTGATGAGGGTAAGCATTCGCAAACTTGTCTAGCCCAACCAGTTCTATCCAGTTCAGTGCTTCACTCTCTGCCGTGGCTTTGGTAAATCCCTGCATCTGCAGGCCAAACATTACATTGTGTTTGACGTTCAGCCAGGGGAATAGTGTGTAACCCTGGAACACCATGCCGCGATCGGGACCGGGTTCAAATACCGGCTTGTTGTCCAGCAGGACTTCGCCGCTACTCGGTGACTCCAGACCGGCCAGAATTCTGATCAAGGTCGATTTCCCACAACCTGAGGGTCCGATGACGCAAACGAATTCGCGTCTGTGGGTTTTGAAGTTGATATCCTTGAGCGCGGTCACAAGCCCCTGTTGGGAGTTAAATTGTTTGCCGAGGTGTTTCACCTCGAGAATTACCTCACGTTGTTTCAGTTTGTCAAAACGGGCGCTTACCGCCTCGCTGTGCTCCAGGTAACTTGGTAGTTCTATCTGTGTCATTGGCTCAAGCCTTAACCTGTTCTTTTTCCCAAGGGAATAAACGCTTGCCGAGTTTGGCCAGCAAAATGTCTGTCACTATGCCGATGATGCCAATCATAATGATGGCGGCGTAGACGTTCTCGAAATTCTTGTAACGGGCCTGCTGAGTGATAAACCAGGTGATACCCGAACTGGTGCCGATCAACTCGGCGACAATCAGGTAGGTCCAGGCCCATCCCAGCAGTATTCTCTGGTCGCGGAACAGGTCTGGCAGAATGCCGGGTATCACCACCCTGAACAGCAGTTGAAATTTTTTCGCGCCCAGCGTCAACGCCGCTTCCAGTAACGCAACGTCCAGCTTGCGCGTGGTATTGGCGATGATGAGCACCTGTTGAAAAAATGTTCCGAGAAAGATAATGGCAATTTTGGGGCCATCATGGATACCCAGTATGGCGACAGCCAGTGCACCAAACGCCGGCGCGGGTAAATATCGGAAGAACTCAATGAACGGCTCCTGCACTTTTGAGAAGGCGACATAGGTGCCACACAGTATGCCAATAGGTACACCGAGCAGGGACGACAGCGTAAACCCCCAGAAAACCACCTGTATGCTGTGCCATAAACTTTCGTGCAGCCACTGTTCGCTGCTGCGCGTTGGCTCCGTGGTGAACGCGGAATAAAACGCTATTGCCACTTCGTGCGGTGCCGGCAGATAGATCGGGTTCGCTCGCGTACCTTGTGGCAAAGTCGTCCTCTGTTCGGTAGCCAAGCGCTGCTGTTCGGAAAATACGGCCCGCTCCACCAGCATGCCGGGCTTGAGCCAGCTAATGGAGCCGGGCTCCACTATTTCAATTTTTGGGTGCCACAGGAATGGTACATAACTAACCAGCGACCACAGCAATATTGGCAAAAAGAATGACAATAGGGTGAGCGTCGTGACCTGCTTTTTGGACAGGGCTTGCCGCACAGCAAACCATGGTGTTGATTGCGACATGTGAGAACCTTTCTGCTGTCTCGGACTGGTTACCCCGCTTGCGCGGGGCTCCAGTCGGGTGGACTTACATGCCTAATATGATGGAAGGATCTATATAGGAATCGATTGCCTGCGGGTTGCCGTACACTTCATACTTCACGTTGAAGTCGTCAGCAATCCGGGTGGAACCGTACAGTGAGTGGGTGCCATCGCCTTTTTGCATTGCAGCTTGTGCTTCTTGCAAGCTAAGGATTTTGGTGCCATCGAGAATGGCTTTGTACTGGTCAGCGGGGAGTCCAACTCTGGCCGCCATGATTGACAGTGCATCGGCCTGAGTTTCTTCGTCGTAGATGTAATCAACTGCCCGGTACCAAACTTTGGCCACTTTTTCCCAATCGGCTTTGCGCGTCGCCAGTGATGCGGGACTGACGGCCAGCACATCATAGATTAAGCCCGGTGCGTCTTTGGACGAGGCCACTGCCGTGGAGCCAGGTACTTGTGACAGTGCCTGCCCTGAGTTCGGCTGCCAGGCCACTATGGCGTCGACATCGCCGGAGGCCAGCACCTGCGGTGTTTCGTTGGTGGGAACATTGACCAGCGTCACATCACTCTCGGTAAGACCTGCGACTTCCAGCGCATTCAATAGCAGTAGATGGCCGACAAAGCCCATTTCTACACCGACAGTTTTACCCTTGAGGTCCGCCACGGAAGTGATGCCGGGCTTGGCCACGATCATGTCATTACCGTTGCTATAGTCGTTGATAATAATCATTACGCTCTGGGCGCCCGAGGAACCGGTGACCAGCGCATCGCCGTTGGTCATCGTAACGGCATCCAGTTTTCCAGCGGCGAAGGCGTCCATAGAAGCGACATAGTCGAACCATTCAAAGGCGACATCAACCCCCGCTTCCCTGAACCATTCCTTCTCAATGGCCACTTCCCAGGCGACCCAGCCAGGCCAGTCGCTGTAGCCTATTTTCAGTGGCTCCGCGGCCTGTGCAGCAAAACTGAAAGTGGCCGCGGCGAGTGTTGCGGCGACGGGTTTAATCAATTTTTTGAACGTTGTAGCGATTTTCATAAAACTCCTCCAAAGAGTTGCACAGTCACTGGGCGCGCGAGAGATCCCGCTTACGCGTTCTCCCGGGCTTTTATCCCTCCGTGTAACCCCCTTGTTTGAGGAGGTCGATAACTCTCGGACCAGTCACCGGTGCAGCGATATGGCTGCAGCGATCGGAACCCTAGATATCTATTGGGCTTGGGTGCCTGACCCTGGTTGACGCAATCGGGAATCGTTGGCACTACCAACAGTCAAAGCAAACACTATGCCAACACCTGCAGATTCCATGTCTCAAAGGGAGGAGTAGTGATGAAAGCGGGCATTGGGGTAAATGGCCGGGTTAATGCATTACGATGGGGCGAAATATGCACCATAACAGTGCAATATTAGAGGGGGTGTTGTGAGTTCTGCGTCGAAAGGTTCAGATAGCGCTAATCAGCCGCTGGTTTGGCGTTTAAGTGTTCTGCGACCTGGATAAAACGGAATAGGCCTACCACCAGTGTAAGCGCGCCGCCCACGACCAGTATCCATGCTGCTAACAGGTGTGGTGGGCGATCAGAGAAAAACTGGAACAGTACGGCACTTCCAGCCAGCAGGGATAACACGCTACGAACGTAAGCGAGAAAGGTCCGCTCACTGGCCAGGCGCGTTCGCTCCAGCGCAAGGTCGTCGCGTCATTCACTCCGATAGGCCAGTGCCTCGCTGATATGCGCCATGTCAATCGTTTCGCAGCTCGCCAGATCAGCAATGGTGCGGGCCACTCGCAGGGTCCGATGCAGCCCTCTACCCGACAGCCGCATTTGCGTAGCGGCGCCTTCGAGTGCTGTCTTTTCTCTCTTTCCGAGTATGCAAGCGCTTGCTAACTCGCCGGGTGAGAGCTGCGCATTGGGGCCGCCCTGACGGTGTTCCTGACGTGCACGGCTGCGATCAACCCTGGCCCGTACTGTTGCAGAGTCCTCACCGGTACAGCGGGGTGTCAGTAAATCCCCCGGGGGTATTCGATTGACCTGTACGTGCAGGTCAATGCGGTCCAGCAGGGGCCCGGATATGCGGGCGCGATAGCGCTGAATCTGCTCGGGTGTGCAGCGACAGGAGCGCTCTGTATCGCCCCAATAGCCGCACGGGCAGGGATTCATCGCCGCTACTAACTGGAATCGCGCGGGGTAGGTAATCCTGTGACTGGCGCGGGCCAGGGTGATCACGCCCGAGTCCATAGGTTCTCGCAGTACTTCCAGGCAGTGGCGGCTGAACTCCGGCAACTCATCCAGAAAGAGCACGCCACCGTGAGCCAGAGAAATCTCGCCCGGTCGCGGGCGGCTACCTCCTCCGGCCAGCGCGGCTGCTGTGGCGCTGTGGTGGGGGTTGCGAAAGGGTCGTTGAAAGGTGAAACCGCCCGTGGACGAGCTATCGTGAATGTCGCGCAGGGCCAAACCCAGCAGTAGTTCCTCTGCGCTCGGCGGCGGCAGTATGCCGGGTAAGCGGCTTGCCAGCAGGGTTTTTCCGGTACCGGGCGGGCCCCAGAACAGTAGGTTGTGGCCACCACTCGCGGCGATTTCCAGCGCGCGTCGTGCCCCTTCCTGCCCTACGACGTCGCGTAGATCTGGATGCACAGGGGCGGCGGTGGAGATTTCAGCCTGCGTTGCGGGAATCGTCTCACTGCCGCTGAGGTGTGCGCACAGCGTGAGAATATCGGGAGCGGCGAAGACCTCGGCACCAGGTACGTGGGCGGCTAGAGAGGCGCTGGTGGTGGCGACGACCAGATGACGCCTGGCCCGGGTGGCAGCGACTGCCGCAGCAACCACACCGGGGACTGCTCGAAGGCTGCCGTCCAGCGCCAGTTCTCCGAGAAATTCATGCTGTGGCAGGTAGTCGAGTGGCACCTGGCCCGAAGCACTCAGGATGCCGAGGGCAATGGGGAGATCGAAGCGACCGCCTTCCTTGGGAAGGTCCGCTGGTGCGAGGTTGACCGTGATGCGCCGATCGGGGAAGGTAAAGTGGGAGTTGAGAATAGCGCTGCGAACCCGATCTTTACTCTCCCTTACCGCGGTCTCTGGTAGCCCGACAATATTAAAGGCCGGGAGCCCATTCGATAAATGGGTCTCCACTTGCACCAGCGGGGCTTCGATACCAGCCAGTGCCCTGCTGTAGACAATCGATAGTTCCATTGCTCATCCTTGAGCTTGCATTCTGGTATCCGATGCGCGGTTTGGCGCTCCTGCAGCGCGCAATCAGCTCGCGCTGTTGTGGTTCTCCAGTTCCCGGGTCAACTCTTCCAGCGCCGTTTCCAGTGCGACCACCCGGGCTCGGGTCCGCTGTAGTATTTCAGTCTGAGCGTCAAACTCCTCGCGGCTCACCATATCCAGACGCGATAAGGCCGATTGCGCCAGCGAGCGCATATTCTTGTCTACTCCGTGCTTAACGTTGCTGCCGCCAACCAGTTCGCTGACATGCTGCAATATTTCCCAAGGAGGGGGTGGTGGTTTAAATGCCATGAGTTTGCCGTTTACCGCTGTGAATACAGGGCAAAGTCTAGAGTATTTTTGCAGGCGGGCACAGTGCATAGTCGGGCACTAATATGGTGCAGCGCACCAATCCGGAACCATAAATGTAAGGGAAGCTGTAGTAGAAAAAATAGATAATATTACATATCCCATTGATATTTATAAGAAATAGTATTGTTGGCACAGACCCTGCTACTTCTGGGTGACAGATTAGTAATGCGCACGAAGGTCGTCCGCAGCAATAATTTTGACGCTTTACAGAGTCTGTATCTGACTATTAACGAACGGAGTAGAGAAACATGTTAAACAAAAAACTGGTTACGGCAGCAGTAGGTACGGCTCTTTTGGCAGGCATGGCGGCAGCGTCTGTTCAGGCCTTTGATATAAGCGCGAACGTCGTATTGGTGTCCGACTACCGCTTCCGCGGTATCTCGCAAACGGGTAAGGACGCGGCTATTCAGGGTGGTTTTGATGCATCCTTCGAGCCGGGTATTTATGTTGGTACCTGGGCTTCATCGGTTGACTTCGGGGATATCGACGATGGTAGTGGTAGCTACGGTACCATGGAGATCGATTACTACGCAGGCTGGGCTGGCCCGATTGGCGATACCGATTTCGCTGTTGATGTGGGTTACGCCTACTACCAATACCCCGGTGACACAGTAGATCCTAAAGGTGATTACCAAGAATTTCACATCACGCCCTCATGGAAGGACTTGTCGATTGGCATCGTTTATTCGGATGATTTCTACGCCAAGACTGGAGAGTACTGGTACTACTCGGGTGACTACAGCCTGACTTTTGCAGAAGACTTTTCCGTTGGCTTTCACGCCGGCTACAACGATTTCAAAGACGTCTTCCTGACTGACGGTGCTGACAGTTACACCGACTACTCGGTAACGCTTGGCTACACTTTTAAGGGCGTTGATTTCTCAGTGGCTTGGGTAGGTACAGACCTCGATGAATCGGAATGCTTCGACTCAGATATCTGTGACGACACCGCAGTCTTTTCCATAAGCAAAAGCCTGTAATAGCAACAAGCGACATCGAGCCGGTCAGGTTTCTGGCCGACTCCCCATTCGGAGAGTGATATGAAACTAATTACGGCCATAGTTAAGCCATTCAAACTGGACGACGTTCGTGAAGCGCTGTCCGAAATCGGCGTTCAGGGAATTACAGTGACCGAGGTCAAGGGATTTGGACGTCAAAAGGGACACACGGAGCTGTATCGCGGCGCGGAATATGTCGTCGATTTCCTGCCCAAAGTGAAAATTGAAGTAGCCGTCGCTGACGGCGTTGCAGAGCAGACTATCGAAGCCATCACCAAGGCGGCCAACACCGGCAAAATCGGTGACGGTAAGGTATTTGTCACGGCGCTGGAGCAGGTGATTCGTATTCGTACCGGTGAGACCGGCGAAGACGCGATCTAAACCCACAATCGACTGTTAGCAGAGAGTATTCCCATGGAAAACAATATTTTTGAACTACAGTACGCCCTGGATACGTTTTATTTCCTGATCTGCGGTGCACTGGTAATGTGGATGGCAGCAGGCTTCGCGATGCTCGAAGCTGGCTTGGTGCGATCAAAGAACACCACTGAAATCTTGCTCAAGAACATCTCGCTCTATGCGGTTGCCTGTACGATGTACATGATCTGCGGTTACTCGATCATGTATGGTGGCGGTGAATTTACGCTCTTTTTGCAGGGCATTGTTGGTGACGGCGTAGCCGGAGCCGCAGAGCCTGCGACCTACGCGCCCTCGGCAGACTTCTTCTTTCAGGTGGTTTTCGTGGCGACAGCCATGTCCATTGTGTCCGGTGCGGTTGCCGAGCGGATGAAGTTGTGGGCTTTTCTGGCGTTTGCCGTCGTTATGACCGCGTTTATCTATCCGATGGAGGGCAGTTGGACCTGGGGCGGCGAAGCGGTATTTGGTATGTACACGCTGGGCGACCTTGGCTTCTCTGACTTTGCCGGCTCAGGCATTGTGCACATGGCAGGTGCTTCCGCAGCTTTGGCAGGCGTGTTGCTGCTAGGCGCACGAAAAGGCAAGTACGGCGCGGATGGCTCTATCAGACCGATCCCCGGTGCTAACTTGCCGATGGCAACCCTGGGCACCTTTGTCCTCTGGTTGGGCTGGTTTGGCTTTAACGGCGGCTCGGTACTGGCAACGGCAAGCGTTGAAAGCGCGAATGCCGTAGCGATTGTGTTCATGAATACTAACGCAGCGGCGGCCGGTGGACTGATTGCGGCGCTGATCCTAGCGCGAATAATGTTTGGCAAAGCGGATCTCACCATGGCTCTCAATGGCGCTCTGGCGGGACTGGTGGCTATCACAGCCGAGCCTTCGACTCCTACGGCGCTGCAAGCGACGCTGTTTGGCGCGCTAGGTGGTGTACTGGTGGTGTTTGCCATCGTTACTCTGGACAAGTTGAAGATTGATGATCCCGTCGGTGCTATCTCAGTGCACGGTGTGGTCGGTCTTCTGGGCTTGCTGCTGGTGCCAGTGACCAATGACGGATCGTCCTTCAGCGGGCAGGTGATTGGTGCGCTGACTATCTTTGTCTGGGTATTTGGTACAAGTCTGATCGTTTGGGGAGTTCTCAAGGCAGTCATGGGTATCCGTGTCAGCGAGCAGGAAGAATACGAGGGTGTGGATATGGCTGAGTGCGGTATGGAAGCCTACCCCGAGTTCGTCGGTGCCGGTGCCAGCGGTCGCTAATCCAGACTTTGCGGGCGCGTCTTACGATGCGTGTTTGGGGGGCCTTTCGGTCCCCCTTTTTTGTCTCATAATGGCGCAAATCATCCCGGTTGGAATGAACTCGTTTGAGCTGTGACAATCATTAACGGAAAAAGATTACGCAAGTGTTGAAAAAACTGGATTAAGTGCAGCTGTAGCCGCGTTGGTATCGGGTTTATCCGGTTGCGGTGGTCACGATACGCAAACGGTGGTGAAAGCCACGGGAACCCAGGGGCAGCAGTTACTCGATCTTCAGGCGGCCTTTTTAAGGGATTTTGTCACCTGTTTTAGCCAAAGATTCGCTATAACGTGAACGAGTTAGCAGATATGTGCACATTATGACAATTCGCCATTGACTCTTCGCCCGCCCCTGAAATACTGTATAGTAGTTAGTCAGTTCTGAAAAAGGCAAACCCACTGAAAGGTGGGGACGCAAAGCAACCGGTCTAAGGGGCGCAAGCCCGACGACAGCGGAGCCGCCGGAATGGAAAGTAACAGCAGTGTGCTCGCGGGGTTATACCTTTTGCCCGCCACTAGTATCGGAGTCACTTCGACACTCGCCCATCCCTCGTCTTTGCTCTACCACCGTTTTTTTGCCGCGTCTTTTTCAGTCACTCATAGTGATGTGCCCTGCAGTAGCTCATCGAAGGGAGAGGTTAAAGCCGTTATGAAAATGACCAGAAATCGGGGGTTTACACTTATTGAGCTAATGGTGACGTTGTCAGTCGTAGCCGTATTGCTGTCGGCCGGCGTCCCCTCCTTCAGCGTAATGATCAAGAATAATCGACTGGTAACGGAAAATTATGCGCTGCGCACAGTGCTGGGCGCGGCCCGCTCTGAGGCGCAAACGCAGCGCGCGACAGTGATCGTTTGTCGCAGTGCGAACGCCCTTGATTGCAGCACTGGTGACTGGGGCGCGGGCTATATGGCATTCGTCGATCTCGATGGTGATGACCAGCTTGATGCCGACGAGCAAGTGCTGCAAAGCCGGGTGCAGAATACCCAGGGTATTGCGATTCGCTACAGTCAGGCAGGGGATGTCCTGCGATTCAACAGTAAAGGTACTGCGCTTGGCAGTAACGGCACGTTCACATTCTGCGATGATCGCGGCGATAGCGAGGCGCGCGGGATTATTGTCTCCGCCTTGGGTGCGCTCAGGGCGGCGATGGCATCAGAAGAAGAAGACTCCACGCACATCGTACAGGATCACACGGGCAATGATGTCTCCTGTTCATAATTCCTCAGCTTCCGGGCAGGCAGGGTTTACTCTTCTTGAGGTCCTGGTTGCCTTCCTGATTCTCAGCGTGGGGCTGCTGGGTGTGGTTGGCTTGATGGTTAATTCCAAGGTTTCCCAGCACCAGGCGATGCAAAGAACGCGGGCCGTGGAACTTGCCGATGCCATGGTCGAGCGTATCCGCATCAATCCTGCCGCCATTGCAACCTACAACATCGGTTTGAGCCCGCGAGGTGAAAATACAGAGTCCAGCGAACCTTCACCGAACTGCGTGAGCAGCGTCTGTAATCCTGCCGAGTTGGCAGCTCATGACCTATGGTTGTGGGAGCAGGCCCTTCAGGGGCAGGTGGCTACGGTCGCGGGCGAGGGCACCAACGGTCTGGTCACGCCACGCGGCTGCATTGTGTTTACACCGGCTGCTCCGCGCGCACGCACCGGGCAACTCAACGTCATCATCCAGTGGCGCGGTCTGGTGGAAACCTCCGATGCGCTGGAGGGTGGAGCTGCTGTCTGTGGCGCCGTAGCGGATGGCGAAGAGGGGTATCGTCGCCAAGTGGCTATTAGTACATTTGTGATAGACGAGACGGAGTTGTAGGTATGCGTGCGGCTATACGAAAGCGCCAAGCGGGTGTCTCAGCGATTGAACTGATGGTCGCGATGCTTCTTGGTCTTGTTTTGATTGGTGGTGCGATATCGATTTTCCTGGCATCAAAACGCTCCTACACCGAGGTTGAACAGGTTTCAGCACTCACTGAGAATGCACAGTTTGCGCAGCGCTTGCTCAACAACGCTCTTATGCACGCGGGCTTTTTTGGTGAAGTGCCTTTTAATCTGATTGGGGTATATCCCGACGGGCCTCCCAAGGCAGTCACCGGTGGCTGCACGGGAGATGCCGCCGCTTATGATCTGCAGAACTACCTCTCTGCTGCTGTTGCCGATGCCGATGGCGACGCGTTGGGCTGTGTTACTGATGCGGTTCCGGGCAGCCACGTGTTGGTGCTTAAGTCGGTCTCCCCCACCCCGTTTACGGACGGACCGCGTGGAAATCCAGATCCTGATGCTGCGGACGATGGCGACGGTACCATCGATACACCAACCGAACTGAGTGGTACGCAAACTTATATCATGACCAATGACACGCTGGGATACCTGTTTGATGGCGCCACACCACCCAGTATTCAGACCGGCGATGACGTTCCTGGGGGTGTCGCCTGGGCCTACCAGTACGAGGTTTTCTATGTACGAGAAGGGGCCACACCAAACGCTGCGCCGCAGCTGAGCCGTAGAGTGATCATTCCTACCGGCAGTGGTGGCATGATGCTTGTTACCGAGGATCTGGTTGAAGGCGTTGAGGATATGCGTCTGCGTTTTGGCCTGGCGAGTGCCGCTAGCCTGAACGGTGATGTCGATACCTACACTACTACTGTAGCTATAGCGGGTAACTGGAGTCGGGTGGAATCAGTAGAGATCTCTATACTGGTGCGCAGCGTGAATAAAGATCCCAACTACACCAACCTGAAATCGTATTCTATGGCGGGTACGACTTTCACTCCAGAAGACAATTTTCGGCGAATGCTGATTACCAATACCATATCCTTGCGTAATCCGAAGCTGGTAATAAGAGGAAATGGTGCATGAGTAGCTCCCACCGAAAGCCGCAGCAACGGGGCATGGCGCTTGTTGTGTCTCTGCTGTTTCTGTTGATTCTCACCGTCATAAGTATGGTTGCGGCTACCAATAGCCGATCTGCATTGAAAATGTCCCTGAATGCGCAAGATGGATTGCGATCGTTTCAGGCTGCTGAGGCAGGTGTTTACGCCGCTCTCGCCACTACCGGCACGGCAACCGAATTGTTTAATGGGATGTCCTCCGAGGATGTGTTCGGCGGTTTGAGTGTCGAAGAAAGCCCACTGGGATTGTTGGAGACGGGGACTGATGTGACGACCGACGTTTTTCTTACGGCTGATGCAATGGCCTGTCCACGGCAAGTCAATGCTTCCAGCGTCGGGCTGTTTGATTGTGATTATTATCGAATTGAATCTGAACACTATGTGGATAGGCGCGTGCGAACCAAAATCAACGTGGGTGTGGTCAAGACTATCATTGGAAAGAATGTTCGCTAGCGAGGGTTGGTTGCGGCGCGGGTTTTATCGCTGTATCCACATTGAAGTACAAAGGAGTAATGTGGCATGAAGAACTGCTCAGAGGCTATAGAGCGGCTACTGGTGCTGGCCAGTCTGCTGGTGCTGCTTTTCGCGGGCAGCCTTGGCGCACGTGCCGATGATACCGAAATCTATCAGGCCAACTATCAAGCGGGTACTTCGGGGCGCCCCAAGGTGCTAATCATCTTTGATAATTCCGGCAGTATGGATACCGTGGTACAGGAGGGTGGAGAGCGCCCCGAATATGACCCCAATGCCACGTACGTGTCGCGTTTTCAAACCAACACAATCTACTGGTCTACCAACCAGTATTACCCCAGCTCAAATACTGAGCAGTATTTTTCCACGAGTAGTAACCGCTGCGCCTCTTCGATCACGCCTTTGAATACGGTGGGCAAGTTCACGTCTAAAGCACAGCTGTGGCGGCCCAGTGACGGGTACTGGGATACCGATTCCGGTTGGAAGTGTACGAAATATAAAAGAAGGTGGTGTCAGAACTGGGAGTATGTTTCAAACACCTATTGGCGTGGCGACGAAGCTGAATGGCGAGCGTTGAGTACCAGCGATCAATCGCCGATGCGTGTGGACTGTGCGGCAGACGTGACAATCCCGGGCAATTCTGGAAACGGGTCCGAGCCGACGGGTTACCCCTACCAGCCCAACTCTCCCGATGCGTCCAATAGTCAAGCCTACACTGACACACTCTCTACGTCGAACGTCAACTGGGGTAACACGACCTATACCTTCTACAGCGCCCACTATATGGATTGGCTGTATGACGACACGATCTTGTCAGAAGAAAAAACACGTATGTCGATTGCTCAAGAGGTAGTCGTCAGCCTGATCAATACTAATCCGATCATCGACTTTGGCTTGGCAGTATTTAACTACAACAACGGCGACGGCTCCGACAATAACAATGGTGGTAGGATTGTGAAGCGTATCGTAGCCAATATGACGGCGGCGCAGCGTGCGTCCGTGACGCAAATGGTAAGCGATTTAAGCCCCGAGACCTGGACGCCTTTGTGTGAATCTTCTTATGAGGTGTATCGCTATTTGTCGGGGAAGTCCCTGGTATACGGTAACAAAAAACGCTCCAGTGACATTCCCGATCGTGATATCACAGCCGAAAATTTCTTCAATTATGTAGCACCCACCAACGATTGCGCGTACACCTACGTCATATTAATGACGGATGGATACCCCACCTACGACTCCCACGCCAACACCGCCATTGAGGCACTCACCGGTAAAACCTGTGGCCGCTACGAAATTGATAGCTCTGGTAACACGCGCAAAAACTGCCTGCCGACACTGACTGAATACATGGCGAACCATGATCTGGACGGTGTGAGCAGCAATGGCAACCAGTTTGGTATCACTTATACCATCGGTTTTACACAAAGGCAGGAGCTCCTGAGAGAGGCTGCGGTCAAAGGTAAGGGTCGATACTATCAGGCCGAAAATGCCGAAGAGCTCGCGGCGGCGTTTCAGGGTGCTGTACTCAGTATCCTCTCCACCGACTCCACCTTCACCGCACCCGCGGTGGCGGTTGATACATTCACTCGGGTACAAAGTCGCAATGAGGTGTTTTTCGCGATGTTCAAGCCGGATGACTCCATGAACTGGCCAGGCAATATCAAGCGTCTTGATATCGCCTTCGATTCGGGTGATGCGGTGCTGGAGGATAGCAATGGTGATCCGGCAATAGACGCATCAACCGGTCTGATCAAGGACAATGCGACGACACTCTGGAGTCCGGAAGTCGATGGTGCCAATGTCGGCAAAGGGGGTGTGGGTGGCCTGCTGGCCACGACAAATTTGACCTCGCGCGCTGACCGCTTGTACACCAACACCGGGACCAACCAGGCTTTGGAGAAGTTTGATATCGCGAATATCGACGCCGTGGCCTATGGCTTCGATATTACCGAACCGCTCCGTCAACTCGACTTGCTCTATTCTGTCTGGGGGGTCAGCGGCCTGAGTGAACTTACCGAGGTTGTCAGATGGGGTATCGGCTACGACACTGAAGATGAAGATGAAGACAACTCAACCAGTGACAACAGGCCCTGGCTACTGGGGGATATCCTGCACAGTAAACCGCACATTGTGAACTACGGTGCCCTCGGTTCTTTCACCAAAGAAAACCCCGATATCCGTATTCTGGTAGGCACCAATGCCGGCTTCCTGCATATGTTCGGCAACAGTGATGGCCAGGAGGATTGGGCTTTCTTTGCCAAGGAGTTGGGTTCGGTGTTGACCCGTCGCAAGAATAACGCGGTGCCTTCAGAGCGCGTTTATGGTATCGATTCTCCCGTTGTCGTTGCCACAGAAGATCTCAATCTGGATGGCACGATAGACCATACGGACGGTGACACGGCGAGGGTCTATTTTGGTCTGCGCAGAGGGGGTCGTCAGATGTACGCCCTCGATGTCTCCAACCCGAACACGCCAGAGTTTCTGTGGCGCATCAGTGATGACGACGATGACTTCGTAGAACTGGGACAAACCTGGTCTGTGCCCGTGGTGGCGCGTATTCCCGGTTACATGGATGACGATGGGTTTCACAAGCTGGTGTTGATTTTTGGCGCCGGTTACGACCCTGTTAAGGACGATCACGATACACTGGCTGGTACTAACAGCGACAGTATGGGCCGTGGTATCTATATAGTTGATGCGGTAACGGGTGCGAAAGTATGGAGCGTAACACCCGCGGCCAATTCGCCTAAAAACCTGCAGGAAACGGGGCTTCTTCATTCGGTGCCAGCCTCCCTAACGCCCCTGGACAGTAACGGCGATGGGGTCGTTGACAGGATTTACTTTGGCGATACAGGCGGCAATCTTTGGCGTATTGACCTCCCTTATGACATCTTGCCGACCAGCAGTCAGAACACCTGGCGTATCGTGAAAATGTTTGCAGCCAATGGTGGCAACAAACGCACTGATCGACGATTTTTCAGCGCCCCGGATTTGGTCCGCACTACATTCGAAGGTAGCGCTGTAGAGGCGATCCTGATTGGCAGCGGCGACAGGACCAACCCTGGCGAATTAGATGATGAAAGCGATGTAAATAACCCTTCAGTGGATAACCAGTTCTATATGATCCGCGACAAGCAGGTGAATCCGTATTACACCGCGCTGGACAACAGTCTTTGCATCACAGAGCCAGACCATGATGCGCGCTGTAGAATGCCGATGAGTCCGAATGGCCTGTATGACGCTACTTCCAATCTTTTGCAGGACGGTACTGCCGCGCAGAAGATAGCGGCACAGGAGGGGTTGTCCGCCGCATCGGGTTGGCTGTTAAATCTTCTGGCTAATGGCGAAAAGAGCTTGGCAGAGGCGCTGACTATCGATGGTAAGGTCTATTTCACCACATTCGCTCCAGATGCCCAGGTCATCAATATCTGTGAGCCCTCACCCGGTACAGGACGGCTTTATAACGTCGGTTTACAGGGGGCTACATCGGTCATGGATTTTGACGGCGACGACAATTATGATCGCTTGCTGTTGGTCGGCGGCTTGATACCCGACACGCCCTCTGCCCACTTTGGGGAGGACGGTAAAATTCGTTTGTTGCTGCCCCCCGGCGTATCATCGACGAATGTCGCCGGCAACCCGCTGAAGACGAATTCCCGGATACCCGCGCCCTACGGCTCATACTGGCACATGGATACTGATTGATGACCGACCACCTTGGAATGTCACAAACGACGGCTCGCTCGCACAGTGGATTTACACTACTGGAAGTTATGATTGTGATCGCGATTATCGGCGTCATCGCGACTATTGCATTGCCAGGCTATCAAAATAGTGTGCGCAAGGCCCACCGTAGCGACGCCAAGGTGGGCTTGATGGCCGTTGCCGGGCGTATGGAGCAATATATTCTGGATCGCAGCACCTATACGTATGATATGGAAGAGCTCGGCTATGCCGATGATCCTATGGTCACCGAGGAGGGGCATTACACAATCGATGCGACGGCCTGCACCGACGGCTCTGAGAGGATTTGCTACGAGCTGACAGCCACACCGCAAAATACATCCCCCCAAGCTAATGACGCGCAGTGCAAAACGTTTATGCTGTCCTATACTGGTGCAAAGACCGCTACGGGTAGCAAGGCGGATAAGTGTTGGAACTAGGAAATGAGGTTAGGCGCTATGAAGAAAGTGATTGTGGCCGCATGCATCGTGGCCCCGCTGCTTGGGCAGGTCGGAGGTGCAATTGCGTTGCCTGCTAATGAATATGTGTGCAAGGTCCAGACTATGAGTCTCCAGACCGGGGTGGTGTTTACACAGGCGAACGACGAGCCCAGTGCCATATTGGTTGCGGCCCGCGGTAATGCCTTGCGGTTGGATGGCGTCAAGGAACAGGTTAAGACGGTGCTGGAGTGTATTGATTATCCGCAGCAGCGCTTTGCAGATGCGCCGTTTCAAGCATTTATAGACAGCCTGCCGCGTTAATCATCGGCGCTAAATTCACGCGTCTGCGAAATGCTGTCACATTCTGGCAATAATGCGGTCGATGACGTCGGGCAGTTCTCGCAGGTTCACTACTTCGCCATCCGCGGGTTGGCCACTGGGCCAGGTCTTGCGCTGCGTATTCACCCAGACCGTATGCATGCCCACCTCTCGAGCACCTCGAACATCGTGCTCCGGGTCATCGCCCACGTGAATGATGTTTTCTGCGCCTACGTCGGTCTGTTTGAGTGCGGCGTGAAACATATCCGGATGTGGCTTGCTGGCGCCGATATCTTCGGCCAGGAAGGCAAAGTCGAAATATTCGGCGGCGTCGGTTTTGTAGATGTCGGCATTGCCATTGGTCAGGGCGCCTAGCGTGTACTGTTTGGCCAGCAGTTCCAGTACGCCTAGCGCCTCTTCATAGAGCACTACCTTGTGCCGTTCCCGCAAAAAAATGTCAAACGCCTGCTGCGCCCCGCTGCGGGCCTCCGCCTCCTGATAACCCGCAGCTACCTGTAACTCGTACAGCATCTGGGTACGCATCTGGCTGACGTGGTGTAATAACTCGGGGTGACGTTTCCACACCGATTTTTTGAATTCAAATAGCGCCTCGTGATCAAATAGCTCCGCGGCTCCGGGTCTGTGCTCCTTGAGCCAGGTCTGCTGGGCTTCTTCCGCTTTGATGAGAACGGGCTCTACCTCCCACAGGGTGTTGTCGAGATCGAAGGTGATCACAGAGATAGCCATATTAATCGCCTTTGCGCCGCCTGGCCCTGGGGTGCGCGGCGTCATACACCTTGGCGAGGTGCTGGAAGTCCAGGTGGGTGTAGATCTGGGTAGTGGAGATATTGGCATGCCCCAGCAGTTCCTGCACGGCTCGAAGATCGCCGCTGGATTCCAGCATATGGCTGGCGAAAGAGTGGCGCAGCATGTGGGGGTGTATATCTTGACGCATTCCGCACTTGCGCCCCTGCAATTTGAGCCGCGCCTGAATGTTGCGCACGCTGATACGGCGACCGCGATTACTGGTGAACAGCGCGCGGCAGTTGCCACCGTCTGCCGAGGCAGGTGGGCGCACTTCCAGCCAGCGAGCAATGGCCTGCAGCGCCACGGTGCCTACGGGCACGGTGCGGGTCTTTCGGCCCTTGCCGGTCACTGTTAACAGTTTGGAGTGAGGGTCGATGTCGTCAACTTCCACCGACGCCAATTCTGCAAGTCGCAGGCCGGAGGAGTAAAATAATTCTGCCATGGCGCTGTCGCGACGGGCCGTCACGGATTCGGCGTCGAAGGACAGGTATTTTTTTACCTGATCGGCATCCAGCGTCTTGGGTAGTTTACGGGGTTTACGCGGCGCCTGAACGCTGGCCGCCGGGTTGCGCAGCAGCCCGCTTTCGCGGCCCAGGAAATTGTAAAATGAGCGGGTCGCGGACAAGCTGCGCTGAATACTACCGCCAGCGAGGCCCTGACGACGTAACTGGCTTGCCCAGTCGCGGATATCGGCTTCTACCAGCGCTTCGATGGCACCCTTACCACTTTTGGTGCAGTAGCGTTCCAGTGATATCAGGTCGCGCTGATAATTACTGATAGTGTGTGGCGAGAGCTGACGTACGTCACGTATATAATCGAGGAACCGTGTGGCAGATACTCCCAGCGGTTCGTCCTGCGCGGGCGTCGTGTGCAAGGCGGCCTCAGTCTCTCGCGTAGTTCAGGCGCGCCAACAGCTTGACGATAATGTCTGCGATATGTGACAGGAATAGTGTGCCTACGGTATTGCCGTAGTGGTTTGGGTCTGCGCTGCCCACTGCTATCAGTCCCAGCGATACGCTCTCAGGCCCCTTGTCAGACAGCGGCATCATTGCCGCAGAACCGACTGCATCGCCCTCTGCAAACAGAAAATTGAGTTCTTCTGTGCGGAGAGTGCCAGACACCGCTTTGTGGCCTCGGAACAAAGAACCAATTTCTTTTTTGACCGATTCGCGGGGTTCTGTGCGCCAGCCTTCATCATTGCTGCTGTCGCTGTACAGAATCATACTCGCGTAATCGACGTGGAAGTCTTCTTTCATGGACGCCATAAAGCTACTGTAAACAGCCTCTACAGAATTGGCGTCGAGCAACTTCAGCACCAGCGAGCGGGTCTGTTCGTACAAGGTGTCATTGTCTTTGGCATTGGTGGAAAGTACCTTGAGTCGCTGGCGTATCTCGGTGTTGCGTTCGCGCAGTACACTGACCTGCTTTTCCACCAGTGATATCGCACTGCCGGAGACGTGGGAGACATGCAGGTAATCCAGCATATCGGGATAGCGCTGCAAAAAATCGTCATGGTTCTTGAGGTATTCGCGCACGGATTCGTCGGTGAGCCCAGAGTCACTGCCCTGCTCCGCTGCAACCTTGACTGCTGCGTCCCGTTTTTCACTGGCTGACATTATCGCTGCCTCTCCCTGCTGTGAATGTGCTCCGCTAACGGAGTCTCAAATTTTTATTGTGCCTTCAAACACGATTGCGGTGGGGCCGGTCATTATGACCGGTTGGCCTTCCCCCGCCCACGACACAGAAAGCTTACCCCCCGGCAGTCCAACTGTCACGGATTCGCTCAGCCAGCCGCGGGAAACGCCGTATACGACCGCCGCACAGGCGCCCGTGCCGCAGGCGAGGGTTTCGCCTGCACCACGCTCATAGACGCGTAGCTGGATCTCCCTTTCCGAAACAATTTGCATGAAACCGACGTTTACTCGCTGTGGGAAATCGGGGTGAGACTCGATTAATGGCCCCAGTTGCTCGACGCCTGCGCGGCTCGTATTGCTGACACGCAACACCGCATGGGGATTACCCACCGACACCGCGCCGATTTCCACTTCCCTGCCGTCCACCTGCAGCTGATAACTGGGTGCCCTCGCGCTGGCTGCGAAGGGGATACCTGCGGGCTCAAATTGCGGCGCGCCCATGTTGACTTCAACATCGTCATTGGGGCGCACGCGCAGTTCGATTACCCCGGAGGAGGTTTCAACGCTGATTATCTTCTTCGTGGTCAATTTTTTCTCTCGCACGAAGCGCGCGAAACAGCGCGCGCCATTGCCGCATTGCTCCACTTCTGTGCCATCGGCATTGAAGATGCGATAGCGAAAATCCGCCTGTGGGCTTTGCGGCGCCTCCACCACCAGGACCTGATCACAGCCCACGCCGAAATGCCTGTCCGCCAGCTTGCGTACGTCCCAGGAGCGCATTTTGTAATGCTGGCTGATCAGGTCGATGACGACAAAGTCATTCCCTGTGCCGTGCATTTTGGTGAATTTTAATAGCATACATCCCTACCTGCTCAATCGGCCGCGCCCAGCGCGGGCAAGCGAGTTTCGCCGCGAACGAGATCTGCGAATGTCTCTCGCGACCGTATCAGGTGCATGTCATCCCCATCCACCATGATTTCTGGCGCACGACCGCGACTGTTGTAATTGGAACTCATTGTGAAACCGTAGGCGCCGGCCCCAAACATCGCCAGCAAATCCCCCTGGCTCAGTGCCAGCGTCCTGTCCTTTCCCAGGAAATCTCCGGTTTCACACACCGGCCCTACCACATCCCACTGCGCTTGCTGCCCCTCGCTGTTCTGCTCCACGCGCTGGATATCCATCCACGCCTGGTAGAGTGCTGGGCGGATCATGTCATTCATGGCCGCGTCTACCAGAGCGAAGTGATGATCTGGTGTGGATTTGAGGTATTCCACCTGCATTACCAGCAGGCCGGCGTTGGCGGCAATTGAACGTCCCGGTTCAAACATCAGTTGCACCTTGCGATCGCCCAATACCTCGCGTATCGCGCCAATATACTGCGCGACTGAAGGTGGCGTTTCATCCCGGTAGTGCACGCCAAGCCCACCACCCAGGTCCAGGTGCTGAATCGCAATACCCTGTTCGGCCAGGGAATCTACCAGGGCCAGCAAGCGGTGCAGCGCGTCAATAAACGGGCTGACCTCTGTGAGCTGTGAGCCAATATGGCAATCCAGACCGACGACCTTTATGTGCTCCAGCTGTGCCGCACGTTGATACACCTGCGAGGCGTCTGCAATACTCAGGCCGAATTTGTTTTCGCGCAAACCGGTGGAGATATAAGGGTGGGTTTTGGCATCCACATCGGGATTGACCCGCACAGACACTGACGCCACGCGGCCAAGATCGCCAGCGACTCTGTTCAGCACCTCGAGTTCGCTGGCGGATTCCAGGTTAAAGCAGTGAATGCCGAGTTCCAGGGCAGCGGCCATTTCTGTGGGCTTTTTGCTGACCCCAGAGAAGACGATTTTTGCCGGGTCGCCACCGGCGGCGATCACGCGCTCGAGCTCGCCACCAGATACGATGTCGAAACCCGCACCTAGCCGCGCCAACACATTGAGTACGGCCAGGTTGGAATTAGCTTTCACTGCATAGCAAATCAGGTGTTCAACGCCCACCAGCGCCTGCTGATACTCAATAAAGGCTGCTTCCAGTGCCGCTCGCGAATAGATATAGCAGGGCGTGCCATGGGCAGCCACAATTTTTCTGACGGCGACGTTTTCGGCAAACAGGCTTCCTTCACGGTAAGTGAATGGGTTCATCGGTCCACCTCTTGTCAGGACTGCTTTTGCGGCTGCTCAGTGCTTGGCGCAGGGCTGGGCTCAGACATGGCTGGCGGCGAGGGAGTCTCCTCAGGTGGCATATACAGAGGCCCCATTTGCCCGCACCCCCACAAAGTGGCAAACGCAACAGTAAGTAACAGCTTTGAAATGTAATAATGCATGACTATATTCCGGGCAATGGTGCCGCAGATTATACTGCCCGCTAGTAAGCAGTGCGAACAGCCCTTATCATTGAATTGTGCACACTTTGTTGGAAAATCCCCTGTGATGACCGAATCAGAATTCACCGTATTGATAGAGCAGACCTTTTTAGAGCTGGAAACAGCGCTGGATGAAGTCGAAGCAGATATAGACTGCGAAACCTCAGGTGGGGTGCTCACCGTCGTTTTTGAGAATGGTACGCGGCTGGTATTCAGTCGCCAGCCGCCTACGCGGCAGCTATGGCTGGCCGCTAAGTCTGGCGGTTTCCATTATAACTTTGATGAAGAGGCCAGCGACTGGCGGGACACTCGCGCCGGAAATTTGTTTCGACCCTTTGTGGTGGAGCAAATGCAGGCCCAGGGGGGTGTTCATTTTGCCTGGTTGTAAGAGCGTATGCAGGGCGCTGCAAAAAGCGCATGCGCAGCGATTATTGGCCGGATTTGTTGCCGGTCTGGGCGCATTGCCCACAGTGGGAAGTGAGCCGCTGTATGTTAAGAACTTGAGCCCGGTGGCTGGGTTGATTGGCTTGCCGTCGCAACGCGATGCGCAGATCACGCCAAGTGGTGACTGGGTGGTGGCGCTGCACGGCAGTCTGGCCAATCACTACGTCAACGACGGCAATGCCACTGAAGCGCTCAATTTTGATGGGGAAACCGGCCGCGTCGCTCTGGAGTTGCGCTATGGCCTGGCCGAGAACTGGGACTTGCAGCTGGAAGTACCCTGGCTGGATCAAAGTGGCGGAGACCTGGATGGTCTTATCGACGACTGGCATGATTTCTGGGGTATGTCCGATGGTGGTCGCTCCAGTGTGCCAAAGGATGTGCTGGATTATCGCTATGCGTCCGCGCAAGGCGATTTTTCGCTACAGGATGATACGTCCGCAATCGGCGATGTCAGCTTGTCTCTCAGCCACGCGTTTTATCGCGACGAGAATTCCACGGTGAGTGCTGCACTGGGGTATAAGTTTGGCACCGGTGATGACAAGGATTTTTTGGGTAGTGGTGCGGACGACGCCTATATCGCGCTGCGATTTTCTGGAGAACAACTGTCTGATCTGCCCCTGAGCTGGCACGGGCAGGTTGGCTACCTGCGCGCCGGTGACAGTGATGTGCTGGACGGGCTGCAGGAGAAGAACCTGTGGTTTGCAGGGCTGGCGATGGACTGGCGATTTACCCGGAACTGGTCTGTTATCGGCCAGATCGACAGTCACGCAGCCCCACTCGACAGCGAACTCACCGGCGTGGGCGGCGATGCTATCCTGGGGACGCTGGGCACACGTTGGTACTTTGCACCACAGTGGTCGGTGGATATCAGTGTGGTGGAAGATATCCGTGTTGAAACTGCGCCAGATGTCACCTTTCAGGCCAGTGTCCGCTATCGCCCGGCAAGCGGTGGTTGAGATGGCCTGACGGCAAGCTGCGTCTGGTTTTAGCGAGCTGCCAGTCGTGCGCTGGCGCGCTGCGCCGCTGCGACTACCTGCTCTGGGGCCGTGCCGCCCAGATGATTGCGGGCCGCAACCGAGCCCTCCAGCGTCAACACCTCAAACACATCCTCGCGGATATCCGCGCAGAAGCGCTGCAATGTCTCCAAGCTCATCTCTGCCAGGTCCTGTCCGTTGGTAATCCCTTGGGCAACGGCCTTGCCAACCACTTCGTGGGCATCGCGAAATGGCAGACCCAGTCGTACCAGGTAATCGGCCAGGTCGGTGGCGGTGGAGAATCCGCGTCTGGCTGCTTCGCGCATGGCTTTAGTTTTGGGCGTGATGGCGGGCACCATATCGGCGAACGCGCGCAGACAGTCGAATACCGTGTCGATCGTATCGAACAGCGGTTCCTTGTCCTCCTGATTGTCCTTGTTGTAGGCCAGTGGCTGGCTCTTCATCAGCGTGAGCAGGGAGATGAGATGCCCGTTCACCCGGCCCACCTTGCCGCGTACCAGTTCCGGTACATCGGGGTTCTTTTTTTGTGGCATGATGGATGAGCCGGTGCAAAAACGGTCTGGCAGTTCAATGAAATTGAACTGTGCCGATGCCCATAGCACCAGCTCTTCAGACATGCGTGAAAGATGAGTCAGCAACAATGCGGCGAACGAACAGAATTCAATGGCAAAATCCCGGTCCGACACGGAGTCCAGTGAATTCTCTGTCGGCTTGTCGAAGCCCAGTGCCGCCGCGGTATGGGCGCGATCAATGGGGTAGGTAGTGCCGGCCAGCGCTGCAGCGCCCAGCGGCGATTGGTTGAGGCGCGCGCGACAATCCATCAGTCGCCCGAAATCGCGTTCCAGCATTTCATTCCAGGCCAGCAGGTGATGACCAAATACCACGGGCTGTGCGGTTTGCAAATGGGTGAAGCCTGGCATGATGGTGTCTGTATTTGCTGCAGCCAGCCCAATCGTGCCCTGTTGCAGACGCGTCAGTTCGCCGGCGATGGTGTCGATCGCCGCGCGCAGGTGCAGGCGGATATCTGTCGCCACCTGGTCGTTGCGCGAGCGCCCGGTGTGCAGTTTTTTGCCCGCCACGCCGATCAGTTGTGTCAGGCGTGCTTCTATATTCATATGCACATCTTCCAGTTCAATCGACCACTGGAAACTGCCCGCGTTGATTTCCTGCTCTACCTGGGCGAGGCCGCCCTCGATCTCCGTGAGCTCCCCCTCGCTGAGCACCCCCACGTGGTGCAACATACGGGCATGGGCGAGCGATCCGGCGATATCCTCTGCAGCCATGCGCTGGTCGAACGTGACCGATGCGGTAAAGCGCTGTACGAAGGCGTCTGTTGGCTCGCTGAAGCGGCCGCCCCACAGTTTACTGGTGTCTTTTTCTTTGGTCATTGTGTTGGACATTCCATGGTGATGCGCACTTTGGGGCGTGTTGATACTTCGTGGCGGCAAGTATATCAGTTGAGTAATTGTCTCTGTTGAAGTTTTGTCCGCCATCTCTCAGGCTCGTCTGCAGCGCAATAAAGTACGTGCAGACCGCTGCATTGCCTAAAATACGCCAGAAGTCGCTGATACCGTGCCTGACTGGTATCATTGGCCGCTGGAAATTATGGAAACTCATGCATGCTGCGCAAACTGACCATCGCCACCCGGGAGAGCCCTCTGGCTCTCTGGCAAGCAGAGTTTGTTCGCGCTGCATTGCTGCACGAGTATCCCGATCTCGACGTGCAGCTGTTGGGGATGACTTCGCGCGGTGATCAGTTGCTGGACTCGCCGCTGTCCAAGCTGGGCGGCAAGAGTTTATTCGTCAAGGAACTGGAAGCGGCCCTCCTTGATGGCAGCGCCGATATCGCCGTGCATTCGATGAAAGATGTGCCGATGGAATTTCCGCCCGGGCTGGGGCTGGGAGTGATCTGCGATCGCGAGGACCCCTCTGATGCTTTTGTCAGCAATCACTTTGCAACGCTGGATGCGCTGCCAGTTGGGAGTGTGGTGGGGACCTCGAGTTTGCGGCGCGAGTGTCAGTTGCGTGAGCGGCGTCCGGATCTGGTCGTCAATTTTCTGCGGGGGAATGTTAATACTCGCTTGCGTAAGCTCGACGAAGGCGAGTATGACGCCATTATTCTGGCGAGTGCCGGGCTGATACGGTTGGGGTTTGACGGGCGCATTGCACAGCGTATGGCAGTGGCTGATTCACTGCCTGCCGGGGGGCAGGGTGCCGTGGGTATTGAGCTGCGCAGCGCAGACAGCGCGGTGCTGTTGTTGCTGCAGCCGCTGCACCATACGCGCACGGCGGCTCGGGTGACGGCGGAGCGCGCGATGAATCGCCGGCTGGAGGGTGGATGCCAGGTGCCTATCGCCTGTTATGCCGAATACACAGGTGCTGGTGAGACGTTATTCTTGCGCGGTCTGGTGGGTAAGCCTGACGGCTCTGTGATCTTGCGGGCACAGGCGGTAGCGCCATCAGTCGAGGCGGAGCAGCTGGGTATAGCTGTGGCTGAAGATCTGTTGTCGCAGGGGGCTGCCGCCATTTTGGCTGAGGTCTATGATGGCTAGAGACACCGACGCCGTTCGTGGGGTGCTCGTCACGCGTCCGCAGGGGGAGGCCGCCGATGTGTTGTGTGCCGCGGTCAAGGCGGAGGGTTACGAGGCTTATAGCCAGCCGCTGCTCGAATTGAGCGGTTTGCCACAGCTCCCGGTAGCACAGCGCCACATGGTGCTGGATCTGGATCATTACCAGCATATTATCTTTATCAGTGCCAATGCCGTGCGGTTTGGTATGGCGCTAGTGAGCGATCACTGGCCACAGTTGCCGGTGGGAATTAATTGGTACGCTGTCGGCGCTGCCACGGCGCGGGGGCTGGAGCGTTTCGATATCCAGGCCGTCACACCCGGTAGTGATATGAGCAGCGAGGGCTTGCTCGCACTGCCCTACCTGCGGAATGTGGAAGGGCAGCGCATGCTGATTATCAAGGGGGAGGGTGGCCGGCATACACTGCGGACGGAACTTCTGCAGCGCGGGGCATTGGTCGATGAGTTGGCCTGTTATCGGCGTGGCCTACCCGATCTGCCCGCTGGGTTATTGGCGGCGCGAATTGCGCAGTGGGGAATAGATCTAATTCTGATTAGTAGCGGTGAAGGCTTGGCCAATCTACTGCTATTGCTTAGCCCGGCAGAAACCACTAAGTTGAAAGATATCGGCTTGATCGTGCCATCCGAACGTGTGGCTGTGATGGCGCGTGAGGCGCATTTCGATCGAATAGCGACTGCCGAAAATGCCTCGGATGTGGCAATGCTTCGCGCCCTGCAGGAATGGCGACCCAGCACTGGAGAATAAAGAGTGAGCGAAAGCGAATCAAAAAATGTTGCGCAGCCTGAGGAGGCGTCAGAAATCGTGGTATCTACACAAGACAATTTGAGTACCAAGACATCATCGGCTACGAACAACAATGCACCCGGGGAAAAGTCGGTAGGACTGTCCGCTGCTGTTGCCTGGTTGGCTTTGTTGCTGGTTATTGTGCTGGCGGGTGGCGCGGTTTGGGTGCTGCGCGAAGGGCAGTCCAGGGAGGCCGGGCTGGTGGAGCGGGTGGCTGAATTGGAGACCGGTACCCAGCAGAAGCAGGCCAATCTGGATGAGCTGTCTGATCGCTGGCAGCAGCAGTTGAATGCGGGCCTTGATGGACTGAAGACCAGTCTGAAAGGGCAAGCGGCAACGGTTTCCCGCGATCTGCAATCCGTGCAAGCGCAATTGGCGGAGCAACAGAAGGAACTGGCCCGCTTTAGCGCCAGTGACCGTGAGAGCTGGCTATTGGCAGAAGCCGGACATCTGTTGCGCCTGGCCAATCAGCGCTTGGTCATGGCCGGTGATCCCGTTGCCGCCCAGGCGCTGCTCAACGGCGCGGACTCAGTGCTGCGCGATCTCAATGATCCCAATCTGCACGCGGTACGCGCCGCTGTAGCTGCTGATATAGCGGCATTGCGCGCAGTACCGGAAGTGGATGTGGAAGGTATCTATTTGCGCCTGGCAGCGTTGACAGAGCAAGCCGACAAGCTGGTGATTTTCCAGTTCAAGGAAAAGGGGGCTTCACCTAGGCAAGAAGCAGCTCCGGATTGGCGCGGCCGCCTCCGACAAGGCTACGAAGCGGCGCTGACCAAGCTCTCCGATTACATCATTATCCGTCGGCGGGATGTGCCAATGCAGGCCTTGATGGATCCGCAGTGGGAGGGCCTGGTGCGACAGAATTTGCGCATGTTGCTGGAGCAGGCCCAGATTGCCCTGCTTGCGGGTAATCAAAGGTTGTACGCCGCCAGTCTGACACAGGCACAGCAGTGGGTGGTGCATTTCAGGGACGCGGACACCGCCGCGGCAAACGCCATATCCACGCAGATAACGAAACTCAAGGGGCTCACCATCCAGGTGCCGCAGCCCAATATTTCTCGCTCACAACAAGCACTGGATAAAGCGATTGAGCAGCGTGCACAATCTGGAGGCGAGCAGTAACCATGCGTAAATTATTCGCCATCGCGCTTGTCGCACTGCTATTGGGCGTAGGCCTCGTCGCCACCATTGAAACCGACCCCGGTTATGTTCTGGTGGCCTACGGCAACTATACACTGGAGGCCAGTCTGTGGGTCGGCTCGCTGTTACTGCTGCTGCTGGTATTGTTGGTTTTCCTGTTACTGCGCCTGACGTATCAGGTGCTCAGCGGGCAGCGCAGCCTGGCCTCGTGGTTGGGCGCGCGAAAGTCACGTAAAGCACAGCGTCTCAGCACGGGTGGGTTGATCAGCTTTATCGAGGGCAACTGGCTCACCGCGCGGCGCGAGTTGCTGCAAGGGGCCAAGCACAACGAGGCCCCGTTGCTGAACTATTTGTTGGCGGCGCGCGCCAGCGCGCAATTGCACGACACCGACAAAGTGCATGAATATCTGCGTAGCGCGGGCGACTGTGAGCCCGCCGCTGCGATGGCAGTAGAGATTTCGCTGGCCGAGATCAAGTTGCAGGCCGGCGAATACCATCAGGCCATCGCCGCGCTGAACCATTCCACGCGTAATCCGAGCCGGCATCCCCGTGTGTTGAGTCTGTTGTGTCAGGCGTATGAGGGTTTGCAGGACTGGGATAAATTACTGGAACTGTTGCCGCAGCTGCAAAAACAAAAAGCACTCAACAGTGAGGGCTCTGAGCAGTTGGAAAGACAGATCTATCTCCATAGATTGGCGCAGAGCGGCACCAGTCTCGAGCAATTGCGTGCCAGTTGGAAAGCGGTACCCAAGTATTTGCAAAGCGAGTCGGCTTTGGTTGAGGCTTACGTACACAATCTGATTGCGGCGGCGGACCACAGCGCGGCAGAGAAGACTATTCTGCATGCGCTAAAACGCGAATGGCAGATTACGCTGGTGCGGTTGTACGCTTATGTTGAAGCTGACTCTTCCCATCAGCTGGCCAAAGCTGAGAGCTGGTTGGCGGCTCATCCAGGTGAACCGCAACTCCTGCTATGCGTCGGTCGGCTATCCGCGCGTGATGGATCGTGGGGCAAAGCGCGTGATTATTTTGAAAGCGCTTATCGCCTGGAAAAAAGCGCCGAAATTTGCGCGGAGCTGGGCCGTTTGGTGGATGCACTCGGCGAACCAACGGTGGCGGCCGCCTACTTTCGCGAGGGGTTGTTACTGCAGCAGGAAACGAATCTGCCGGTGCTGCCCACGCCTGATAAACTCGTTCAGGACACCCGGATAGGCGCCAGCAGCTGATCGGAGCCTTTGGCTGTCGGGCTGGTGATCGCCCAAGCGTGCGCTAGAGCGTGATACCCAGCTCGTCCCAGAGCGTATCAATACGCTCTTTCACTGCATCATCCATCACGATCGGGCGACCCCATTCTCGCGTCGTTTCCCCCGGCCACTTATTCGTGGCATCGAAACCCACCTTGGAGCCCAGACCGGACACAGGGGAGGCGAAATCCAGGTAGTCGATAGGTGTATTTTCAATAAATACTGAGTCGCGTTGTGGATCCATGCGGGTGGTCATTGCCCAGATAACATCCTTCCAATCCCGGGCGTTTACATCCGCGTCCGTGACAATTACAAACTTGGTATACATAAATTGTCGCAAAAAGGACCATACGCCCAACATGACACGCTTGGCATGTCCGGGGTATTCCTTGCGCATCGTGACAACGGCCAGGCGGTATGAACAGCCCTCGGGCGGTAAATAAAAGTCGACAATCTCCGGGAACTGCTTTTGTAGAATCGGGATAAACACCTCATTCAGCGCCATGCCCAGTATCGCTGGCTCGTCGGGTGGTCGCCCGGTATACGTACTGTGGTAAATGGGTGATTCGCGATGTGTCATCGCCTCGACCGTAAACACAGGAAAACGCTCTACCTCATTGTAATAGCCAGTATGGTCGCCAAAGGGCCCCTCGTCGGCCATTTCGCCAGACTCGAGATAGCCCTCCAGTATGTATTCTGCAGAGGCGGGTACTTGTAAGCCGTGTTCGCGGCACAGCGGCGTGAAGCATTCGGCCAGCTCGGTTTTGCTGCCGCGCAGCAGGCCGGCAAAGGCGTACTCAGAAATAGCATCGGGTATCGGAGTCACCGCCGCCAACGTGGTGGCGGGGTCGGCCCCCAGTGCTACAGCAACGGGATAGCGCTTTCCAGGGTGCTGCAGTTGCCACTCCCTGAAATCCAGTGCCCCACCGCGGTGCGACAACCAGCGCATAATCAACTTATTCTTCCCGATCAATTGCAGGCGGTAGATACCCAGGTTCTGGCGCTCTTTGTTGGGACCGCGCGTAATCACCAGGGGCCAAGTGACCAAAGGCCCGGCATCTCCGGGCCAACAGGTCTGGATAGGCAATTCATAGAGGTTGACATCGGTACCCTGCTTCGCGTGGTACTGGCAGGCCGGGTTGCGCACCACCTTCGGTGCCATGTTCAACACCTGCTTCAGCAGGGGTGCCTTTTCCCAGATATCGCGGATGCCTTTTGGGGCATCCGGTTGGCGCAGATACGCGAGTATTTCGCCAATTTCGCGCAGGGCCGCGAGGCTCTGCGCACCCATGCCCAGCGCAACACGCAGCTCGGTACCGAACAGGTTGGCGAGGACCGGTGTGTTGTAACCTTTGGGGTTTTCGAACAGCAGAGCGGGGCCGCCGGCACGCAGTGTGCGGTCGGAAATTTCCGTCATTTCAAGGTTGGGATCGACCTCGATTTTAATACGAACCAATTCGCCGCGTTTTTCGAGTGCGTCGATAAAATCTCTGAGGTCGGTATATTTCACAATGCTGCCTTTGCGTCAGTTTTCAACGAAAGACAGTACACTTTGTTAAATTGGCACGCAACACGGCGCGCCACGAAGCAAGAATTCAGCGCTACTTACGCTTCATTGATTTAAAGAACTCTTCGTTTGTTTTGGTTTCCTTGAGCTTCTCCGACAAAAATTCAATGGCTGCTGTGTCTTCCATTCCGTGCAACAATTTGCGCAGAATCCACATACGTTGCAGTTCATCGTCAGCAGTGAGCAATTCTTCCCGGCGTGTACCAGAGCGGCGAATGTTAATAGCCGGGTAGATACGCTTCTCGGCGATCTTGCGATCGAGGTGTAATTCCAGGTTGCCTGTGCCTTTGAATTCCTCGTATATCACCTCGTCCATTTTTGAGCCCGTATCGATAAGTGCCGTGGCGATAATGGACAGGCTACCGCCTTCCTCAATATTTCGCGCTGCACCAAAAAAACGCTTGGGACGTTCCAGGGCGTGGGCATCAACACCACCGGTCAATACCTTGCCGGAGCTGGGGATGACTGTGTTGTAGGCACGCGCCAGGCGAGTGATGGAATCCAGCAGGATCACCACATCCAGTTTGTGTTCAACCAGGCGCTTCGCTTTTTCGATCACCATGTCGGCAACCTGTACATGGCGTGAGGGGGGTTCATCGAAAGTGGAGGCCACTACCTCGGCGCCGCGAATACCTACCGAGCGCTGCATTTCTGTCACTTCTTCTGGCCGCTCATCGATCAACAACACGATGATGTAACACTCGGGGTTGTTGGTGATGATCGCCTGAGCGATATTCTGCATCATGATGGTTTTGCCCGCCTTGGGCGGGGCGACCAACAATCCTCGCTGACCCTTTCCGATGGGGGAGACCAGATCAATAATACGACCCGTTAAATCCTCGGTGCTGCCATTGCCTGTTTCCAGTGTCAGGCGTTGGTCGGGAAAGAGCGGAGTGAGGTTTTCGAAGAGGATTTTGTGTTTGGAGTTTTCCGGCCGGTCGAGGTTGACCTTGTCTATTTTTAGCAGCGCGAAGTAGCGTTCGCTGTCCTTCGGTGGGCGAATCTTCCCGGAAATCGTATCACCTGTACGCAGGTTGAACCGGCGAATCTGGCTGGGAGAAACATAAATATCGTCGGGCCCTGCCAGGTATGAGCTGTCAGCAGAGCGCAGAAAGCCAAAGCCATCCTGCAAAATTTCCAATACGCCGTCGCCGTAAATGTCTTCGCCGCTTTTTGCGTGGTGCTTTAGCACCGCAAAAATAATGTCCTGCTTGCGCGAGCGGGCCATGTTATCGAGGCCCATCTCTTTAGCGATATCGATGATTTCTTGAGTAGATTTGGTTTTTAAGTCAGTTAGATTCATAGGGGGAACAAGTGTGCACGTGTGATTAGGGGAGGAATACGGTGTAACCGAACGCTGGTTGGCGATGCCAACAAATAGTAGCTTTAACGTGGGTTGCAGAGTTTTTGTTATGGCACGGGAATGCGCAACGGGTAGAAATGTAGCACGGCCCGCTAGGTCCGTCTAGCCCTTTTTTCGGGCAATCAACGGGTTGTTGCGGCGCGCATTAAAGACGAAGGAGTTGCCCTGCCTATCTTTTAGATCACTTCCTTGATGAAATCGGTCAGCTGTGTCTTGGACAGTGCGCCAACTTTGGTCGCCTCGGCATTGCCTCCCTTGAACATGATAAGCGTTGGAATGCCGCGAATGCCAAATTTTTGCGGAATCTCCGGATTTGCATCAACGTCAACCTTGCAGATCTTCAGTTTCCCTTCGTAATCGGCGGCCAATTCATCAAGCACGGGTGCTATCATTTTGCAGGGACCGCACCACTGCGCCCAAAAATCCACCAATACGGGCACATCGGAATTTAATACTTCTGCGTCAAAGGTAGCATCGCTGACGTGGACGATTTGGTCGCTCATGTTGTTCTCCGGTTGTTCTGCGGTTACTAATCCCGCGTGGTTTGAAGGACGTCATGATACCACTGGAACGATTGCGCACAACTCTGGGGCTAGAGTATTTTGGTATGCTGATATGATAGAAAGCTATTAGCTGCATTCCGTGCCAGTCGCGTGCAATTTTGCGGCAGACGGCCTCGCGACTGTATTCTCTGTTTAACTATAGCCGCGTACAATGCTACAGCGTTGATCGGTGAATGTGTGCTGCGCTGGGTGGAGCGTTATTACCGCTGGAATCGGGGCTGATATCATGGACGAGGCGTGGCATGTTTACATCCTGCAGTGTGCCGATGGATCACTGTATACCGGAGTGGCGCGAGACTTGCAGCGTCGTCTGCTGCAGCACAATGGCGAATTGGTCGGCGGCTCCCGCTATACACGAGGGCGTCGCCCAGTGGCGCTGTTATGGTCAGATACCGCGTCCGATCGCAGCGCTGCGCAACGGCGCGAAGCCGCCATCAAGAAATTGAATCGCGCTGACAAACTGCGTTTGTCGCAGGCGTAAGCTATTCCCTGCAGCGGTGCTTACTGCGTCAGTTCTTCCATTTTCTGCTGCTGTTCCAGCCACAGCTCGTCCAACTCTGCCGCGCGCACTTTTAGGTCCCCCTCGCGTTTCAACAGGTCCGCCAGAGCTTGTTTGTTTTGCTCGGTATACAGATCGGTGTCGCTCAACTGTTCTCGCAGCACTTGCAGTGCAAGGGTAACTTCCGACATCTGTGCCTCGGTTTTATCCACCTGTTTTTGTAGCGGGCGCAGTTTGTCCCGCTGCGTGGCCGCCTGTTGGCGCTTTTCCTTGCGCGAGGTGTCCGCGGTGGGCGCGTCTTGCTTATCCGTTTGTTTGTAACTCGAGAGAATCCAGCGTTCGTAGCCCTCGAGATCCTCGCTGTATTCTTCGACGCGACCATCGTGTACCAGCAGTAACTCCTCCGCGGTGTTGCGCAACATATGGCGATCGTGACTCACCAGGACCAGCGCACCATCGTAGGCTTGCAGGGCGACTTCCATGGCGTGGCGCATCTCCAGATCCAGGTGGTTAGTGGGCTCGTCCAGCACCAACAGGTTGGGCTTCTGCCAGACCACCATGGCAAGCGCGAGGCGGGCCTTCTCGCCGCCGGAGAACGGAGCGATGATGGCGGTAGCGGCGTCACCACGAAAATTGAAACCACCCAGGAAGTTCAGAATCTCCTGCTCACGGGCAGTGGGGCTGAGTCGCTGCAGGTGCAGCACCGGACTGGCCTGCAGATCCAGAGCCTCCAGTTGCTGCTGGTCAAAGTACCCGATGTTCAGGTGCTCACCGGTGCTGCGAGCGCCGCCGAGCAGGGGGAGTTCGCCGATCAGGCTTTTTAATAGTGTGGATTTCCCCGCGCCATTGCGCCCCAATAAACCGTAGCGGCTGCCCGGTCGCAATTGCAGGTCCACGCCACTGAGCACGGTGGTGCCACCATACCCCAGGCTGGCTTCGTCCAGTCGCAGCAATGGGTCGCTGCTTCTGGCGGGTGCTAAAAAACTGAAATCGAAGGGCGAGTCGGCATGGGCCGGCGCCAGTGTCTGCATCCGTTCCAGTTCTTTCAGGCGGCTCTGCGCCTGCTTGGCCTTGGTCGCCTTGTAGCGAAAACGCCGCACGAAGTCGTCGATTTCAGTGATACGGCGTTGCTGTTTTTCATAACTGGCCTGTTGATTGGCCAGACGCTCAGCTCGCATTCGTTCGAAGTCGGAATAAGTGCCTTTATAGGTAAACAGTTGCTGCTGCTCGATATGCAGTACGCGTTCACAGGTGGCATCAATGAAATCCCGGTCGTGGGAAATCATCACCAGGGTGCCGGGATACTGCTGTAGCCACTGCTGTAGCCACAGCGTTGCGTCGAGGTCGAGGTGGTTGGTCGGCTCATCTAGCAACAGGATGTCCGAGGGTGTCATCAGCGCCCGGGCCAGGTTGAGTCGTATGCGCCAGCCACCTGAGAAGTCACTGACCGGGCGCTCGGCAGCACCCTCGGCAAATCCCAGCCCTTGTAGCAGACGCTGTGCGCGGCGCTCGGCGCTGTAGCCGTCAATCTCTTCCAGGCGGCTGTGTCTATTGGCTGCTTTATCGAATTCTTCGGCGGCTTCCAACATCGAGACCTCGTCGCGCAGGTCGGACAGCAGCCTGTCGCCGCGCCAAATAAACTCGCCGGCAGGCAGGGATGTGGCATGTATTTCCTGCGCCATGTGCGACAGCCGTAGCGTGTTCATGCCCTCGATGACGCCGGCATCGGCACCTAACTCGCCCACTAACAGCGCAAAAAGGCTGGATTTGCCACAGCCATTGGCACCGATCAGCGCGAGTCGCTGACCGGGCTGAATGGTGACGTTGGCATTCTGCAGCAGCAGTTTGCTGCCGCGGCGTAGATCGATTTCGCGCAGTATAATCATGAGGCCGAGAATTCTACTCGCCGCTCACGCTGTGGGCCAGCACTATGCCTGCGCGATTATAATTTCTCTGGCGCCCGTTGGCTGGCCGATTGTGGATTCTGTGACGACTGGCCTACTGGTGCGCGCCACTACCGCTGGTGTAAAGTTGGCCTTGGAAGGCATATTAAGCGGCTATATCATGAGCAATCCCCTGTGGGAATATTCACTGGTCACCTATCGCGCGGAGGAGATTGCAGCGACCTGTCTGGCGCTGCAGGACAGATTCGGTGTGGACGTGAATTTATTGCTGTATGCAGCCTGGCTGGCGCGCAATAATCGATGCCTCGACACGGAGCACCTGAACGAGCTGGACGCGCTGGTCACTAAATGGCGCGATAGCGTAGTGAGACCGCTGCGCGGCCTGCGGCGCCAGCTGCAAACCTACACTGAGGCGGCTGCCGTGCGCGAAGAGCTCAAAACGCTGGAGTTGCGCGCGGAACAGGAGCAGCAAGAGGTGATGTACGCGTTCCATCAGCGCTCTGTAACAGACACTTCTGCAGATGATTCTCTGCTCGGCAATTTGACGCGAGTGGCGCTTTTGGCCAGTCCCGGGAGTAGAGAATGGGAGAGCACTATCAGCCAGCTGGCGACCCTGATCGCGCGATGCGGCAGGGGTGGCGCCAGAGAGGGGTGGGTAGTAAGATAGGCACCCACCGCGATGGATGGCTTTCCAGCTGAACTGGATGGAAGGTTTCCTGTGACGTCTTGAGGCTCAGATAAGTGCGTTATGCCCCAAACATGACCGTGCGGTGACAAGAGTATTCGTAACTCTCACGATTTTTTTGACGACTATGGAACCTAATATGAAGACGTATCTACTGCCGCTTGCTCTGGTCAGCGCTGTCTCTCTGCAAGCATGCGACCAAAAAACTCCCACTCCTCCTCCAGCTGAGAAGCCGGCCGCTACTGCGCAGGCCGCAGCTCCTGCCGCCACGGATCTGGCGACTACCGAGCAGCGATTGAGCTACGGTATCGCATACGGACTTGGCCAGCGTATGAAAGCCGATGGAGTGCCGCTGGATGCCAGCTCTTTTGGACTCGGTCTGTCCGATGCGCTTGACGGCAAAGATTCGCGTATGACCGAGGAAGAAATCGCCGCCGAAATGCAGGCCTATCAGGAACAAGCCAGTGCTGAGAGTGAAGCAGCACAGGTTGCCCTGGGCGAAGCCAATGTTGCAGCATCCGCTGCGTTTCTGGCAGCTAACGCTGCCGAGGAAGGCGTAGTGACGACTGAATCTGGTTTGCAGTACAAGGTTATAACCGAAGGCACCGGCCCCAAGCCTACCGCAGACGATTCAGTTGAAGTGCACTATCGCGGCACATTGACCGACGGCACAGAGTTTGATTCGTCTTACAGCCGCGGTGAAACTGTTACCTTTGGCGTTGGCCAGGTGATTCCAGGTTGGACCGAGGCACTGCAGCTGATGCCAGTGGGTTCAAAGTGGGAGTTAGCGATTCCTGCGGATCTGGCGTACGGTGCCGGTGGTGCCGGGCAGGTGATCGGACCTAATGCAGCACTGGTCTTTGAAGTGGAACTGATTGGAATCCCCAGCGAAGACGATGCTGCCGATTCTGAAGCCGCAGCAGAGCCCGCAGCAGCCAAATAAGGCTAGGCGGACTTCGGCACTTGCGCTATCAGGCGTCGGTGCCGATTGTGAAGGCCAGCGATGAGCTGGTCTTCCAGCACAAAGCGGGATTCCAGCACCTCTCCAAGGGCTGACAGATCGCGTTTTAATTTTTCCGGGTGTCCCTGTGAATGGGCGTATTTTTCTTCGTAGGCAAGAATAACCTCCGTGGTATCCCCAATAGAGGGCATCAGTTTTTCGGCCAGAACGCAGCTGCCGTCGCCAAAACTCTCAGCTTCGTTGATCAAGCCGTGAAATACCTCGAAATGTCCCACAGAAACATAGTCCACCAGTAGCTCACAAAGCGCTTGCTGGCGCTGTTCCATCGCCTCGTCTTCCAGATGATAATCCAGTGTAACGATAATCTCGGTATAAACACCCAGCAGTGCGCGCCGCTCCTTGAGCCATCGGGTGAGCAAATCCTCCACTGCCTCAAAATGCTGTTTTGGATCGCTGGTGTTGGAGAGCATGGCAGAATTCCCTGTGAGTAAAGTGCTGACTCTAACTATATGGCTACGCGCATAAGCGAGCAAGACCCATATTTGTCAGGTCCTTTGCGGGTAGACGCGCACTGTCTGCCACAGACAGACCAGCAGAGCGATGCAGAACACGGCCAGTGTTTGCTCCGGGATACTGAAACCGAGAACGCTCCAGGTGATCTCGGCGCAATTGCCATCCCCGGCTAGAACGATAGCCAGAGTGTCCTCGAAGGGCAGGTTTTCTAGCATGTAATCGAGGTTGGGGCCGCAGGCGGGTACCAAATTTTCTGGTAGGTGTTGCAACCAAACGTGTCGAGCGGCGACGGCGGCCCCTCCCCAGGCAGCCAATCCGCATAGTACTGCGTAAATCCGGCTACCCAGGCCCTGCGAGTTGTGCACCACGGCAATCAGGGCAATGATGCCCCACAGCACGACGAAGGCCCGTTGAGTCATGCACAGTGGGCAGGCCTCCAGGCCAAGAAAACCCTGCAAATACACCCGTGCAAACAACATTGAGACAATGGCGAGTGTGACCAGGCTGGCAAATACCAGGCGTGACGATAGAGATTGCAGCATGCGCTTTGGCGTCCTCGCAGATAAGTAAAGCAATGGTGGATCGGTGGTACACTAGGGATTTTTTGTCCTGAGTGCAACGGTCGGCGGCGCGGAGGCCTTCACAGCCGTGCGATGGACTCCTTACAGAACGACTCCAGTTGTGGGTAAAAGTTCAGGAATGTGTGTTCCCCCCAGCCCGCCGGCGACCAGACCCTTATCTGGCCATGCCAGGTGAAAATGGGCCAGAAAATTCACCGTCTGACGCCTTACAGGGTTTTGTATTGCGCGAAAAAATTGTCCAGATACTGCTCGAAGCTAATATCGTCGGACTGTTCGATCTCTTGCTGCGCCAGTAGTGAACGTTTTGTTTCATTTTCAAAAGCGTTTTGGACGTCCTGCGGCAGCGAGCGCCCACGAAAATACCGTGCCCATTGTTCGCTATACGCCATGGCCAGGCGAAAAAAGGGTAATTTTTGCTCGCGCATCTCTCGCAGCACACGGGCTGAGGGTGTTAATTCCGGGTCTGCGACCTTGGCCAGTTGCCCGTTCAGGCTGGCGTTGTAGTCGCTGCATTCGTGCGACTTATCCAGCAACCCGGCGATAGGGCGCATGGCTTCAAGCATGTCCTGTGCCCATTGCGCCATCGGGACGTGTTGGCCGTTGTTGTTAAGCAACAGGCCCGGTTGCCGGCCGGTATTGACCACCGCTTCAAGATTGGCGGCTTGGATGTCCTGTTCCTTGTCGTCACAGGCAGGGCTATCCTCGAGGAGGCAGTACAACAAGAAAGTGTCCATGAAACGCATCTGCTCGGCGTCCAGGCCAACCGGGGAGAAGGGGCTGATGTCTACACAGCGCACTTCGATGTATTCAATACCGGCCCGAACCAGCGCACACAACGGGGTTTCCCCGGAGTTGGTAACACGTTTGGGGCGAATAGGGCTGTAAAACTCATTCTCGATTTGCAGCAGGCTGTCATTCAACTGCTGGTAGTCGCCAGTCTGGCCTGCGGGGATGTCCTGGTAGCCCTCGTGCGGCTGCACGATGGCGCTGGACAGGGTGGTCACATAATTGTCCAGGGAGTTATAGCAAATATTTAGCTCGCCCTGGGCATCGCTATTGTAACCCAGTCCGCCCATTCGCAATGCCGTGCCATAGGGCATGTACAGGCTTTTGCCTGTTTCATCGAAGGCTTGCAGGCCGTGGTTGTCGCGGCCTTTAAGGAAGCTGGAGCACACCGCTGGCGACGCGCCGTACAAATAAACCAGCAGCCAGGAGAAGCGTTTGAAGTTACGAATCAGTCCGAGGTAGCGCTCGCTAATGTAATTTACCTGTTTGCCGGGGCTACCAGCATCCTGCCAGGCTTTGTCCCAATAGGCCTGCGGCATCGAGAAATTGTAGTGAATGCCGGCAATTACTTGCATCAGTCGCCCATAGCGGTGGCCCAGGCCGAAGCGATAAACCGTTTTCATGCGTGCGACGTTCGATCTGCCGTAGCGCGCAACAGGTATATTGGCATCGCCCGAGACGATACACGGCATGCTGGCGCACCACAGCAGTTCCTCGCCTAGTTGTTGGTAAGCGACGCTGTGGGTGTCTTCGAGCTGCTCCAGGCTTTGCTCAATGCTGGCATTGACCGGGGTAATGAATTCCAGCAGCGATTCTGAGTAATCCGTGGTAATACAGGAATGGGTGAGCGCAGACCCTAGCCCTGCTGGATGTGGTGTCTGTGCCAGTTTGCCCTGGGGCGTTATGCGCAGGCTCTCTTTCTCAATACCGCGATTAATGGTGGTGAGTAAGCCCCGAGCATCTGGCTGCGCCAGTGCCTGCAACTGTGTTTGCAAATGGGAAGCCAACGGAATCTCCTTAAGACTGAGCAGGCGTGCCGACAGTCGCGAGGCTGGTGCCGAACCGGCGACCCTACAGCGGCTTTCCTGAAAAGGCGGCAAGTGTATCTGCCAATGTCAGTGGAGTACAGTTGCACTGACATTGATGCGATGTAGAGGTATCAGGTCAAGCGGTCGAGATACTTTTGCAGCAGCTGGCAGGCGAAACCGTTCTGTACCTCGCTCTCCGCGCCGGTGGCGAGCATTATGCGCGACAGGATCAAGCCGAAGCGCATTCCGGCAAATATCTGGTAATAATCGTAGTCGCGTGCCGAGTAACCGGATGCCTGCTCCCATTGTGCAATGGTGTCCTGGTAGGTAGGCAAGCCCTCCAGGCGTGGCATGCCCAGGCCTTCGGAGAAGGTGGCATCCATGTAGTTAAACCAGGCCAGATCCTGTACGGGGTTGCCCAGTACCGCCATTTCCCAGTCCAGTACAGCGGCGATACTGTCTAGCGAGGGGTTCAGGATGACATTGCCCAAACGGGCGTCCCCCCAGCACAATACGGTGGGTTCATCTGCTGGCTGGTTGGCTTGCAGCCAGTCGAGGGCGCGTTGGGCAATGGTGTGTCCTGCGCCCTCCATGGACCAATGGAGATATTCCTGCCAGTAGGTCAGTTGCTTCTGGAGCGGCGTTTTCCCCGCTTCGTGCAGTTTGGCGAACCCCAGTTTCTGGTAATCCAACTGGTGATAGCGCGCCATGGTGTCCACCACGGCATTCCACAGTGACTGGCGCTGGTCGATACTGGTTTCGTGCATCATCCAACCGTCCATATTGTAGGGCGGCATATCGGTGGGAATAAGCCCGTCTGTGCGCTTCATCAGGTAGAACTGCACCCCGAACAACGATTTATCCGTCTCTAGTCCGCGCAGTTGAGGGACGGGTATGTCACTGTTGCGACCAATGCTCTCCATGACCTCATATTGGAGGCTGAGATCGTAGTCCGGAAATACCGGGCGCTCAATCACCGGTTGCAGCCGTGCGACCAACGCTTCGCTGCGTGCTTGCCCATTCTCATGCCAGTTAATATCGAACAGCAGCGTTACGTTGGACATCCCGGTAGCTTCCGGGATTGAGAGCGCCGGGATGCTGACGTCGTGGCCCCGGTGTGAGGAAATCCAGGATTCCAACTTTTGGCGGGTGCCGTCGATATCCTCGACTAGAGGGGTTGGGCGGATGTTGTCCACTGCGTGTCTCCTGACGTTTATTATTGTAAGGCTGTACAGAATACGTGCGCATAGCCGCAGTGACTACTGGCGACGCTTGGCAATGGCCTGTGGTATGTCGACTAATACTACTGGAATCGGCAGTTCGATATCCTTTCGCACTTGTCCGTCGGCGGCAAAATGCTACAGTATGGCGTAATTATATAGTGGGAGCGTACAGTGCGGATTACCGAGTGGCTGAAAATATTGTCTGCGGAGCAAGGTTCGGATTTATATCTGAGTACGGGTGCCCCACCCTGTGCTAAATTTCAGGGTGAACTCAAACCCATCTCCAGTGAGATCCTGCAGCCGGGGGAGATCAAGGAGATTGCGTACGAAGTGATGGACCCCACCCAGCGCGCCGCCTTTGAGACCGAACTGGAGATGAATCTGGCGATTTCTATTTCGGGGTATGGCCGTTTTCGTATCAATATATTTCTGCAGCGCAACGAGGTGGGTATTGTGGCGCGTAATATTGTTGCGGACATCCCCCGCTGGCAGGATTTACGCCTGCCCCCTCTACTAACGGAAGTTGTCATGCGCAAGCGTGGGCTGTTCCTGTTTGTGGGTGCGACGGGCTCGGGTAAATCAACCTCGCTGGCGGCGCTCATTGATTATCGCAACAGCAATAGCAGCGGCCATATTGTGACCATTGAGGACCCGGTGGAGTATGTGCACAGCCACAAGAAGTCCATCGTCAACCAGCGTGAAGTAGGTGTGGATACCCGCAGTTGGCACAACGCCCTCAAAAACACGCTACGCCAGGCGCCGGACGTCATTCTGATCGGGGAGATCCGCGACCGGGAAACCATGGAGCACGCGATATCTTTCGCCGAGACTGGCCATCTCTGTATCTCGACTCTGCACGCCAACAATGCCAACCAGGCGCTGGACCGCATTATCAACTTTTTCCCGGAAGAGCGTCGCCCCCAGTTGTTGATGGATATGTCGATGAACATGCAGTGTATTGTGTCCCAGAGACTGATCCCAACCGTTGATGGCAAACGCTGCGCTGCTATCGAAATCCTGTTGGGCACGCCAATGATTGCTGACCTGATCCTCAAAGGAGAGATTGACGGCATTAAAGAGGTCATGCAGAAGTCGGAAAATATCGGCATGAAGACCTTTGATTCAGCGCTGTTTGAGCTTTACCAGGAAGGCCTGATCACCGAAGATGAGGCGCTGCGCAATGCCGATTCGGCAAATAATGTGCGGCTGAAAATCAAGTTCGCCAAGGACGATGTCGGCGCAGATGACAATTCTCAGGCACTCAGCCTTACCTCCATGGACGATGGCGAATTCAATCCCGGCTGAGGACCGATTGAGCCCTGCTAGGCAATGCCCTCTTCCCGCAGTGTCGGCAGTACTTCATCGTTAAACAGTTTGAGACTCTGCCACGCCAGATCGGGATGAATGCCCCCGCACAGCGGGTGGAACATGATGGGTTGGGCGCTGACCATATCGCGGGCCGCCGCAATGAGCTCCTGCGGACGATAAACCTTGTAGGCGCCGCTCGCGCGCAGCTCATCGCTACTGTCGAAGTGTTTGTAGGGGCTAAAAACCTTGGCTTGTTCCGCCCAGGCCGCATAGATATTTGTCTCATGCTGCACGTGTGGCGCAATTTTTTGCCAGTAGGCGTCAGGGTCTTCTGCGACGAAGGTCACCGTGGAAGGCGCGGACGGCATCGGCCCCGGATCCGGTTCCCCCTGCGCTATTAACGCTTGTCGATAGTATTCAAATATTTCAGGCCCGGAGGGAATAAAGAAGTCAGCTTCTCTGGCGGCACGCCGTGCGGCGGGCTTGCTACTGCCGCCCATAAGAATCATGGGGCGGGGCTGGCTGAACGGTTTGGGGGTAACGGTGATCGTGCGACCCTCGAATTCAAAGGTCTCGCCGCTCCAGGCTTGCTTGAGGAAGGGGCCAATATCATCCATGTACTGCTTGCGCACCTTCAGGTTTTTGCCGACGGCGGAAAATTCCTCTTCCCGATAGCCACCGCTGAGAATAGGGATGACGCGGCCGCGGCTTATATTGTCCAGCACGGAGAGATCCTCGGCCAGCCGCACCGGGTCGTGTAGGGGGGCAATCAACGCCGAGATAAAAATACGCATATTGCTGGTACGTGTCGCGATAGCGGAAGCCAGCACCAACGGTGAGGGGCAATACCCGTCATCGGAGCCATGGTGTTCTGACAGATGGACACTGCCAATACCCTGCTGGTCTCCCCAGGCGCACAATTCTATGGCAGCCTGATACAGATCGGCCTGCGACGCTGTGGAGAATTCGGGTAGGCGCATATCAAAGCGCAGCATGACATCAGCCATAAAAACTCCTGGTTTATCGGATTCTAGTGTGCTGCCCTTATGTCAAAGTCTCGCTCAGGGCGGGGCAGGTGCAGACCTTATATTTATTGGACATGTGAACGGCAGCTTCAACGTTCCACTATCGCAATCATCGCTACCCATGTGTCAATATCAGAGTCATCGGCATTCAGAATCTGGAAGCCTGCCATCCAGGAAGTTCTAGAGTGCTTCAAGTACATCGATCAGGCCTTTGTCGATGAGGTTGAGCATCTCCTCCCTACCTACCTGTCGCATCTTGATGCCCTTTCTGTTTACGAAAATATAGTGATCATTCTCCAGGTCGTAGACGGCCAGTCGCGCCTTTAGCGGAGTCTCGCCATCGTAGAACCCTAGCCATGCCCCCATAGGTACGTCGATTTCGCGCTCTTGCTGTCCCTGAGTCACGGGCATTTTCCGATCGTCCTGGCTATCCGCCGCGTTACCGGGCGGGCTCTCCTGATCAACAGCGATGTGACCGGCCTGTTCACTCAGGTGCTCCGGGCCGCTATCATTGTCTGCAGCCTGGGCAATGATGTTCTCTGTGTCGTTATCGGCTTCAGGTTCTGGTTCTTGTGCTCGCTGAACAAAATACCCTCCACGAGCTTTGATGGCTTCGGCCTGCTCGCTGAGGTAACCACCATCTAGGGACTTTTGTTCTGCGAGCTGGCTTCTATCCCGCGGCGCTGACCTTGAGACAGATGTCAGTTTTGCCTCTGGTGGCGATATCGGTTGCGCTTGTGCCAGCGCACTTGCCAGGGCATCCAGGTTTTCGACGGAATCAATACCTACCGCATAGGCCAGACAAAGACTGAAGCTTGCTCCGCTGTTGAGCGCTTTCACCTTGTCCTGTGTAATTAACCGTTGAAACTCGGGGAAGGTCAGTTGCAGGACTTTAATGCCCGCCAG
Organism: uncultured Halioglobus sp.; assembly: GCA_963934845.1. Taxonomy (GTDB): domain Bacteria; phylum Pseudomonadota; class Gammaproteobacteria; order Pseudomonadales; family Halieaceae; genus Marimicrobium. Next base: position 38,641 of record CAWWAG010000005.1, on the reverse strand, counting down.
ATTGGTGAACAACAACTGCTGTGATGGCTCTACCTTGAGCACGAGTTGAACCCGCACAACCCCCTCTTCGCCTATCTCTACACTGAACCACTGCCCTTCATGCCAATTCTTCAGTGCGCCAGGATTTTGCGTCTCGCCGGCGTTAACGTGCTCACCTTCCGCCATGATGGGTGATATGTGGAGTAGTTCCATAGGCTGTCTACGCAGGATTCGCAGGTGGGCAAACTCGACCAATCCCATGGACTCGTTTACTGCCTCGGTGTCGTGATGCAAGCTCAACAGCCAGCGCCGCATCTCTTTCGGAAGTTGCGTAACCACCTCAAAAATATGCTGGCGGCGCGTCTCATCCGATTCCTCCGTGTTCTGGAACGAGTCCAGTAGGGTTCTGGTGGTGCTGGACATTTTCTCCCACTGCTCGGAGTCCACGCCAAACTTCAGCAGCAGCAATTGGGCGCTGGTGTACCAGGGCCCTTTGAGAAAGCCTCCGATTTCTAGTGGTACGGGATACTTTTCCAGTGCCGCATTGATCATTCGTGCGGCCTCCTGTTTGGCCGCTGCAGTTTTGACTTTCCCCGCTTCGGCTTCTACCACGCGCTGGATCATACGCTTTGCGCGCGCCTGATCGCGTTCCGCTGCTGTCGAAAACTCAGCGCAGATATCCGCCAGGCTGGTGGCGGGATTTTCAAACCACCGCCTGGAATCGTCTACAGCTTTGGTGACTTGCTGCTCCAGAATCGCGCCCACTCTATTCAGTCGCGCCTGCCAGCCGATAGCCCTGGCCTGTATGCTATCCAGCATCTGGTGGAGGGGATGGGCGCCTGGTCGCAGGAACGTTGGGTCTGTGAGCGCGAGGGCTGCAGACAAGGGCTTGAGCCGACGAACCTGGGCGGCGACACGGCCTTCCAGCGGCGATTGCTTCTCCCAGATTTCCAGTGCTTTGCCGAGCCAGCGCAAGATGGCGATCTGTTCCGGTGATGGTGTCACCGGGTCACCAATGGCTTCGGTCTGGCCAGCCAGGGCTACCCAGGGAGAAAGATTGAAGTTGTCGATGTTTTTGAGGTATTCAAGTAACTCGTCGAGTTGCATGGGGTGCGCATGGCTACCGACTCCTGCGGGCTCGGCATAGCAGTCAAGCACCAATTCGCGCAGTGAACAGGGGAATGGAACGTGTTCGGGACCGAGTTTCAGGGGACTAACTTCCCTATGATCAGTGCAATGAGAAAACCCCACAGGGCAGCGAGCACCACGAGGCGCCATTTAGCCGAAGGTGGTTGTTCCTTGAACGTCGCGGAGCGTTGAGCAAGGTTGTGGGAGCCACAAGCCGGGCATTCTCCCAGTTGACCACTTTTTTTCCCGCGGTAGCTGCAATCTTTGCAGAGGTAGGCCATGGGGGTTATCTGCTGCTCTTGAGAAGTTGGTCGACAATACGTTCAAGTTGCTTAAGGTTATTGCATTCGGCACTAAAATGACAGGCGCTTTGGTAGCGCAGCATTTCAGAATCTCCACTACCCCAGGCCCTGCGAGATTCGGGGTTGAGCCAGAGGACCTGTCGCGCACGTTGGTAAATACTTTGCATAATATCCAGTTTTGCATCGCCATTATTATTGCGCGCATCGCCGAGAATGATCACGGTGGTATTGCTGTTGATATCGTCCAGCGCGAGTTTCGCAAAGTCTAACAGACTGTTGCCGTAGTCGGTGGCCCCGCCGTATTTCCAGTTCACCAGCTCAATAGCCTTTTCGACTGGGTGGTCATCGAAATACGCGCTAACTTCGCCCAGATGGCTCGAAAAGGCGAAGCTGCGAACCTTGGGTAGGATGTCCTGCAAACTGTACAGGAACAGCAGTAAAAATTTGGCATAGGCGGCGACTGAGCCGCTGACATCGCACACCGCCAGTATCTGCGGTTTCTCCTTTTTCACCTGTCGCCAGTAGGTATTAAACATCACGCCGTCATGGGGGATGCCCTTGCGCATTGTTTTTGCCATATCGAGGCGACCACGTTTCAGGAGCTTGCGTCTGCGCGAATGGCGACTGGCCAGTTTCTTGGCCATTTTTCGAATCAACTCGTGCACCTTGTGCAGATACAGGTGTTCGATGTTGTTCATCCGGGTTTTGCTCAGGATGTCGTCCATGAATTGCCGAGTCTTACCCTCGGCGTGCAGCAGATACTCCCGCTCCACATAGTCGCGTACCTGCTCCCGCAGCGTATCGCGGTAGCGCTGCAGCACGGGCAGTGCCGGGCTCTCGTCCTGCTCCAGTGCAATCACTGCGTTGCGAATGTGCTCCTCACCCATCGCATCGAGAATACGGCGCGTGTACTGGCCTTTCTGCGTGAACATCTGAATTTGCTGTAGACCAACACGCTCTGCGGCCTGGTTGATCGCCAGTGTCAGTTCAGTGCGATCATTGCTGAGGAGATTTTGCAACAGCGGGGTTTGTAACGCAGATTGCAGGGCTGGACTGTTTTTGGCGGCCAGTTGCAGTACTGCCTGCTGGGCGTTGGTGAAATCCTCAGCCTGTCTGGCGGCATTCTCTGCGGGAGATGCGTGTGCCTCGGGGTCGGTAGCGCTCGGAGCGTCCACGGCGGTAAAATCGGCGAGAGACTGTTGAAAGAATTGGTCAAAGCAGTGCAGGAAAATGACTTCTTCCTCCGGCGTCTTGGCCAGTGTCATCGCCAGCCCGTCACGCAGCAGGTTGCGGTTGGCATACCCCAGGCGTCTGGTAACCTCCACGGCATCCAGTGTCTCCGCAGGCGATATCCTGACTTCGTGGGTGCGCAGGACCTGAATAAAATCGACCAGATTGGACTGCATAGTAACTGTTTCTCCGCTCGGCGAGGTATTATCCGGTAGCGTGACCGTCGGTGATATTGCCCTTCACTAGTGCGCGCAATTCGGTATCGGCAGTCTCGATATCTTCCTCATACTTGAGTAGTACATTCAGTGTGCTACGCACCAGTTCCTCTTCCAGATGCTCTGCGTGCAACAGCAGCAGGCTGCGCGCCCAATCGATAGTTTCTGAAATGGCCGGCGCTTTCTTCAAGTCCAGCTGGCGTAGCGAGTGCACGAAGCCCACCAACTGGTGGCGGAGCTGCTCGTCTATGCCGGGTACACGGCTGAGCACAATGCGCTCCTCAAGCTCTACAGTGGGAAACGGTATATAGAGGTGGAGACACCGCCGCTTGAGGGCGTCGGAAATATCCCGTGTATTATTGCTGGTCAGGAATACCATCGGCGTAGTGCGCGCTTTCACCGTACCGATCTCGGGGATGGAGATTTGGTAGTCAGAGAGAATTTCCAGCAACAGCGATTCGAACTCGTAATCGGATTTGTCGACTTCGTCGATCAACAGTATGGCACCCTGCTCCTGCTGCATGGCTTTGAGCAGGGGCCTGGGCTCCAGGAATTCCTCGGAGTAAAAGATGTCCCCAAACTGATGCAGTTTTGCAACGGACTCGGCGAGGCTCTGTGCGCCCTGCAGCAGGTCCCCCAACTTTTCCTTGAGCACCTGTGTATACAGTAATTGTTTGCCGTACTTCCATTCATACAGTGCTTTGGCCTCGTCCAGACCTTCATAGCACTGCAGGCGAATTAGCGGGGTATCGAGCAGTTGGGCAAGGGTTTTGGCCAGCTCTGTCTTGCCCACTCCGGGAGGGCCCTCGACCAGCACGGGTTTGCGTAGCTGAAAGGCCAGGAAGACCGCGGTGGCAATCTTGCGACTGCAAATATAACCGTGGGATTCAAAACCCTGCTCAATGGCCTCGACGGAAGCGAGTTGTGGAAATTCTAAAGTATGCACCGGCGTACCTCGACTATGGAGGCGCTATTGTACGCGATAGATGACGTGGGGAAAGCTAGCCACCGGTAGTATTCATAAATCGCACAATATCTGGACTTTCATCCAGATCGAAGTGATGGCGTTCCGGTTTGATGGCTATGGCATCCACGATGCGGCGCTTGAGTCTGTCCAGAGTGTAGTCTGGCGAGCGCAGTACGGCGCGCAGGTCTACCGAGTGTTCGTTGCCCAGGCACAGCAACAGGCGACCTTCGGCAGTGACTCTCACCCGGTTACACAAATGGCAGAAATTATCGCTGTGCGGTGAAATAAAACCGATACGTGTGGGCTGCCCCCCCGTGCGAAAGTAGCGGGCGGGACCGTCCTGGCCAGCGGGGTCACCTAGCGGTTCGAGGGCATATTTTCGGGCAATGATCTCGCGCAGTTCCTCGCTGCTACAGAAACTCAGGCGTCGGTCGTGCTCGTCTATCAGCCCCAGCGGCATTTCTTCGATGAAGGCGATATCAATACTGCGCTGTAACGCGAAGCCCACCAGATCGAGCACCTCATCTTCATTGCGGCCCTTGAGAATGACAGCGTTCAGCCTGATACGCTCAAAGCCGGCGGCAATGGCTGCATCAATACCTGCAATGACCTGATCGAGATTGCCGTGCCGCGTTAGCTGGCGAAAGCGACGGGGCTGTAAGCTGTCCAGGCTGATATTGATACGTGTTACCCCCAGCTCACTCAGGGAGCCAGCCAGGCGTTGCAGCTGTGAGCCATTGCTGGTGATTGCCAGCTGGTCCAGCCCTGGGAGTTGCCCCAGCGGCTTGACCAGCGACAGGATATTATTGCGAACAAGCGGTTCTCCACCGGTGAGGCGTATCTTGCCCACACCCAATTCAACAAAGGCGCGGGCTACTTCGTGCAGCTCTTCCAACGTAAGTACGTGTTGTTTGGGGGCAAAGGTCATGTCCTCGGCCATGCAGTAGACGCAGCGGAAATCGCAGCGGTCCGTCACTGACAGTCGAACATAGTCAACACGCCGTTGAAAGCGGTCTATCAATACCATGGGAAGCGCATTTTTCATCCGCACAGTGTAGCGTTTAGACGAGGGCTACTCCATAGCGGGGTTTACACTATAGCCGCTCTGCGACACGATGTAGCGGGGTTGGTTTATAGGGAATAATAATTTGTCCGCGATAACAAAATGGGCGCTGTGGCTGGGCCCGCTACTGGGCGCATGCACTGCCGCTGCGAGTCTGGCATTTGGCCATGGTGCGGATTTGGCGACAGTGGGGTTCGTCGCTGCGGTGTGCGTCATCTGGTGGGTGTTTGAACCCGTTCCCATTCCGGTGACTTCACTGTTGCCACTGGCCATATTGCCTTTGATGGGGGTGCTCACGCCCCGGGAAGTTGGGCAGGCTTACGGTTCACCCCTGATCTTGTTGTTGCTCGGTGGCTTCCTGCTATCCAAGGCCATGGAACACTCCGGAGCGCATCGTCGTATCGCTTTCAGTATGGTGAAACTGTTTGGTACCAGCAGTACGCGCCGACTGGTGATGGGTTTTATGGCGGCGGCGGCGGTATTGAGTATGTGGATATCCAATTCTGCCACGACGCTGATGCTGTTACCCGTCGCGCTGGCGGTACTGGACAGCGTTGATGACAAGGAGAAACTGGCCCCGCCACTGCTGTTGGGGATCGCTTACGCGGCCAATATTGGCGGGCTTGGCACACCCATTGGGACGCCGCCGAATCTTATTTTCATGCAGGTGTATGAGCAGACAACCGGTACTGCCATCAGCTTTACCCAGTGGATGAGCTGGGCGCTTCCGGTGGTGGCGATACTGGTGCCAGCGATGGCACTGATACTGACGCGCAATATGGGCGGTAATCTGCGGCTGCAGTTGCCCGCGATGGGACCCTGGCAGGCTCAGGAGCGCAGGGTGATGGTGGTGTTTAGCCTGACGGCTCTGGCGTGGGTCACGCGCAGCGAGCCCTTCGGTGGCTGGAGTAACTGGTTAGGTGTGCCCGAGGCCAATGACGCCTCCGTTGCGTTGTTGGCTGTGGTCGTGCTGTTCCTGATACCCAATGGTAAGGGCGAGCGTCTGTTGACCTGGGAGCGAGCGAGTACCATTCCCTGGGGCGTACTGCTGCTGTTTTCAGGGGGTATTTGCCTTGCCGAGGGGTTTGTGAAGTCTGGCTTGAGTGGCTTGATGGGGCAGTGGTTAGTGGGGTTGATCAGCATGCACGCCTACGCGTTGATGGCGCTGGTCTGTCTCGCCGTCACATTTATGACAGAGACGACTTCCAATACGGCCACTACTGCGCTGCTTATGCCGGTGCTGGCTGCAGCGGCATTGGCGGCCGGTATTGCGCCAGAACTCATCATGGTGCCGGCGGCTATGAGCGCCAGTTGTGCGTTTATGCTACCGGTTGCCACGGGACCCAACACAGTGGTGTTTAGCAGCGGGTTGATCAGTACCGCCCGCATGGCGCGGGAGGGATTTCTGATCAACCTGCTGGGTGTCGCCGTTATCAGTAGTGTGTGCTACCTCTTGCTCACCTAGAGCGCCATAGCGGTTGTGCGGTTTGCGGTTACAGCAGTGTCAGTATGGTTTCAGCTGAACTCACTTCCACGCCGGGGCCAGTTTCCACATTCAACTGTGTAACAGTGCCATTGTCTACGATCATTGCGAACCGCTGGCTGCGTGTGCCCAGGCCAAATCCGCTGCCGTCCAGTTCCAGGCCCAATGCTGCCGTGAGTTCGCCATTGCCGTCAGCGAGCATCAGCAATTCCTCGGCATTCTGGCTTTTGCCCCAGGCGCCCATCACGAACGCGTCATTCACTGCCATGCAGACAATGGTATCCACGCCTTTTGCCTTGATTTTGTCTGCATTCACCACGTAGCCGGGCAGGTGAGTGATGCTGCAGCCGGGGGTAAACGCGCCAGGGACTGCAAACAGCACGACCCTCTTGCCGTCGAAAATATCCGTGGTGGTGATGTCTACAGGCCCTTTCTCGCCCATGGTTTTCAGTGTGCAGGAAGGAATTTTATCGCCAGTTTTGATGCTCATGTTACGCTCCTAGAAATTCAGCAAAGCCAAAGTGAAATGGGATAATAGCAGATGAGCGGTGAAACGCACTGCCCGCTGTGTGGGGGGCATACGATATCTCCCTATAGTAGTGATCGTCGCCGCCCCTATCTGATCTGTGGTGTGTGCAGTCTGGTGTTTGTGCCGCCCGAGCACTACCTGTCCCGGGATGCGGAGCGCGCTGAATACGAGCTGCATCAGAACGATATCGCTGATCCGGGCTATCGCCAGTTCCTGTCGCGTTTGATGGAACCGCTGGTCGCGCGCCTGTCACCGGGTGCTCATGGGTTGGATTTTGGTTGCGGACCGGGACCTGCACTGGCGCATATGTTGCGCGAGTCAGGGTTTCAGGTCGTACTCTACGACAGTATCTTTGCTCCTGAGAAAGCGGCACTGCAAGCGAGCTACGCGTTTGTGTGCGCCACAGAAGTGGTTGAACACCTGCACTATCCCGGCCGTGAACTGGCGCGATTGTGGTCGCTGCTGCCGCCTGGAGGATGGTTGGGCATCATGACCAAATTGCGACGTAATCGAGTGGCCTTCGACAGCTGGCACTATAAGAATGATCCCACGCACGTGTGTTTCTTCAGCGCCGACACCTGGCAATGGTGGGCCCTACAGCACGGCGCCAGCTTGGAGATTATTGGTGCAGATGTCATTCTGCTGCAGCGCGCCCGAACTGCCCCATCTCCGCAACCATATTGACGTAAATCGATTCGCAGTCGTGATAGAAGCTGAGCTCGTCATCGCCGAGGTAGGGGGCAACCATGGTGAGTAATTGCAGCACACCTTGATGAATAATGATTTGTGGTAAGCGATTGTCGTGAAGCAGTGCCTCGTAACTGAACCAGAATGTCAGGTTGAGTGTCATGTTGTCGGCGAGCCCGAGCAGTTGCTGGCCTTTCGCGTCGATGACTTCCTGCCGCAACAGTGCCTGGCATATAGAGTACAGTGCAGCGCGTTTTAACTGCATTAACCGCTTGAAGCTGCGCTTTATATCCGGGTAGCGCTGCAGGAGGTTGTCGAGGTTGTGGTACAGGAAGCGATACTGATACATCTCCTCCAGAACCACATAGAGGTAGTACCAGTTTTCCTCAACGCTGCCATCGCCAGTGCTGAGCGGTCGCTCGATCGGCGCGGTCAATGTATGGTGCATAGCCTGTTCGTACTGCTGGAACAGCTCTGCGATGATCTGATCCTTGCCTTTAAAATGGTAATAGAGATTGCCGGGACTGATATCCAGCTCATTGGCAATGTCTATGGTCGTGGTGGTGGCCTCACCCTCCTCATTGAATAGTGCCAGACTGGTGTCGAGAATGCGGTCCCGGGTTTTCATGCAGTGAGCGGATCAGGCCTTGGGCTTCTTGCTCGCGACAGGTTTCCTGGGCACTGATGCCTTTTTCCGGCCAGCGACTGTTTTTCGGGGTGCCTTTGGGGCAGGGGCTTTCTTTTTTCCTACGCCCTGTTCTGCCAATACTTTACTGAGCTTGTCGACTTTGTGCGCGAGCTGGTCAACCTTCTTGTTCAGCGCGGCAAGGTCTTCGATGCGCGCGGGACGTTGATTGTGGAAGTTTTCGCGCACGCGGTTGATGCGCTCTTCCACGGAATTTCGGGCGGAGGCAGTGCTTTCCCTGGCGTCTTCCTCCAGTGCTGTGCCTGCTTTCACCAGGTCGCGAAATAATTTTGGCGGTTCCATAGCTTTTTCCAGTCTACCTTGTGCTTCCTCGACGGCCTTGCCGTAGGCGCCCACACCGGCCAGCCAAATATTCTTGGCGATCTCACTGGCCTTGTCGGTGACTTTATTCTTTTCATCACTCATACGGACTACCTTCCCCGTGCGGGGGCGTGCTATGGAGCTGGCGGATTAGGAACGCCTATTAAAGCAGATTGGCGAACAAAAAAAAGGGGCTACAAAGTAGCCCCCAAAAAGGTCCCTGACAAGCAGGGTAATATTCCCTGGATGGGATTTCTTCAGGCAGCAGATTTGAGGCGAATGGAATCTTTCAGTTCTTCAAAGCGTGCTTTGGCCTTTTTCAGCTGGGCGTCCAGTTTTTTGCGGTCTGTCAACGATTCCAGCTTGGGGAGGTCGATGTCCTTAATGGCACCTTTTGCTTCTTTCTCGAGCTTTTCGCCACGCTTGACCAGCTCTTTGTACACTTTGTCAGCTTTCTTGCGACGCGCTACCATTTGCTTTTGTATTTCACTCAGCTGGTCTTGCGCCTGGTCGTATGCCTTGCCGTAGAAACCGAGGCCAGCCAGAAAGACATTGCGGCCCGTTTCCTGAGCATTGGCAGCGAAATCAGGTGCTGCCTTTTTGGCAGTAGCGCGCTTGGTCGCAGGCTTGCGCTTGGTAGGGGTCTTGCGTGCAGTCGTGGCTGCTTTAGCTGCTTTAGCTGTGGTGGTGGTTGTTTCGGCCATGGGGATTCTCCTGATAAAGCGCTTGTGTCAGTGGGATGTCTCACTTGTTGATTGCCAGACTACGGAAAAAAATTAGAATAAACATACTAGAAAAAAGTGACTTATTTGTGGCGGGAAAATAGTGTTGGCTTTTTACCGCAAGAGAGCCTGAAATACGTCACGCAACAAAAAAGGGCCCACTATAAAGCGGGCCCTTTTACGGTCTTTTTGAGGTTTAGGCGGATTTGGGTCCGGCTGCCATAATGGCGTCTGATGCCTTGAACCTTTTGATATTTTCCTCAAACAGTGCGGCTAACTTGCGCGCCTGTTCGCTATAGGCAGCGTCAGTTCCCCAGCCTTTGCGAGGATCCACGTACTGCGGATCAACACCGGGAATTTCAGTGGGAAATTCCAGGTTGAGAATGTCTAGGTGCGCGGTGGGAGCGTTGAGTAATGCGCCGCTCTGGCAGGCATTCACCACCGCGCGCGTCACTGGAATAGGGAACCTTGAGCCGGTTCCGCCCGGCGCACCAGAGCCGCCAATCCAGCCAGTGTTGACCAGATAAACACGGCTTTCGAAATCATCAATACGTTTCATCAACAGTTCCGCGTAATCACTGGCTGGCCGCGGCATGAACGGGGCGCCGAAACAGGTAGAGAAAGTTGGGTGAATCCCCGCTTCCGCGCCGAGTTCCGTCGATCCTACGCGGGCGGTGTAACCGCTGAGAAAATGAAATGCGGCGGCTTCCTTGGATAAGATGGAGACGGGGGGCAGTACACCGGAAACGTCGCAGGTGAGGAAAATGACGCATTTTGGCTCGCCACCGCAATTGTTTTCTGTGCGTTTCTCAACGTGCTCCAATGGATAACAGCAGCGACCGTTTTCCGTGAGGCTGGTATTGCTGTAGTCGGCATGGTGTTCATCGTCCAGTACCACGTTTTCGATAATCGCGCCAAAGCGGATGGCGTCCCAGATCACCGGTTCATTTTTCTGGCTCAGGTCGATGGTTTTAGCATAGCAACCACCTTCAAGGTTGAAAACAGAGCTCTTGGCCCAGCCGTGCTCATCGTCGCCAATCAGATAGCGATCGGGGTCGGCGGAAAGCGTTGTTTTACCTGTGCCAGACAGACCGAAGAACAAGGTGGTGTCGCCGTGCTCGCCCACGTTGGCACTGCAGTGCATGGGCATCACGTCTTTCTCCGGCAACAGGAAGTTCTGTACCGAGAACATGGATTTTTTCATTTCACCGGCATAGCGCATGCCTGCCAGCAACACCTTGCGCTGTGCGAAGTTAATGATAACTACGCCATCGGAGTTGGTGCCGTCGCGCTCTGGAATACACTCGAAACCGGGAGCGTTGAGGATGTTCCATTCGGGCTTGCGGCCGGTGTTATAGGTTTTGGGTTGAATGAACATATTGCGGCCGAACAAGGACTGCCAGGCGGTTTCTGTGGTGACTTTAACGGGTAGGTAGTGGTCGCTATGCGCGCCTACGTGCAGATTAGTAATAAATTTGTCGCGGATCGCCATATAGGACTGAACGTGATCCCAAAGCGCATCAAATTTGTCGCTGTCGAAGGGGCGGTTGACACTGCCCCAGTCGATGCTGTCCTCTGTGCTGGGCTCCTTGACCACGAACCGGTCGGCCGGCGAGCGCCCGGTGCGGTGACCGGTGGTCACCAGCAGGGCGCCGGTGTCGGACAACTCGCCTTCACCACGCTTCAGCGCTTCTTCAATCAATTTGGCAGTCGCCAGGTTGGTGTACGCCTGGGCGGTATGAATGTCTTGAGTCATGGTGCGTCCTGTCGTTACGACGCGCAGGCCTGATGGGACCTCAGCGCCATTCTTCGAGCTTCAAGGGGGCGCAATTATGTCAGAAGCGCGACAGTTTGCGAAATATATTGAACATAATTTCCCCGAATTTGAGTAAAGGTGTGATCAGTGTAAGGTTTTAGTCCCGTGATCTTCCACTATATCGGCGAGGTCGTTGCGCTCAAATCGGTACTCCTTGTTACAAAATTCACACTCCATGGTGATGATGCCGAGGTCTTCCAACAGTTCGAGAATCTCCCTCGGATGCAGTGCAGACAGCGCATTGCGGGTGCGTTCACGGGAGCAGGAACACTGAAAACGTATTGTGGACGGCTCAAATAGCCGCAGGGGGTCCTCGTGGAACAGGCGGTAGAGTAGGTCTGCGCTGTCCAGCGCCAGCAATTCGGCGTCTTTTACTGTGGTGGCGAGTGCACACACGCGCTCCCATTGCTGCTGCCGCTGCGCCTCGTCGGGGCTGATCTGTGCCGGCAACTGCTGCAATAGCAGGCCGCTCGCCCGCTGGCCGTCGGCGGCCAGCCAAATGCGGGTGTTCAATTGCTCGGATTGCTTGAAGTAGCTGTTCAGGCTGTGGGCCAGGGAGCCCTGCTCAAGCGGCACAATACCCTGATAGCGCTGCCCGTTAGTCGGGTCTATGGTGATGGCCAATTGTCCATTGTGCAGCAGCACGTCAAAATCTTCCGATATGGCGTGCTCGCCGCCGCGGACGATACCACGTACCCGCAGGGCATTGTCGCACTCCACCATGAGTAACGGTATCTGGCCCTCGGATCGCACCTGTAACACCAGTTTGCCCTCAAACTTGAGATTGCTACTCAGCAGTGTGGCGGCGGCCAGAAACTCGCCCAGCAGACGGCTTACGCCGTCTGCGTATTGATGAATGGCGAGTAACTCGCCATAGGCCGAGTCCAGAAGCGCACTCTCGCCGCGGATGTCGGCGTGTTCAAACAGGAATCGTTGGGATCGATCATCCGTATCGGGCCCGGGTATATCTGCTGATCTGCTCATAGATGGGATTCTTTCATTGCCTTCAAGGTTTGTCTGGCGTGCCGCACAGTGGGCGCCGCTAAACGTGCGGTGAGTGAAAAGTATATCGCAGACACGGGTACGGAGTTCAGTATGTGAGGCCAGTTGCCAAAAATTGTCGCAGGGCGGGGATATCGGCCCGATTACGGGCTAGAGTGTGCGTTCATTCGAGGAGATACACGATGAGATTCAGCTATCAGGTCGGGATGTGTGATCCCGACCACTACCTACCCCTGGCCAAAGCGGCGGAACAGGCGGGTTACCACGGTATCACCATACCCGATAGTATCTGCTATCCACAGGAAGCCAGCTCCAAATACCCCTACAACAAGGATGGTAGTAGGGAGTTTCTGGAGAGCGTGCCCTTCGTTGAGAGCCTGATCGCCGTAGCCGCAATGGCCGCTGTCACCGAGAAAATTCGATTTGCAACTTTCGTCTACAAACTCGCAGTGCGCCAGGCTGCGGTTGTGGCGAAACAGGTACAGGGTATTCAGGTGCTGTCCAAAAACCGCTTTGATTTAGGTGTCGGTATCAGCCCCTGGGAGGAGGACTTTGCGGTTTGCGGTGTCCCCTGGGAAAAACGTGGCAAGCGATTTGATGAGCAGATTGCTATTTTCCGTGGCCTCGAAACTGGTGAATACTTTGGTTACAACGGTGAAATGCATGATATGCCGGCCAATAAAATGAACCCGGTGCCGAGCCTGTCCACTGCGCTGTTGATAGGCGGACATACCGAATTCGCATTGAAGCGCGCCGCGCAGGTAGGTGATGGCTGGATGTGTGCAGGGGCAAGTATCGAAGAGCTGGAGACGTATATCGGTCGCATACATCAATTGCGCCAGCAGTATGGGACTGTGGACAAGCCATTCCGGGTCTATACGACTGGCCAGGCCGCCTTTACGCCAGAGGGTATTAAGAAGCTCGAAAGTATTGGTGTCTCGGAGGTCATTATCGGCTTTCGCAATGTTTACGAAATGGAGGAGGATAAACCTCTGGAAGAGAAAATTGCGATGCTGAACTGGTATGCCGGAGAGTTTATTCATGACTGAGTATGCCGCTAACACACCGGTTCTGGTGGGAATTGCCGCCGTGCAGCAGAAGGTGGACGACTACCGGCGGGCGCTGGAACCTGTGGCGCTGATGGCGCAAGCCCTGCGCGATGCGGCGGGCGATGCCGGTTGCGCGGACCTCCTGCGTCAAGCAGACGAGATCATGGTGCCCAAGAGTATCTGGGGTTATAGCGATCCCGGCCGCCTGGTGGCGGACAGCATTGGTGCGAATTCGGCCACCACGCTGCTGGCAGAATTTGGCATATTACAGCAGACGCTCTTGACGCGCGCCTGCCAGCGTATTGAGGCGGGAGAATGCCAGATCGTTCTGGTAACGGGCGGCGAGGCCAAGCATCGCGCACTCTGTGCACAAAAGGTGGGACAGGAGGCTTTCGAAACGCCTCAGTTAGATGTGAGTCCGGATACCACCCTGCGTCCGGAGGATGAAATGTGGTCACCGGTGGAGTCCGCGAGCGGGCTTGGTATGCCGGTAGGGTATTACGCCATACTTGACAGCGCGCTGCGCTACAAGCAGGGCTTGAGTCTGGATGAGCACCGTGACCAAATGGCCAGCATGTATTCGCGCTTCAGCGAGTTGGCCGCAGATAACCCGGGTGGCTGGTCTGAGCAAGTGGTGCCTGCAGAGCACATCCGGGAACATTCCGCCGCCAATCGTATGCTGGCATTCCCCTATACCAAGCTCCATAACAGCCAGTGGAATGTCGATCAGGCGGCGGGCCTCATACTGTGCTCTGTGGGAATCGCCGAGATACTGGGTATCGAGCGTAGCAAGTGGGTGTTTCCGCGCGCGTTCGCGGAGTCAAATTTCATGTCGGTGGTCGCCAGTCGCAAGGATCTGGGCGCCAGCCCGGGATTCCGTATTGCGGGGAAAGCCGCGATGGAGCTGGCGGGCGTTAACTTCGGTGACATTCGCTTGTGTGAGCTGTATTCCTGCTTTCCGTACGCTGTGCGGGTGCAGTTACAGGAGCTTGGTATGAATCCGCAGCACGATGTCAGCGTCACCGGTGGGATGACCTTTGGTGGTGGCCCACTGAATAATTTCGTCTTTCAGGCAACGGTAAAAATGGCGCAGCTGCTGCGCCAGAATCCCGCCGAAGTAGGCCTGGTGACGACTGTCAGCGGTATGTTGACCAAGCAGGCCTGCGCAGTGTGGTCGGCCACACCCGGCGCCGATGGCTGGGCATGTGCGGATGTGACCGAACAGGTTCGCCGGGAGAGCGATGAGTGTGAGCTGGTGGCGGACTACAGCGGTACCGCCCTGGTGGCGGGCTACACAGTGCTGTATCAGGGTTTGGATCCCTGGCGCGCGGTGGCTGTATTTGACCTGCCTGACGGTAGCCGCACGGTCGCCTACAGCGAGGACGCGCAAATGTTAGAGTACATGATGGCACAGGAGTGCTGTGGTGAGCGCTACGAGCTGGAAGGCGGCACTTTTCACTAGCTGGCCTGCGCTTTACTGGAGCGAGGGATTAGCCGCGGCGAACATCCCGCGGCGTTTTCCCCGTCCATTTCAGATAGGCCCGGCGGAAATTTGAGGCATCGCTGAAGCCGACCATGTACGCAATGCTGGACAGTGGCACCCGCTTATTTTGGAGGTGGCGGGTGGCGTGTTCAGCGCGCACCTGATCCAGCAATCTCTGAAAGGATAACTGCTCTTCGTCCAGACGGCGTCGATAGGTGCGCGGGCTGAGATTGAGCATCGCGGCGATCTGTGGCATTTGCGGGTACTGGCCCTCCAGTTTGCGCAGCAGGCGCAGGGTCCGCTCCGCCACTGAATTTTCCTCCTCAAGATCAGCCAGTAGTCTGGCGCACTCTGCTGCATAGAGATTGCGCAGCACCGGGTTGGAGGACGGAAGGGGGGTATTGAGTAACTTGCGATCGAAGAGCACGCGGCCTTGTGGTGCATCGAACTGGATGTCCTCGCCAAATACCTCGTAGTAAAGTGCGGCGTGATCTGGCTGAGGGTACGGTAGCTCCATGCGCATGCTCAAGTCGGGTGTATTTAGTAAGCCGCGCAGTGTGTTGATGAGGGCGCCATAAAACAGCTCAAAGCCAAATTCCACCGAGGCGTCCGCCGGTGTGCTCAGCACCGTTAAAATAGACTGCTCATCGATGGTTTCAAACTCAAAGTGCAGACCTGACGCCAGCAGGTGATTGTATTTGAGGAATAGCTCTATCGCCTCGGCCAGGTCGGTGCAGGTCATAAAAGCCTGACCGAGGACGGCGTGAGCACTCAGGTTCAGGCGCTGTCCGAGTTTGAGCCCCAGTGCTTGGTCACCGGTAAGCTCCAGGGCATTGGCGACGAGTTGGTTAAAATCGGTGTCAGGTATGCGCGCGCCGATTGTTGCCAGGCCGGTATTGGCGAAAGATGTGCCCGCGAGCAAATTTTGCTGATCGCATCCCAACTGCTCGGCCATATCAATCAAGATCAGTATGTATTGGGCGGGTGTGGTGGTAATTGACATGCAGCCATTTGGCCATAAAGAACCCTATTTTGACAAGACTTTACCTTGTTGCAACTGCAGTCATCGCGCATAGTAATTTACCGAGCAAAACCACGGAGTAATGGTTATGAAAATAGAATGGACTGGCACTACCCCCCGCAAGATTCAGCGCTACCCCGACGCAGCTTACCCTCATGAGAACCCTATTCTGGAAGATGTCTTGACCAGTGCGGATGTGGATCATGTCGCTGAAATATTTCAGACGCCGTTGACGGGTTCCTACAACTGGGACTACAAGATACAGGACGACAGGATCAAGAAGCTTTATGATCTGGGCAAGCAGCTCAACTGGGATCCAGAGATGGATATCGACTGGGACCGCCCCTGGCCTGAAGCGCAGCAATCACCGGAGCTGATGAACCTCCATGACTACGAGCCTTATCTGGCCATGGACGAGGAGACGAAAGCCGAGTTTTGGTTGCATATGAATGCCTGGAGCCTATCTCAGTTTTTGCACGGTGAACAGGGTGCGTTGTTGGTAGCCTCGCAGCTCTGCTCTTGCGCCCCCACATTTAACGCCAAGCTATACGCCGCGTCACAAACCTTTGACGAGGCCCGCCACGTGGAGGTGTTTAATAAATACCTGCAAACACGTATCGGGATGATGTACCCGATCAATACGCACCTGAAAAGTATTATCGACAAGATTTTGACCGACCCACGCTGGGATATGAAATTTATCGGTATGCAAATTGTTATCGAGGGTCTCGCGCTCTCGGCGTTTGCAACGACCCGTGAAACTACGCCTGATCCGGTGCTCAAGGATGTGGTGTACCTGGTGACTCGTGACGAGGCTCGCCATGTCACGTTCGGTGTGAATTACCTGGAAGATTTCGTTAAGACGCTGTCCGATGAAGAGCGTGAGGACCGCGCCCAATTCGCCTACGAGGCCTGCGCAATCAGCCGCGAGCGCCTGGTGGCCACCGATGTATTCCGGCATTTTGGCTGGGATGTCGAAGAGGCGCGGAAAAAAGTGCTCGATGGGTTCGTGATGTCCACTTTTCGCAACCTGCTCTTCCAGCGTGTGATCCCCAATCTGAATCGCATCGGTTTGCTGACGGACAAAGTGCGTCCGAAATTTGAATCGTTGGGCATTCTGGATTACGAAAACCTGGCGACTGACGGTGACATCGATTGGTCAGAACTCGAGCGCCCGCTGGATACGGAAGAAGCTCAGGCCTATGAGCAGACTATGCTGGCTAAATTCGCCGAGGTTCATGAGGCGGATACCAGGAAGGCTATCTCTGCAGCCTGACCGCGTGTGCCTCAGGGTATGATGTAGCTTATTACACGGCGCTGCCCACGCGAACATAGGCGGCCCCGAGTGCTAAGTGTAAGCAATAAAAAAAGCCGGCTTGTAAACCGGCTTTTTTGTGTCTGCGGCTTAGCTGGTATCAGGCAGACAGAGCTTTAACCTGTGCATTCAGGCGGCTCTTGTGACGCGCTGCCTTATTCTTGTGGATGATGCCTTTGTCTGCCATGCGGTCAATAACAGGCACGGCACTATCGTAAGCGGTTTTGGCCGCTGCCTGATCGCCGCTGCCGATTGCAGCATTCACCTTCTTGATCACGGTACGCACGAGTGAACGCAGGCTGGAGTTGTGTGATCGACGTTTTTCCGCCTGACGGGCGCGTTTCTTTGCTTGTGGTGAGTTCGCCACTGTAGTACCTCAAAGGGAGTCAAAAAATTCAGAGGCGCGATTATTCACATTGCCCTCCCAAATGTCAACCGCTGTCTCACTGGTTTGGCTTGCGTCTGCTGATGTATACTAACGCCTATTAGTTGTTATTGATCTGCTTCTCGAGGTTGGCACTCTTTGCCTATGGATAATTCAGCGACATCGACAGCCGCGGCGCCCAGTACTGCGGACCGCATTCTCAATGCTGCGGAAGATCTGTTTGCCGAGAAGGGCTATAGCGCGACATCGCTCGGTGACGTGGCTGATCGTGTGGGTATTCGCTCTCCCAGCCTGTATAACCACTTCAAGAACAAGGAGGCCCTCTACGAAGTTGTGCTAGAGCGCCTGTTGACGGATTTTTCTGCCCCCTTAGCAGAGTTGAATGGTGGGCCGGTCACCAACGAGCGAGTTTTTTCCTGGCTGGAAACGATTGTGCGCCAGCATCACGCCAACCCGAACCTGGCTAGACTGCTGCAGCATGCGGCACTCTCAGGCGGGCCCCATACCAATGAGTTGATAGATCGCCTCTTCCGGCCGATGTTTCAGTCTGATGCCAAAATAGAGGGGGAAAGCATCACGCTGTTTCAGAACACCGGGTTGCAGCCCTGGGCAGTGATGGCCTTTAACAACCTCGTGATGTCTTATGTGACGATGGCGCCGATGTACCGGGATCTGCTGGGCCAAGATCCGTTCAGTGAAACGGCGCTCGAAAACCAGCTTAACCTGATCAAGATGCTGTTGCGTGCAGTTTTTGATTATAAAGGGGAGCTCGCGGCGACTACCTGATCCGGTGGTGCCGGTTCCCTCCCCGTTTTAAGAGGCCAGACACAAGTCATGTTGATTTCAGATGCAGTGCAAATCTGGCGCGAGTCAGATGGCGATTATCATATCGAGTGGCAAGCCAGTCATCCCGATACGCAGGTCACGGTTGAGCCGTTGAAGCCCAATGGTAGTGTAAGTGCTCACTATAGCGAAGACTCTGGCCGTGTGCGCATGTCGGGTCTGGGACTTGGGAGTCGTCACTATTTTCGCCTGCGCGATCAACACGGTACAGAGGTGCTGGCTGCCGAGCGTAAACTGGGTATGCAAGGTACACCGAATTTCAGGGACTTTGGCGGTTACCACACAGTTGATGGGCGCATGGTCAAGTGGGGCTTTTTATTTCGCTCGGGCCAGCTGTCGAGCTTGAGCGACCAGGATGTGATGCTGTTGGCCAGTCTGGAGCTGGATCTGGTGTGTGATTTCAGGCGCGAGGAAGAACAGGCAGGTGATCCCAGCCGGCTTCCCGGGGGCAACACGCCACGGATCGCCAGCTTGCCAATTATCCCCGGTAGCAATTCGCGGTTTTTTGAACAGGCGGAGGGGCGGATGACTGACCCGCAGGACATGTTTGATTTTATGATGGAGATCAATCGAGATTTTGTCGAGGCGCAGACAGAAACCTATGCGCGCATGTTTCGAGAGATTTTGAGCGTACAGGATGCGCGCTTTCTGGTGCATTGTGCTGCGGGCAAGGATCGTACTGGATTTGCCGCCGCAATCATTCTTTTGGCGTTGGGCGTGTCACGGGAAGTGGTTATGCGCGACTACATGCTCACGGGGCAGTTTTTCCACCCGGGAGACGAATTAGCCCGCCTGCGGGAAAAATACCAGATGCAGCAAATGGACGAGCGGTCGATTTTGCCGATGTTGGAAGTGCACGAAGACTATCTGGCGCGTGCCTTGCTCGCTATTGAGCAACGTTATCCGTCGGTGGAAGATTACCTGACTAAGGCGTTAGGGGTAGGGCCAGCCGAAGTGGCTGAACTGCAAGCTCGCTATCTGGATTGAGCGTAGGAATGTAAGCGGCCGCCATAATAATGGCGGCCGCTTACCCGCAGTATACGCCTACTTTGCTTTACACGCGTCTTTAGCGGCGTTGATCTGCTTCTTCTCGCAGTTATCGCTGCTGGCGTCGCCGACACACCACTTGCCACGGTTGTCCCAGGCAGTCAGCTCAGCTTTCTTGCCATTTGAGCACTTTACCATGTAGGTCGAGTAAGCTGTGCCATCGCTGGTGGCGGCATTCGCGTCAAATACGATGCTGGTGGGTTTGGCTGCCAGGCTGCCGGCAGAAAAGATGATCAGGGCTGTTGTGGCTGCAAATTTAAATAAGTTCATATCAAGTTCCTTGCAATTCTCTGTAGGTGTCAACACCGATGATGTTGGTCGTAATCGATCAGTTCCAGTGGCACTCATTATAGAGGCAATGGGCGATAAGAGAGAGTTACTAAACTGTAACTTTTTGGGTATTTTGGTAACAGTATAGATTTTATTGATATTTTTTTAGAATATCATATTGTTTTATAAGTAAATTTTTAAATATTCTATGAGTTTCTTTGGGAAACGTTAACAAAATTTAATGTCTATTAGGTAACAATTGTCATCATGCATGTTTTGGATATACGGTGAAATTGCTGGTGTAAGGGGGTGTTCTGCGGCGCAGATAGTGAATCGCTGGGCGGGTACGGTGCCGTATTGCTCGAATGTGCCGGATGACTCGTGGAGGAAATTTGGTTATGGTGTGGCGCCTTAAAAATATGAGATTACCGGCTTGACCGACCCCTTCGCAGAGATCCGGCCCTATCGAGACGATGAAGTAGCCGGTGTCTTGTCCGGGTTGCTTCACAGTGCCGAATTTCTGGATACGCTGGCGGCGTATCGCCTTGGCAAGCTGGTCTCGTTTCTGCCCCGCCAGTTACGACCCCTGCTGCGGCCTTTGGTGCGCTATTTACTGTCCCGCGAAGTACGTGGTGTGTCCGATGTGCGCAGCATGCAACTTGTGATCGAGCGGTACATGACGCGCATGATAGAAGCCGCTACCGGTGGATTTAGCGTGTCGGGTCTCGAAAGCCTCAATCCTATGCGCCCTTATCTGTTCATGAGTAATCATCGGGATATCGCGATGGATCCCGCATTTACGAATTACGCGTTGCACGGCAGTGGCTACGAAACGGCGCGTATCGCCATTGGGGATAACCTGCTCACCAAAGCCTGGGTGTCGGATTTGATGAGGCTAAACAAGAGCTTCATCGTCAAGCGAGCTGTAAGTGGGCCCCGCGAACTACTGGCGGCCTCGAAAAATCTGGCCAATTACATTCAGCATTCACTACTGGAAGAGCACTCGCCGATATGGATCGCCCAGCGAGAAGGGCGCGCCAAAAACGGCATTGATCGCACCGAACCGGTCATTATTAAAATGCTGTCGATGAGTCGCGACAAGCCTACACAGGAATTTGGAGAACACATCCGCAGCCTCGGTATCGTGCCCGTCGCTATTTCCTACGAACTTGATCCCTGTGATGCGATGAAGGCCAGGGAGCTTTATCAGAAGGCCTCCGAAGGCCATTATGAAAAAGGCGAGCAGGAGGATGTCGCATCTATTGCACGAGGAATTTCTGGAGAAAAAGGGCGTGTGCACGTCAGTTTTGGCACGCCGTTGGGTGATGACCTGCAGACCCCGGAGGCCGTTGCCAGGGAAGTTGATTGGCAAATCACTGCGGGGTACTGTCTGCACCCCACTAATATTTATGCCTACCAGCGACTGTACGGTGCGGATGCTCTGGTTCCCCATGAGCTCTATCTTGAAGAGGGCGATTGCAGCCTCGCCGCCTTTGAAGCCCGTATCGAAGCCATGCCGGAAGCACACCGCCCCTACGCGTTGGGCATTTATGCCAACGCGGTGGTGAGTAAACTGGCGCTGGCTGAGCGCTCGTCGCAGCCCCCTTGCTGAGCGAGGATCTCAAGGGCAGCATTCGCGAAGCCTACAACGCCATCATGGAGAGCAAATCACTCACCCCGCGGTTGGGGCAGCGTCAGATGATAGCGGAGATCGCCAATACCCTCTCGCGTATTCCACCCAATGATGCCGAAGAGCGTGGTTTACCAGCTGTCTGTGTGATTGAAGCGGGCACAGGTACCGGCAAGACGATTGCCTACGCTGTCGCTGCCATCCCCATGTCCCAGGCACTCGGCAAGCGGCTGGTGGTTGCCACAGCCACGATTGCGCTGCAGGAACAATTTATCAATAAGGATCTGCCCGATATAAGACAAAGCAGCGGCATGAACTTTAGTTTTGCGCTGGCCAAGGGTCGAGGTCGCTATGTGTGCCTGTCCAAACTGGACCGCTTGATGGCAGAGGGGCACGGCGCGTCCTCGTTAATCCCCCTCTACCCCGATGAGTTTGGTGCGCCGACGCAGACCGAGGCGATGCCGATCTACGATGCAATGTTACAGGCGCTCGGCCGGGGCGAGTGGGATGGCGACAGGGACAACTGGTCGGACAGTGTGCCGGAAGATGTCTGGCATGGTGCGACCACGGATCACGGCCAGTGCAGTGGTCGGCGTTGCCCTAACATCAGCCAGTGCAGTTTCTATCGTGCGCGGGACGAGCTGCAAAGCGCCGACATCATTGTCACGAATCACGACCTGGTTTTGTCTGACCTCGCGCTGGGGGGTGGCGCTATCCTGTCGGCACCGGAAGACAGTATTTACGTGTTCGATGAAGGCCATCATCTGCCCGACAAAGCGCTGTCGCATTTTGCCAGCTACTGTCGGCTGAACTCTACTATCACCTGGCTGCAGGACAACAAAAAAGCACTGGCGCAAGCGGCGCCGGTGCTGGTGTCAATTATCAGTGCTCAACGGCTTATACAGGCGCTACCGGCGCAGATGGATGATGCGGTCGCTGCGTTGCAGGTAGCGGAACAAGCCGTACAAGCGCTTTTTGATGAAGCCGATGTGCCAGCTCATAGAGACGAGCAGCTGTTGCGGTTGGAGCACGGTCTGGTGCCGGCATCCCTGATTCAGGTTGCAAAATCTCTTGGTGGGCAATTCCAGAAATTGAGCTCCAGTTTTGACCGACTGGAAAATATCCTGGAAGAGGCGCTCGATGATAAGCACGCGGGGATAGACAAGTCCGATATTGAAACCTGGCATATCAACGTGGGTGGAATGTTGAGTCGAGCAGAAGCCGCCCTGGCGCTGTGGCGGGAGTACGCTGTAAGCGGTGTGGGCGAGACACCACCAAAGGCGCGCTGGATAACGCTGCTCAGTAGCGCAGGACAGTTTGGCTTCGAATTGCGCTGTAGCCCGGTGTTGGCCGCAGACATCCTGCAGGAGTGCCTGTGGTCCAGGGCAGCAGGTGTCATCATTACCTCGGCGACAATCACCGCGCTCAATTCGTTCGATCGCTTTCAGCTACATTCGGGAGCGCCGCCTGAGGCCAACTACAAAGTGGTAACCAGTCCTTTCAATTATGACAATGCCACCTTTGTCGTGCCCGCTATGGACTGTGATCCTGGCGATGCGCAGGCCCACACCGATGCACTGATTCAGCAGATCCCTATTATTCTGGATCATAGTGAAGGTAGTCTGGTGTTGTTTTCCTCGCGCCGTCAAATGCAGGAGGTCTACCAGGGCGTTACCGGCGAGTTCGGTGGTCGCATTCTGATGCAGGGGGATTACAGCAAGCAGGAAATCTTGCGCCGCCATAAACAGGCCATCGACGACGGCCAGGGCAGTGTCATCTTTGGTCTTGCCAGTTTTGCCGAAGGGGTAGATTTACCTGGTGATTACTGCCGCCATGTGGTGATCGCCAAAATTCCGTTTGCCGTTCCGGACAGCCCGCTGGAGGCCGCTCTCGCCGAGTGGGTGGAGGCGCAGGGGCGCAATGCCTTTATGGAAATCAGTGTGCCAGATGCTGCGCTGCGGCTGGTGCAGGCCAGCGGCAGGCTGTTGCGCACCGAGCAAGATACCGGCCGCATCACCTTGATGGACCGGCGTATTTTGACCAAGCGCTACGGTCGCGCCATTCTAGATTCACTGCCGCCGTTTCAGCTCCGTCTGGGTTAGAGTGCAACCTTGCGCAGCCGCAGCGCATTCGCAATCACACAAACAGAGCTGATGCTCATGGCTGCACTGGCAAGCATCGGCGACAACAATACGCCGAAAACGGGAAACAGCACGCCGGCGGCCACTGGCACACCCAAAGCGTTGTAGAAAAAAGCGAAAAACAGGTTCTGGCGAATACTGCCCATGGTTCTTCGTGACAGGCGCAGTGCTTTTACGATACCACGCAGGTCGCCCTTCAGCAGCGTAACACCGGCAGATTGCATCGCCACATCTGTGCCGGTGCCCATGGCGATACCGACATTGGCCAATGCCAGTGCCGGAGCGTCATTGACGCCGTCGCCAGCCATTGCCACGATCCGCCCCTCATCCTGCAGGCGCTTGACCACGGCGGCCTTATCGGCTGGCAGCACGTCGGCTACCACCTCGTCGATGTTGAGCGCGTCACCTACCACCTTGGCAGTGCGGGCGTTGTCACCGGTCAGCATAATGATACGGATACCCTCTGCATGCAGCGCCGCGACCGCCTCTTTGGATGTGGGCTTGATTGCATCAGCAACACCCAGCAGGCCGGCGGGCTGCCCATCTACCGCGATAAACACGGTGGTCTGCCCCTGTTCCCGATAGTGTTTGGCTTGGGCGGCCAGCTCATGCGTTACAATATGATCCCGCTCCATCAAGCGCAGATTACCCACCAGTACTTTCCTGCCATCGAGCACGCCCCACACACCCAGGCCGGGATCAGAATCAAAGCCCGTTAAGCCGGAGTGCGGTGTCACGCCCTTGGCCTTCGCACCGTCGACGATAGAGCGGGCCAGCGGATGTTCGCTGGATACTTCGGCCGCGGCTGCCAGGCTGAGAAGCTCCGTGTCACTAAAGCCGGGCAGTGGCACTATGGCCTGCAGGCTCGGCTTCCCCTCGGTCAGGGTACCGGTTTTGTCTACCACCAGAGTATCGACCTTTTCTAATGTCTCCAATGCGGCGGCATCCTTGATCAGCACCCCTTCATGTGCACCGCGACCCATGCCCACCATGATCGACATGGGCGTTGCCAGGCCCAGTGCGCACGGGCAGGCAATGATCAGGACCGATACTGCAACGATCAGAGCGTGGGCGAAGGTGGGCGGTGGCCCCCACAGCGCCCAGACACCGGCGGCGATTAATGCTGACAGCACCACCGCTGGGACAAACCAGGACGCGACCTGATCGACCAGCCGCTGTACTGGCGCGCGTGAGCGCTGAGCCTCCGCCACCATGTGCACGATCTGCGACAAGAGGGTATCGGCCCCGACTTTTTCGGCGCGAATCAACAGGCTGCCAGAGCCATTCAGTGTGCCACCTGTCAGGGAACTCCCCTGCGTTTTACGCACCGGATCGGGCTCGCCCGTGAGCATGGCCTCATCGACATGGCTGTCGCCCTCCAGCACTGTGGCGTCCACGGGTATTTTTTCTCCGGGACGCACCCGCAGGCGATCACCCGCGCTTACGTGCTCAAGGTCGATATCGTTTTCAACATCTTGCGCATTGAGGCGGTGGGCTATTTTTGGAGCGAGTTCCAGCAGTGAACGGATAGCTCCTGACGTTTGTGAGCGCGCGCGCAATTCCAGTATCTGCCCCAGTAGTACCAGCGCGATAATGACGGAGGCGGCCTCAAAATAGAGAGGTGGCATCCCATTGGCCATGCTAAAAGAGGCAGGCAGAGCGCTCGGGAACAGTATGGCCACCACACTGAATGAAAACGCGGCACCCACCCCCAGCGATATCAGTGAGAACATATTGAGACTGCGGTTGACCAGCGATTGCCATCCGCGCACGAAAAATGGCAGTCCGGCCCACAATACGACGGGCGCCGACAGTGCGAACTGAATCCAGCCGGTGGTGGTGTGTCCCAGCCATTGCACCGGGTCCAGCGCCGGTACCATTTCGCCCATGGCGATAAGTAATACGGGAAGGCTGAGTGCCAAGCTGAACCAGAAGCGCCTGGTCATATCTTTTAATTCGACATTTTCACCCTCATCCAGCGATGGCGACTCGGGTTCCAGCGCCATGCCACATTTAGGGCAGGCCCCCGGCCCCTCCTGCCGCACTTCGAGATGCATCGGGCAAATATAGATAGTGCCCGCCGACGCACTGGCCACTTGTGTGGCTGTCTCTGCCGCTGGCTGCTGGGGATTCAGGTAGTGATCGGGCGTGGCGATAAACTTGCTGCGACAGCCCGCGCTACAGAAATAGTGTGATGCGCCGGCGTGCTCATGACTCAGCGCCGTGGCGGCATCGATCGTCATACCACAGACAGGATCGAGTACATTGTCGATAGCACCAGCGCTGGCCTCACTGTGGCGGTGCCCGTGCTCGTGACTGTGCAGCTTATCCATTTCAGTTCTCCTATGGAGCGCTCAAGTGCTGGGCCAGTGCACCCTCAATAATGGGGCAGGCGGCAAATGATCCGCGCCCGGAACAGCGCCGCAGCCTTTACCTTTCGCGAACAACTTTGAGCAGCAAAAGGACTAACTAACCCACCAAACAGTCCCACTGCCTTATCGGTATCATCACGAAGTCAAAAACAGCCTCACATCCCCCGTAACAGATGCCGACTTAAGTCACCAAACAGCCTTGAATCAATTTTACGCTCTGAAAATCGCCATTGACCATCAGCTTTTTCAAAGCGATCGTAATACCTTACGCCAATAATCGGCTGCATTGGGAAGTCATCGACCGACTGGAATACAACTGCGTACGATTTGCAACTCGCCTCTAGCCCCGCTTCATCTACTTTAACGATGGCATTGGTGGTGACATGCTGCGTATGCGGCGTTCCATTATCTTCGTAGACTCGGGTAAACGACTGATAAATCGCCTCTACTGCGGCAGCTCCTTCTGTTACGGTTTCAGTCCCATCGGGGCTCACCCCAATCATTTTCGCGTGAGCAAACATTTGTGCAACACTCGCTATATCGCCGCTATCCAGGTAATCAGCGTACTGGTACAACAAGTTTTTTATATCACAACTTTCACAACTCATTTCGCTTTCCCTTTATTTTTTGATTTCTCACCACGCCACTCATCGATTGGCACACTACCTTGGCGCACAGTAAGTTTCAATCAACCTCAGAACAGTGATAATAGCGAGCTCTGATCTTCCAGTAACATTAAAGCGAGGAAAGTAATGACCCACCCTAACCTTGGGTTGACCGACCCAGTGGCACTAATTACCGGCGCAGTCTCCGGTATTGGCCGAGCAACTGCGATCCGTTTTGCCAGTGAAGATGCAAAGGTGATGCATCGCTGACATCGATGAAGCTGGAACTTTAGCGACTAAAGCCACCATCGAAAAAGACGGCGGTGAAGCCAGCTGCTTTCATTTCGAAGCATGCCAAGAAGCATCGTGCTGCGAGCTTGTTGAAACAACGGTAAACACATTTGGCCAGCTCGGTATTGTCGGCAACATTGCGGGTATCGTGAGCTTTTGGCATCTTTATGAAATGACCACTGAATTATGGGACCAGTCAATTAAGATCAACCTAACTGCACCGATGATTGCGGGAGTATATTTGGCATGCAAGCCAAGCTTGTGCCCTGATGTAAATCCGCGCGTTCTTGTTGGCTAGCACTACAACCGCTTTGTTGTGGCGCCACGTTGCCTTTTTATTGGCCACCCAGTGGTCGTGGTTATTATCCAAGACCTCGCGGTGGCTTACTACCGCTCGTATTCCATTGATCAGCAGTGTTTGCAAATACCGGTCACTCCCACAGGATTCCATTACGACATTGCAGGTGGGCAAAGTTGCCGCATAGGCGGCAAGCTTGTGTCGAGGCAAACGCTTCTTCATAACCGTCTTGTCGTTACTGTCGGCGCCACGAAGCTAAAAAGTGTGTTTGGCAATATCTATGCCCAATAGGCTAGTAGTCATGTCGATCTCCCCTTTAAAGTAGAGGCCGCAATACCCGGGTAGTTGCCAGCTTCAAGTGCGAGTGAAAATAGAACCAACGCGGCCAATAGAAAAAGAGCCCCCAGCAGCAGCAGGTGCTCCGGGTTGGCGCCCCAGATGAGTGAATATGTGGCGAATGGTGATTGCATGACGGTACTCCCTTGCCGGAGGACGCCGCTCAGAGGGCCCTCACGCGGTGAAATTTTGGGATCAATTCTGGGCGAGAGTCTCGTTGTTTTCCTGGTAGATCCGTAATTGGGTGTTGAACGCATTCGCGGCATCCATCGCTTTGCTGAGCAATTCGTCGTAGTGCGAAGAGCTCAGCATTATCCCGCGGCATTCGAGGAGATCCTCTATAGTCCTTACATAGGCGCGAACCGCAGACATGGAGCTCGCCATCGTGTCTGGGCTGGCCGAGGCACCATCTGGCGTCACTGGCATCTTGTTGGGGGCTTCGAGCGGGCAGCCGGCGGCGGCATTGAGTGTGAAAGTTAATGAGAGTAGTGCGAGTGCATATTTCATGTGGCGAGTCTCCAGTGTGGTCGCAACAGCAAGTTGTTACGCTATCTGTTACAAATGTACACACTTATAGGTTACTTTGAAGCGCAGCTATATGAACTTTTTATGACGTAGATGGCTGATATATTTAAAAAATATCATTGGCTTCGTGAATGTTAACGGTGTAAATACATGCTTGAGTTCGCGGTGGTTGGAAGATCACCTGGGCGACATCTTTCCTGTCGTCCAAGTCTGGTCTTGCTGCCCGAGAGCCGCCATAGCTGCGCTTTTGGCATCATAAATATATGACTAATTCGCTATGCACGCCTCCCCAAGTGGTATTTTCTCAGGTTCTTCCCCCCAAATTCATCTCAATATTAGACCGTCTCAACGTATTGGTATTGAAGTATGGGAGTGGAAACGGAAATATGTTAGGTGAAAATTAAAGAAGAGTAAAAATCATGAAAAAAGTATGTTTGCAGATTGCTTGTATTTCGGCCCTCGCGATGGTGTTGTCAGGGTGCTTTCTACAGTTGGTTGGCGCTCCAGGTGGTACCTTTGCATCGGCTAATATTCCCTCCTGTGCGGAGGGTGTCACGTGTACCAACGCAGAAATGAAAGATACCACTTTCAATGAGACCTTCACAGCGTCTCCCAGCGCAGGGTTCAAGTTCCTCCATTGGAAGTCTGGTGGACGTTACCTTTTTGGCTGTAACACTGCTACAACGATTAATTTAAGCACCGCTACCTGGGCGGGAACTCCTCTCGAAGCTTTTTTTACAAAGCCTGAGCAATTTTCTATGTCACCCATGTTTCGGTCTATTGGGGCAAAGGTTTTTTACACCACCGACTTTGAGTGCAATAATGCCAGCGCCGCTACTCTCGGTGACGATTGGAATGCTTACGTTAATATATTTCAAGCCGACGGTAGCACCTTCGTTGGCGGCTACGGTATTCCAGGTGGCGCACCCAACGGCTCGCAAATCTCTGCTTTGACTACCAAACAGGGTGGCGCGGCTCAGGAATCTCGTCAGCTTAATGTGTTTAGCAACTATGACAGCGACTTCAACGGTGATGGGCTCGAGCACGCTGTTGGGCAGCAGGTTCAAGTGCTTGTTTTTCAGGAATATACCCTGTTGCCGGGAAGCGCGGGCACCTACACATTTACGTTTGATGCCAAAAAGCCACTAACCGCAGGCGTGGCAGCCCCCTCCACCGCCATCGCTTTCGTCAAGGTGCTTGATCCGGCTAATAATTATCAACCGATGGGGCCTGTTGTTAGCTTTGACAGCACCACTTTGACCTCTGTTTGGTCTACCCATACGTTGACGTTTACGATCACCTCTGCGATGGCCAATAAACGGTTGCAGTTTGGTTTCCAGAACACGGCAACCGATTACAACCCCAGTGGTGTCATTTACGATAATCTGGTATTCAGAGAGATTCCTTCAACCTGAGGTTGACGACTAGTGAAGGCCGGGACCTGCATCGGGCCCCGGCTTTTTTTGTGGGTGCGCACCGCTCCGCTAATGCAGGTCACCCAATGAATGTATCCGCTTGCTGAGAGGTTACCGTGGAGCGGCATGACAGACCGACGAGCTTGAGGCCAGATCCCACAGGCGGTCTATACGCTAAGACATTACGTTATGCGGCCTTGCCTCGGCGCGCTTCAAGCGCCACTCGCACCTCATGGGCTTTCTGCTCTGTCACCGAGTAGGAGGCAATCAGCCAGATCGCAATCGCGGAGGCCAGTAGCGGGATTAACACGTCAAACATTCTCATCATCTGCAGGGTTTCAGCTGCTTGGCCACCACCGAGATCAACGTCGAAACCGGTGGCGTTAAGCAGGATCCCGCTGATAGCCAGCGCCGCCGCCATGCCGAGTTTAACCACCCACCAGTAGATCGAGGCAAACATACCTTCGCGGCGTTCGTGCGACTCCAGTTCATCGAGGTCGCAGACATCGGCGATCATCGAACCCATAAGCGTGAAAAGGCCGCCGAGACCAAAGGCGAGAAATGGCGCCGGTAATAGCAGCAGCAGAGGATACTCCGGCGAGTAACAAAACCATTTCAGTGCGTAGCCGAACATGGATATGCCGGTGGACACGAAGAATGCCCTGCGTTTGCCAATTCTGGTTGCAAGCCAACTGACTATGAAAATGACGCAGAATGTCGAGCACGCGGACACGGTTCCGGCCCACCCGGCGTATTCTGCCCCAAGCGCCTGGTCGCCAGAAAACACGTAGTAAATGATGACGTAGAACTGGAAAGACGCCACCAGCATAAAGCCATTGAAAACCAGAAAGGTTGCCATGCAGAGTTTCAGGAAGGGCGTGAATTTGAGCGCGGTGACAAAGCCGCGGAAAAAGTCGCGTACACTTCCGTCCAAGCCAGACGGACTCATTTCCCCAGCTGGAACTGCGAGGCTCTGTTGCTCAGTCACTGCGATATCTACAAAGCGCTCGCGCAGGAAGATGGCCGGGAGGATGCCGATAACGATGACGGCGACGCCAATCACGACGGCTAAACCGCTGGCGCCACTGGCAAGGTCATCGAAAAACAACTCGTACTGCATGACCCATAGAAACCACGGCGAGATCAGGTAGGCGAGCTGCCCCATGAAATTCTGCACTGCCATCAGTCGGGTGCGCTCGTGATAGTCCGGTGTCAGCTCGTAACCCAGCGCCACCCAGGGTGTTGCGAATACCGTATACGCCAGGTAGAAAATCATGGATCCGATCAGGAAGGACCAGAAATAATAGTCCTCACTTTCACCTTCAGGTAGCTGCCATAGCATGATGAAGATCAGTCCCGCAGCGATTGCTCCTCCAAAAATGTAGGGGCGGCGTCTGCCCCAGCGAGAGCGGGTATGGTCCGAGATATAGCCCATCAGTGGATCAGTCAGCGCATCCATCAGTCGTGGCAGCGCACCGAGCAGGCCCACTAGCGCGGGATTCATGCCCAGCCCTAGATTGAGTACGATAGTCATTCCGCCGATAGCCGCTGCCAACAGGTTATTGACGAACGCGCCCAGCCCGTAGACGAGCTTCATCAGCAACGGTATACGGTCTTCCGGTTTGGTGTCGTAGTGTGCGACTTTTGTCATCGGGGTTATCCTTGTTCAGATGCCCATGCGTCTTAAGGCCTGTGCACAGCCTTTCAAGCCTGGGTGTTCTGCGCGAATGATTGCCAGTGGTATTCCGGCGTTAAATGAAGAGAATCGTCCCTTGTCCTCGAAGCGTTGTCGAAAACGATCCTTGTCGAGAAACTCAGGTATCCTGGGCAGAATGCCGCCCGATAAATAAACGCCACTGGTGGCACCCATCATAAGCGCAACGTCGCCCGTATAGGCTGCAAGGATGTTGTAAAAATCGTGCACGGCACTCAGGCAGTATTGGTCACCTGCCTTGGCGCCGGCGGTAACTGCTGCAGCGGGCAACTCCCGTTCGTTGCCGTCGAGCACCGTATTGGCCCAGTACAGGTTAGCAAGTCCGGGGCCTGACAGCACTCGTTCGGCCGATACGCGCTGATAGCGTTGGCGCAGCACCCTAAGCAGTTCCATTTCATGCTCATCCACTGGCGCGAATCCCACGTGGCCTCCTTCTGATGGCAGTATCTCGCCGCTGACGTTCATAGCGGAGACGCCCAAACCCGTGCCGGGTCCCACAACGGTCCTGATACCGCCATCGGTGGCTGGGCGGGCGTCACTCAGCCAATCCAGATCGCTGTCATCGAGTCCGTCGATACTCAGCATCTGCGCGCTGAAGTCATTAATGACGTTCACCGGAGCTGCTAGTGATCGGGCCAGTTCCCTCTGACTGAAGGCCCAGTGATTATTGGGCAGGTCTATCCAGTCTGCCTCTACGGGTCCGGCTACTGCGAGACAGATGCGACCCACATTCTCAACGTGTCGTCGCTCGATATAGGTGCCAAGGGCATCGGCCAGAAACGCAAATTCTGCACAGGGAAACACCTCGATTCCAAGAAGCGTGTCTGCGCCAGACTCGAGGCAGGCAAAGCGGGCATTGGTGCCGCCGATGTCGGCGACGATGTGCAGGGGTTCGCTCATGGCTCAGTATGTCAGCCCGTAACCCAGTGGAAACAGCGTTGAATCCTCCTGCGCCGGCCAGGTAAATGACAGCTTGCCAGTAAAATCGTGCTCGCCAAACAGCACCTGAGCGATACCCTGGCCTTCAGAACCTGGCAGCCATGCGGCAACGAATGCAGTGGCGGCATCCATCTCCGAATCAATGAGTAGTGGGCGACCAGTAATAAGTACGACCACAACGGGGATACCCTGGTCGCTGATGTTGGTGATGGTTTGCAGGTCCTCCGGGTGGAGTTGGTTCAACGTCAGGGAGCTGCCGTAAGGCTCCAGCACCTTGAGTAGACCCTTGATCTGCGAGCCCGCCTGAATGATAACGTCGTCACCATCGCGGATATCGCCCATACCCTCGGCGTAAGGTGTTTCGCCAATTACCACGATGCCCACGTCATGTGCCGCCGAATCCGCGCCAGTGCCGTCGATATCCAGAGTAGCCTGTGATGCGATCGCCTCTATGCCTTCCCAGATCGAACTGCCGCCGATAATAGTCTCGTTGTCGGTGGCACCCTGCCATGCAACGGTAAAGCCGCCGCACTGGTGACCACGGTTATGGGCATTTTTGCCGGCGACCAGGATCCGGGCCTGCGGCTGCAGTGGCAGCAGCCGGGATTCGTTCTTGAGCAGCACCAGCGATTTGCGAACGGCCTCACAGGCCACCTCGCGGTGCACGGCGCCACCAAACCCAGGGTCATTGGACCAAGGACGGTCCAGGGGCCGCGGCTTTTCGAACAATCCATAGGCGAACTTAACGCTCAGAATACGGCGCACCGCGTCGTCAATACGCGCCATGGCTACGTTACCGCGCTCTACGTGCCAGCGCAGGTGATCGATAAAGGAGCGCCAGTTCTCCGAGACCATAAACATATCAATGCCGGCGTTGACACTCATGGCAATGGCTTCGCAGTAACTCTCGGACAGGTAATCGATGCCGTCCCAGTCAGAAATAATGTAGCCATTGAAATCCAGCTGGTGCTTCAAAACCTCGGTCAAAAGGTAGTGACTGCCATGACACTTGTCACCGTTCCAGCTATTAAAGGAGACCATGACAGTCATAACGCCGGCTTGCAGCGCCGGGTAATAGGGCGTCATGTGTGTAGACTCCAGCTGGTCCCAAATCAGTGTGGTTTCGCCCTGATCGATACCATGGGTGGTACCGCCATCGCCTACCCAGTGCTTGACACAGGCAACCACGCTGTCATCGCCCAGGTTGCCCTGCAGACCCTGGACGAAGCGAGCGGCATAGCTTGCCACCAGTGCGGGATTCTCTGAGTAGCTTTCATAGGTCCGGCCCCAGTGATGGTCCTGTGCCACGGCCAGGGTGGGCGCGAAGGTCCACTCGACACCGGTAGCGAGTATTTCTTCAGCGGTAACACGGGCGATGCGCTCTATCAGGTCGGGATCATTGGCGGCACCGAGGCCAATATTATGTGGAAATACGGTGGCCCCCAGAACATTATTGTTGCCGTGGACGGCGTCGACACCATAGATTATTGGTATGGCAAGGTGGTTTTCATCGGCTTCCATTGACGCAGCCCAGTAGGCATCGTTCATGTTCACCCAGTCGGTGGGCAGGTTGTCGCCCGGCGCGGAGCCTCCTCCACTCAGGACGGAGCCAATGTGGAAAGTTTTGACCTCGGCCGGCGTGATTGCCATGCGTTCGGTCTGTGTCATCTGGCCGATTTTTTGATCAAGGCTCATGCGTGCTAGCAGCGCCTCGACTCGAGGTGCTATGTCTGGGTGGTTCAGCATTGCCAGTGTCGCTCCGTTAGGGTTGGATTTCGGTCACTTGACGTAGAAAGGTGTATTGGAATGACCGGTATTGTTATTGCCATCAGAAACGTAG
The DNA here is from genome assembly GCA_963934845.1 of uncultured Halioglobus sp. GTDB lineage: Bacteria > Pseudomonadota > Gammaproteobacteria > Pseudomonadales > Halieaceae > Marimicrobium. The sequence continues at coordinate 4,993 of CAWWAG010000005.1, read as the reverse complement.
ACAAAAAGGCGGTAGGCACCGCCTTTTTCCGGCGCTTTAATTGATATCTTGGGTCCGGACTCGCTGCTTATCAAGCCTTCGATAAGGGGCGGGATGACTTCTTTGTCACCCCCTATCTCTTTTGCTTTGCTTTCCTCTCGAACTTCCCAGTGGTAGGTCAGTGCGTCGTTATCGGAGTCTACCGCGTTCAGCTCAGCAGGGTATTCCTTGCCGCGCCAAAGCGTAATATTGTCGTAGCCGACTTTGCCGTTGATGGCGAGACGGCTAACCCTTGGCGCCCGGTTGTCAGGCCATTTGTTGTTCCAGATATAGTACATGACGTCCACGGCTTCGGTGGAAGAGCCGTCCTCGGTAAACATGCCGTACCAGGTGCCGGTCCGCTCCTGCTTTTGTCCCCATAGGAACACATAGCTACCAATAATCTGGTCACCGTGCTCTTGTATTACCTTTAAATAGCTGTTGGCGTAGGTGGCTGCTTTTTCTGAGCTGGTTTGTTCGACCGGTGCATCCCAGCGAGTTTTGAAGACCTCCCAGTGACCCACAGCGCCCCACTCTGTCACGAAGTAGGGGCCTGTGTAGTCGCTTTGCTTGACGTATTTTGGCAGATTAACCACGTCGGCGTAGAGCTGGAAACTCAGAAAATCCAGATCGCCGGCACGTTCCTGTACGTCTCTCATCACGCGCTTGTCTGCTCCCGCCAGCGCCGTCGTTGTTGGGTGGTTCGGGTCAATGTCGTGAATCATTTTGGAGACATCATTCACCGCATCGAACACCTTGGGATTATCGTAGTCAAAGTTCAGTTCATTACCGATGATCCAGGTGAGTAGGGCGGGGTGGTCCTTGTGTGCGATAATTCGGGCTCGAGTCTCTTCTTTCTGGCGCGCTACGGCCGCGGCATCGTTGTAATCGAAGCCGTGGCGCTCACGGGCAAACTCCAGGCACAAGGACACAGTGAGACCCAGGGCATGAGCCTTGTCCAGTAGCTCGCGCGCCGGTATCGGCCCGTCATCTACTGCCCAGGTTCTGAGCGAGTTGCCGCCGTGTGCCTTGAAGGTCTCCAGGTCACTGTGATCGATGCCGGCGCCGCGAATAACGTAGGGCTTGCCGCCGCGCAGGAGCTGGTATTTACCGTCGCTCTGAACGATTTCCACCTTGATCGGTTGCATTGTCGTGTTCTCAGGTTCGGGCGCGGGGGACCCCTGTGCCCATGTATGGCCGGCACCGAGCAGTGCAAATGTAAACGCAAATAGAACGTGTCTCATGGTAGTGGCCCCCGTCATTTTGTGCCGCCTGTAGGCGCGACAAGTTGTTGTTCTATTTCTTCCAATGACTTACCCCGTGTCTCAGGCAGTAGTCGAGCAATGATTAACCAGCCGATGATGGCAAAGACACCATAGATGAAAAATGTGCCTGCAATGCCCACGTTTGCTAACTGCCATGGGAATAACAGTTGCACCAGAAAACTAACACCAGAATTGATAAATCCGACGAAAGAAATGGCTATGGCGCGCACACGGTTTGGGAACAGTTCGGAAAAAAGCACCCACATCACCGGGCCCAATGACACTGCGAAACTCGCGACAAATCCCAGTATGCCAAACAGGATGAGCTGTGGGTTCATGTTGATGGCTGCCGCAATCAGCTCCGATTCATGACGCTGCACCTGTTCGGTACTCATGGCTGCAGCCAGTGCGCTCTTGAACTCGATGTCGCTGTGGAAAGTGACACCCTGCAAAGACTGCAGCGCGAAGCGATCGATACCCGCGCTGAGCTGGGTTATGGTGTCTGCGGTCAGCGAGTAGGTGGCTGAGTTGAAGGCCCAGGCCAGCAGGAACATGAAGAATACAATGCCAGCTACCCCGGTCAGAAGAATAGGTCTGCGCCCGAAACTGTCGATCAGTGCCATTGCCACAAGGGTAAAGATCAGGTTGGTCAGTCCCACCAGGATGGCCTGCATAAAGGCGGCATCGGTGCCGATGCCGGATTGTTCGAAAATCATCGGCGCATAGAAAAAGACCGAGTTGATACCCGTAATTTGCTGCAGCACGGCGACACTCACACCAATCAATAAAACCAGTCGCATGGGCTTGCGAAAAAGGTAGCCCAGTGGCTGCTGATGGCCCTCGGCCTGGCTGTTCAGTGCGATATTCTCGCGGATTGTCGCCAACTGTGCGTCGGCCTGTTTGGTGCCATAAGCGCGCCGCAATGTGGTTAGTGCTTCCCCGTCGCGATTACGCATGATCAGCCAGCGCGGGCTTTCGGGTACCTTGAGCAGCAACAGAAGGTAGAGCACCGCGGGCAGTGCCTCCAGGCCCAGCATCCAGCGCCAGTTCCACACGTCAAAATTCAGCGCTGCCGCCCAGTCGGCAGTGGACGCACCCAGTTGCAAAATCAGGTAGTTGCTGAAGAAGGCAACCGAGATTCCGACGACAATATTGAGCTGGTTGAGGGAAACCATGCGTCCGCGCAGCGCAGGGGGTGACAGTTCGGCAATGTACATCGGTGCGATGATCAGCGCTGCGCCCACGCCCAGCCCGCCGACCATACGTGCAATCACCAGTTCGATAAAGGATCCTGCCAGCGCGGACCAGACCGCCGATAGCGCAAACATCAGTGCCGCCAATTGCAGTACCGGTTTGCGCCCCAGTCGGTCGCTCAACGGGCCGGCGCCGAGCATGGCAAATGTCGCCATGAAGGCCAGAGATGCGACTGACCAGCCCAGTTCAATCTTGCTCAGTGAAAACTCGACCTCGATAAAGCCAACCACGCCGGAGATCACCGAGGCATCGAAGCCCATCAGGAAGCCTCCCAGTGCAACGATGAGGGCTGTGCTAACCGTAAAGCGGCGTTGTTCAGTCATAGTAGGGAGTTATCACTCATGGCCGGGCTCGTGCAGTTCGAATGGAACCCATAGCGGGGCGTCGGAGTCGCCGCCAATCCAGGCATGGAACCAGCCGGCCTCGGTCACCAGTTCCATCTTGCGGTTGTGAAACGCAAGATCTTCACTGCTGAGGGTAAAGCTGACGCGTCGGTGTTCGCCTGCAGCCAGGCGCACTCGGGTAAAGCCTTTAAGTTCACGCACCGGGCGGGTGACATTGCCCACCGTATCACGGATATACAGCTGGACGACTTCTTCTGCCTCGCACTCACCGGCATTGCAAACAGTAGCGCTAACCTCGATATTCTCGCCCAGCCGGGCATGTTCTGCGGAAACGACAATGTCACTGTACTCGAAGTGGGTGTAGGACAGGCCGTAACCAAAGGGGAACTGCGGTGTAAATCCCGCGTCCAGGTAGAAGGCCGACATGCCAAGTGATGTTTGCGCGGCCTGGCCATCAATGTCGTCGATATGGGTAATATTGTCGTGAGTGGCGGGGCGGCCGGTGTTCTTGCGGGCGTAATAAATTGGAACCTGCCCCACAACGCGCGGAAATGTAACCGGCAGTTTACCGGATGGGGACTCGAGCCCGAACAGAAGATCCGCTATAGCGGGCCCGCCCATGGTGCCCGGGTGCCAGGCATAGAGAACGGCATCTACCTTGTCGATGATATTCGACAGGGTCAGCGGCCGGCCGGCCATGATAACAAGGATGATGGGCTTTCCAGTCTCGGCAATCGCCTCGATCAGGTGCTCCTGGGCGCCCGGCAGATTGATCTCGGCGCGGCAGTGTGCCTCGCCAGACAGGATGGACTCCTCACCCATAATCATCACCACCGCGTCGCTGTCGCGCGCCGCCTGTATTGCATCGTCAAAGCCATTGTGGTCGCGGTGGCGGGATGATTCTAAGCCTGGCGACCAGTGAATAGCCATACTGTCGCCAACCTGCGCCTGAATGGCCTGCAGGCAGGTCTGGCTGTCCCTTGAGTCGCCGTCGAATACCCAGGTGCCCAGCTGCTCGTAGGGGTCATCCGCAAGTGGGCCGATGACCGCCAGTGAGGACAGCTGGTCGGGTGAGAGCGGCAGGGTGCAATGATTGTTCTTTAGCAGCACACAACTCTGCCGAGCGCTCTCTCTGGCGGCCTGCAGATGCTCTTCGTTGAGCAGTTGCGGCAAGCGCGATGGATGGGTGTAGGGGTCTTCGAACAGGCCTAGTCGCAGCTTGACCAGCAAAATATTGTAGACCATGTTGTCGACTGTCTGCTGGTCAATACGACCTTCCTCGATCAGTGCCGGAATATGGTTGGAATAGGTGCGGCTGGCCATCTCCATGTCGACGCCGGCGTTGGCTGCTTCGAAGGCAGCGTCTTTATCGTCCCTGGTGAACCCGTGTACCGACAGCTGATGTATGGAATCCCAATCACTCACGACAAGCCCGTCGAAGTTCCACTCGGTGCGCAGCACCTGCTTCATCAGGAATTCATTGCCCGATGCGGGGACGCCATTGAGATCATTAAACGCAGCCATGAACGTCATGACCCCGGCATCTACCGCAGCTTTAAAGGGCCGAAGGTAGACATTGCGCAGTTCATTCTCCGGGATATTGGCGTTGTTATAGTCCAATCCCCCCTCAACGGCACCGTAGCCGGCGAAATGCTTTGCGCAGGCGGCGATGGCGCCCGGTGCCTCCAGATGTTCACCCTGGAAGCCCTCGATCATTGCTGCGCCAAGCTCGCTACACAGATATGGATCCTCGCCAAGAGATTCAGCAATCCTGCCCCAGCGGGGATCGCGGGTGATATCTATCATCGGTGCAAAGGTCCAGTTGACCCCGGCCGTGGCCGCCTCCAACGCGGCGATTCGCGCGCCTTGTCGGACCAGGTCAGGGTTCCAGCTGGCCGCCTGTCCCAGGGGAATCGGGAAAATCGTTCTAAATCCGTGGATGACATCGCGTCCGATCAGCAGCGGAATGCCCAGTCGAGTCTCCTGAACCGCGATACGTTGAAGTTCGTTCACCGTATCCACATTAACTTCATTAATAACAGAGCCAATTCCGCCAGCGCGGATCGCGTTATGTAGGTCGTGATAATCACAGTTGACCTGACTGATCTGCCC